>JAAELP010000384.1 GCA_024226535.1 Planctomycetota bacterium | reverse complement strand
TACTCGCCTGATCGGGCAGGAGCTGCCGCGTCTTCGCCGACCACTGGCGGCGATCGCGGAAGATGTACGTCTGGAGCCTTCGACGCGGGCGTGGCAGGTCCGCGAGCGCGGTGCGGTAACGGTCCAGGGAGCACTCGACGAACACCGGGAGCCGCGCGAGGAATCG
This sequence comes from Planctomycetota bacterium, assembly GCA_024226535.1. Classification (GTDB taxonomy): domain Bacteria; phylum Planctomycetota; class Phycisphaerae; order Phycisphaerales; family SM1A02; genus JAAELP01. The sequence goes on along the minus strand of JAAELP010000384.1, from coordinate 2,032 downwards.
CTCGTACCCGATGGTCGTGTGGATCGCGTAGTTCGGCGTGGAGAGCCGTGTGCCGGGGTAGCTGCTGAAGTTCCACGACTCGCGCGTGACCGGAACCTCCCCCGTATGAAAGTCCATTGCCGGCGGCAGCTCAGCCGGCAGCGCGCCGGCACTCACGGCGTCGGGGTCCGGGGCGGGGCCCGGCTCCATCGTCGCGCATCCCGTGACGCCGAGGATCGCGACAAGCGCGGCGGCACAGCCGATCTGGACGAGTCCCGTTCGTCGCATACGCGCGTCTCCTTCGTCCCCCCCGAAACGTCAGTCCCCCAGGGCCACCAGCGCGTTCTGCGCTGCCGCGAGCTGCGCTTCCGCGTCGGCACACTTGTCGCGCGTCTCCTGCACGAGCGAGGGAGGCGCCTTGGAAAGATAGCCCTCGTTGGTGAGCTTACGCCGGAATCCTTCGACGGCCTTCTCCCGAACGGCGACTTCCTTGACGAGGCGTGCCCGCTCGGCGTCGAGATCCACGGCATCGGCGAGCCCGCTGAGGAGCAACTCCTCGCCCTCGAACGGGAGCGGAATCGCGTCCGCGGGACGCTCGCCGGCGCTCTCGCCCACGCCTTCGAGCCCCGCGAGCGTCTCGACCACGCCCCCTCCGGCGTCGATGAACGCGACGATCTCCGTCGGGGCGTGGAGCGTGATCCGCCGCTTCGGCGGCACCTGTCGCTCGCCGCGCAGGTTCCGGATCGCGTTCGTGATCGCCTGCATCCGCGTGAAGCGGCTCTCCGCGTCCTCGTCGTGCACGCGGCAGTCGATGTCGGGCCACGCGGCGCCGGCGAGCAGCGGGGCGTCGGCAAGGCGCACGCCGTCGAGCCCCGCCGGTCCCGCCGCGGTGACGTGCGGCCAGAGGGCCTCCGTCACGAACGGCGCGATCGGATGGAGCATGCGCAGCGCCGCGTTGAGGACGGTGCGCAGGACCTGCTGCTGCCGCGGATCGTCCCGGACCGTCGGCTTGATCGCCTCGAGGTACCAGTCGCAGAAGTCGCGCCAGATGAGGTCGTACATCGCCTCGGCGTACACGTTGAACTGGTACTCGGCAACGGCGTCCTCGACCGCGTGGAGCGTTCGGTGCAGCCGGTTCACGATCCACCGGTCCACGAGGGCGAGATCGTCGAGGCCCTGATCGGCGTCGGTGGCGCCCGCGACGGAATCGAGGTTGCCCAGCGCGAAGCGCGTCGCGTTCCAGACCTTGTTGGCGAAGTTTCGACCCAGATCGAACTTCGACGACGTGTTGCGCGCCAGCGGCGCGTCGGCCGTCGGCTCGGCGGTGCCGGAGGCCTGCCCGTACGGGCTGGTCATCTCCTTCGAGCAGGCGGGGCACGTCAGCCGGGGAGCCGCCACGCGATAGCCCGCCGGCGTGGTGATCTCCTTCGGATGGAACGCCTCGTCGCAATGGGGGCACACGGTGTCCACCGGCATGCGCACGTCCTGCGTGGTCGTGGCCATCTGGGCGCAGGTGAAACGGAGCCCGTCACCGCCGTGACGATGGATGATGTCGCGCGGATCGACACCGTTTCCGAGCGACTTGCTCATCTTCTGCCCGTTGCCGTCCTGGATCATCGCGTGGATGTAGACGTGGCGGAATGGAACGCGGCCGGCGTTGAAGTACCGATTGAACATGACCATCCGAGACACCCAGAGCGTGATGATCTCGCGGGCCGTGCAGAGCACCGACGACGGGTTGAAGGTCTCCAGCAGCCCGATGGTGTCCGGATCCTGCTCCGGGGCCGGCCAGCCCATCGTGCTCAGCGGCCACAGGCCCGAGGAGAACCACGTGTCGAGGACGTCCTCGTCCTGCTCGAAGGCGTCGAGACCCAGCCGGTCGGCGACGGTTCCCACGATCGACTCGCCTTCCGGATCGTGCGCGCAGAGATACCCGGTGCTGTCGCGGGCGCCGGGATCCGCCGGACGCAGCGCGACGTGCTCGCGCTCGGGGTCGAGCTCGTCGAGAACCTCCGTGATCGCGGCGGTCCGTGCGTCGACGCACTCGGGGACG
>JAAELP010000383.1 GCA_024226535.1 Planctomycetota bacterium | reverse complement strand
GCCGTCGGGAGCGTCTCGGGCGTCAGCGTCACGGCCCCGTCGTCGAGCACGGTCGCAAGATGTTCACGCTCGACGCCGCACGCCAGCACGCGGCCATCGCCCAACCGCTCGTAGACCGCGTTGACCTCCTCGATCGGCACCGGCAGCATCGGCTCAAAGAGGTAGCCGAGCTGCTTCGTCCCGCTGCCTCCGTTGCGACCCAGACGCGACGCGTCCAGCACGCCCCAGTAGAAGCGGTCGGCGGGCCAGCGCACGTGGTGAGTGCCGTTCGGGGCGTGAGGAGGCGTGGGAGCGGTCATGGCCGATCCTCCCGCAGCCGCAGCTCGTGCTCGGCGTCACCGTCTCGGATCTGCACGCGGTCCGCTGCCACCAGCGCGATCTCGCGTCCACCGTAGCTCGTGCCCTCGGCGAGCGTGGCGATGCGGTCCTGGTCTGAGTCGTACAGGACCGCGAACAGCTCGCCGTCGCGATGCGTGATCCCGACGAGCTGGAGCGGCATCGGCTTT
>JAAELP010000382.1 GCA_024226535.1 Planctomycetota bacterium | reverse complement strand
GACCGCATGCACGTGGAGTGCGAGATCCCCGCCCGCGGGCTCATCGGCCTGCGCAGCCGCATGCTCACCGCCACGCAGGGGCAGGCGGTCATGTACCACAGCTTCCAGCGCTACGCGCCGTTGCGGGCGATCGACCACCGGCGCGCCAACGGCGTCATGGTCGCCACGGAATCCGGCCAGGCGAAGTCGTACGCGCTTCAGAGCCTGTCGGATCGCGGCGTCATGTTCGTCAAGCCGCAGGATCCGATCTACGCCGGGCAGATCGTCGGCGAGAACTCCCGCGACAACGACCTGACGGTCAACGTCGTGAAGGCGAAGGCGTTCTCCAACGTTCGCGAGTCCACCAAGGAGGCGACGGTCGTGCTCAAGGCATCGCGCGAGCTGAGCCTGGAGGCGGCACTGGAGTACATCGAGTCCGACGAGCTGGTGGAGATCACCCCGGAGTCGATCCGCCTCCGCAAGCGCCTGCTGAGCGAATCCGAGCGCAAGCGGGCGGACCGCCGGCCGAAGTCGCTGGCCT
>JAAELP010000381.1 GCA_024226535.1 Planctomycetota bacterium | reverse complement strand
GTTGCCACCATGGCGACCTATTCGTGGAGCGATGCCGCGCTGGACGAGCGTGTCGCCGCCGGGATCGAGATCCCGTTCTGCCGGGAGATGATCCAGGCGGAGCTGAGCCCGGCCGATCGCGCCGAGTTGACGCTGCGTGTGCCGGACCTGGCGTTCCGGACGGAGTTGGTCATCGATCTGGGAGACCGGTCGGTTCGGCTCATCCACGTTGGCGGCGATCACGCGTCGGATTCATGCATCGTGGTGGTACCGGGCGTCGCCGCCTTCCTGAGCGATTGCATGTACCAGAACCTGCACGTCGAACCCAACTATCTCACGCGACGTCGCCTCTTCCCATTGCTCGATCGCCTGCTGGCGCTGGACGTCGCGTACTACGTGCTGGGACATGACGACGCACCGTTGCCACGGGCGGTATTCGAGGCCCAAGCGCAGGTGCTGAGGACGGCCGGCGAGGCGGTGAGACAGCATCAGACCAATGACAGCGCGATCCACGATACGCTCTCCGCCTCGGGCATTGATCGGGACGCATCATCGGTGCTCGAATACGTGAGAGCGTTTCAGGCCGGCCTTGCGCATGAGTCTCCGCGGCATGAAGACGCAACCCTTCGGTGACCTTGCCATACCGTTCCTTAGTGGACATCGATCTGACAATCCGATTGCGAAGCGTCGCCGCGGTCGCGACCGCCGCTATGTCGATGGTCGCCTGCTCCGCCCCGACGGCCGACCGGCCGGAGGACGCCCTCGCGTCGTCGCAGTGGTGGAAGGGCAACACCCACACGCACACGCTCTGGAGCGACGGCAACGCCGCGCCGGAGCACGTGGTCGACTGGTACGTCGAGCACGGGTACGACTTCCTCGTGCTCTCCGATCACAACGTGCTCTCGCAAGGCGAGTTGTGGTTCCCGGTCCTGGCGGCAGGGCCGTCACGGCTCCGCCCGTCCGACGTCGGGGCGCTGGTGCAACACTTCGGTACGGACTGGGTCGTGGCGCGCGAGGTCGACGGCCGGCTGGAGATGCGTCTCAAGACGCTGCCTGAGCTGAAGGACGCCTTCGAGCAACCCGGCGAGTTCATCCTGATCCAGGGCGAGGAGATCACCGACCGATTCGAGGAGCACGAAGTCCACGTCAACGGCCTGAACCTCGCCGACGTCATTCCACCGCAGGGCGGGGCCTCGGTTCGTGAGACCGTTCAGCGCAACATCGATGCGGTCATCGCCCACGGTCGCGAGCACGATCGCCCGGTGCTCGCTCACCTCAACCACCCCAACTGCGTTCCGTCGCTGACGCCGGAAGACGTCGCGTCCATTCGTGGCGAGCGGTTCTTCGAGGTGTACAACGGCCACCGAAGCGTGCTCAACCACGGTGATGCGACGACGGCCTCAACGGACCGAATGTGGGATACAGCGCTCACGCTCCGGCTGACGACGCTTCGCCTCGGCCTCCTCTACGGTCTGGCCACGGATGATGCTCACCATCACCACGGTCGGAACCCGACGTCCACTCCGGGGCGGGGCTGGGTGTGGGTGCGCTGCGAGGACCTGACGCCCGCCGGCATCATCACGGCGATGCGGAGCGGGGCGTTCTACGCGTCCACCGGTGTGAAGCTGCGCGACTTCGGGGCGAGCGACGACGCCATGTGGCTCTCGATCGAGACCGAGCCAGGCGTCGCGTACACCACCGAGTTCATCGGCACGCGGATGCGCGACGGCCGACCGGTCGAAGTCGGCGAAGTGCTGGCGACGACCACCGCCAGCCGTCCCGAGTACCGACTGCCCGACGACGTGTTGTACGTGCGCGCCCGTGTCACGTCATCGCGGTCGCATCCGAACCCGTTCGCCGAAGGGGACATGGAGACGGCCTGGGGCCAGCCGATCACCGGCCCCGCCGCCGATCTCGGTCGGCCCGGGGGCCCTCGGGGGCGTGGTCGGCTCGAATCCCCTTAAAGGGCCTACTGCCGGCGCCCCAACGCGTGTACGCTGGGGGGATCGGTGGACGCTCGCGCGGAAGGTGTCTCGCCGGTGCAGGCCCGGGGGGCGAGGAAGAGGATCCAAGCACATGCTGAATCGACTCAATGCCCGCGTCGCCGCGGTGGCCGTCCTGACCATCGGGTTCCTGACCGCGGGGGCGACGGCCGGAACCTGTCCCGCGGACGTCAACGACGACGGCTCGGTGAACTTCGCCGACATTCTCGACGTGATCGGAAGCTGGGGGCCGTGCCCCGGGTGTCCCGCCGACGTCGATGGCAACGGCACGGTCGACTTCGGGGACATTCTCGACGTCATCGGGGCCTGGGGTCCGTGCAGCACGTTCGAAGCGACGGAGCTGGCCGGCAACACGCTGACCGAGTTCCCGCACGTCGAGTACGTGCTGGCGTTCAACGAGGGATCGCCCGTCACCTTCGCGCTGGACCCGACGCGGTTCCCCGCCAGCAGCGGACAGACCGTCGACCTGTACATCACGGCCGCGCGCACCGAAGCGCAGTGGCTGGGTGACGGCACGCTCACCGACGTCCGCGGCGCGCCGCAGACCGAGACCCTCGGGGCCGGGACGGTCCAGTCGAGCACGTTCGTGCTCACGGGGAGCGACGCGCTCTCCGGCGCCGCCGGCACCGGCCTGGGCGCGGGCTACGACCTCGTGTGCGATGTGAACCAGAACGGTCAGCTCGATGGAGGCGATCTTCTGGACGGCTTCGGCGACGTGGCAGGTCTCTACGTCGTACACGACCTGACGCTGCCCGGTCCGTTGGCGGTCACGGAGGTCACCTACGACGTCGAGGGCGGCAGCGTGACGCCCGGCTACGCGGGCGAGAACCTCTTCTACCCGACCGACATCGGCCTGATGGGTCAGCTCCCGCTGATCGTCGTCAGCCACGGCAACGGCCACCAGTACACGTGGTACGACCACATCGGCATGCACATGGGCTCGTACGGGTACATCGTGATGAGCCACCGGAACAACACGGAGCCCGGCGTGCAGACGGCAGCGACCACGACGCTCGAGCACACGGACGCGTTCCTCGATCAGCTCGACACGATCGCCGGCGGCGTGCTCCAGGGCCACGTCGACACGAGCCGCATCGTGTGGATCGGGCACAGCCGCGGCGGCGAGGGCGTTGCCATCGCCTACGACCGCATCAAGGACGGCACCTGGATCCCCGCGAACTACGCGATCGAAGACATCGTCCTCGTTTCCTCCATCGCGCCGGTCGATTTCGAAGGTCCCTCGGACACCGATCCGCACGACGCGGTCTTCTCGCTGTGGACCGGCGGCTCCGACAACGACGTCAACGGGTGCGCGAGCTGCGACCTTTGCCAGACCTTCCACCTGCACGACCGCGCTGAGAAGTGGCGTCAGTCGATCTCGCTGCACGGCGTCGGTCACGGCGACTTCCACAACGGCGGCGGCAGCTCCGTGGCCACGGGGCCGTGCCAGGTCGGCCGCTCCGACACGCACGCGATCATGCGCGGCTACTTGCTCCCGCTCGTGAAGCACTACGTCGAGCACAACGTGCCGGCGCGCGATTACCTCTGGCGGCAGTACGAGCGATTCCACGCCATCGGCGCTCCGGTCGGGAACGACTGCGTCGTGGTCGACCTCATGTTCCGCGAGGACCCCGCCGACAACTTCGTGGTCGACGACTTCCAGACGGAGCTGACGACGAACATCAGCAGCTCCGGAGGAGCGGTCGCCTTCTCCGTCACCGGCATGGCCGAAGGGAAGCTGGACGACAACAACAGCGACTTCACCAACAATGGCTTCGACGGCATGAACGGGATGACGGTGGGAAGTTCCGCGGACACGTCGCGCGGCGTCGCCTTCAGTTGGAACGGCGACACCTACTACCACCAGACCATCGTGCCCGCCGAACGTGATCTCACCGACGACACGTACCTGACGTTCCGCGCGTGCCAGGCGACGCGGCACCCGAACACCATCGCGGAGCTCGGTGATCTCACCTTCACCGTCACGCTCTTCGACGGCTTCTTCGCGACCAGCTCGATCAGCATCGGTGCGTACGGTGGTGGGATCGAGGAGCCGTACCAGCGCTCCGGTTGCGGCTCCGGCGCCGGCTGGGCCAACGAGTTCGAGACCATCCGGATCCGGCTCACGGACTTCCTGAACAACGGCTCGGGCCTCAACATGTCGAACGTTACGGCGATCCGCTTCCAGTTCGGTCCCAGCCACGGCTCGGCGGTCGGACGCATCGGGCTCGACGACATCACGATCTCTCGCGACGCCTCGCCACCGAGTGTCGGGGCGCCTTGATCACGGCTTCCGCCGTTCGCGGCTTCGCGAGCGAGGAACTACCATCCCGGGGCACGTAGGTCCTTAGCGGAGCACACGAACGTGGAACTTCCCCGTCGCTCTCGAGGCGATGAACTCCTTGAACCGGGTCGGATGACCGCGCTCCGCGATCGCCTGCGGCGCATCGCCCCGCGGCATGACCTGGCGTCGGTCGTAGCCTGCGCGTTCGATCATCGAACGCGGATGCTCCCGTTCATCTTCGCAGATACCCGGATGGCGCCCGCGGGCATCCGGGCCGTCGGTTCGGCGCTCGCGGACATCGGTTGCGAGAAGACGCGCCTCGTCCTCCAGCAGTGGAATCGACGGTTCCGTCCCTCGCAGATGCGTCTGGACGGACGGATCCCGGACCTCTTCATGGTCTCGAGCATGGGGATGCACGAGGCGGAGTGCAAGGAGCTGGTCCGCGACGCGCGGCGCATCGATCCCGAACATCGGCCGCTGATCATCGTCGGCGGATCGCATGCGGTCTACGAGCCGTTCAAGATCTTCAGCGCAGACCCGGAAGACCCCGCCGGCCCCGATATCGCGGTGACCGGCGAGGAGTTCGTGTTCCTGAGCCTCCTCGAGGCGGTGCTGTCGGTTCGCGCCGAAGGCGAGCCGATGCGTTCGGCGTTCGCACGGGCGCGCGACGCGGGAATGCTGGACGAGATCCCGGGCCTCGTCTACCCCCTCGGCGAACGTGACGGGATCGCCGAGAAGCTGATCGACACCGGCACGCAGCGTCTTCTCGGCGACCTCGACGAGTTGCCGCATCCGACCCTCGGCTACCGGCTCCTCGAGCCGCCGAGCCGGGTAGCCACCCTCGCGTCGAGTGCGCTGCCCGCGGATCGCGTCCGCCGCCACACGCCGCTCGGTTCGCTCGTCATGACGTTCGGCTGCAAGTTCGCGTGTCCGTACTGTCCGATCCCGGCATACAACCAGAGGCAGTACCGAACGAAGAGCCCGGATCGGATCGCCGACGAGATGCGCCGGATCAACCGCGAGTTCGGTCTCCGATACTTCTTCGGCACCGACGACAACTTCTTCAACGACCACGGCCGCGCCCTCGAGATCGCCGAGACCCTGGCGCGGGCGAAGGTCGGTGTCCGCTGGGGCACGGAAGTCACGGTCCACGACACGCTCAAGATGAAGGAGCACCTGCCCCTCATGCACGAGGCGGGGTGCCGCGGGCTCTGGCTCGGCGTCGAGGATCTGACCGCCACGCTCGTCAAGAAAGGGCAGAGCGCCGACAAGACCACCGAGGCGTTCCGGCGCCTCCGCGACGCCGGCATCTGCCCGATGCCGATGATGATGCACCACGACTCCCAGCCCCTGTACACGCGAGGAAGCGACTACGGACTGCTCAACCAGGTCAGGCTGCTGCGCAAGTCCGGGGCGGTGTCCCTCCAGGTTCTGATGATCGTGCCCTCGCCGGGCAGCAAGCTGTACAACGAGACGTACACCTCGGGGCAGGTGTTCGACCGGGTCGGCGGGAGACGCGTCGATCCGTACATGCACGACGGCAATTACGTGATCGCCTCCCATCACAAGCACCCGTGGAAGAAGCAGCTCAACATCCTCACGAGCTACAGCTATTTCTACAACCCGTGGTGGCTGCTCGTCGCCTTGTTGCGGAAGACCAAGGTCGGCGACAAGCCCGTCAGCGCCCAGTTGTTCGGCATGCTCGGCAACTCGCAGAACATCCGCCGCACGCTCGGTTGGGCGTTCCGCCTGATGTTCAGGAAGATCGAGCGGCTCAGCGAGACGCCGGCGAGCACGATCCCGATGCAGAGCGTCGAGGGCACGCACTCGATCTACGCGACGCCGACGGTGGAGATCACGATCGACAAGGCGGCACTGCTGAGCGCCTCGGCGCCCCGCGTCGGATCGACCGAGGGAGCCGCTCGCTGAGCAGGGGTCTTCGAGGCTGGCGGTCAGGCAGGCCGCCGGGCCCCCCGACCTGCCTGCGTGGCCCCGGGTCGCACGTTCCCGGCCAACCGGTATGCTACGAGCTTCTGTGCCAGCGGGGCGCCCGGTAGGGGTGTTCGCGCGGCTCGTCTTCGAACGTCACGGCGCTTTTCATTGCGAGCCCGTGGCGGATCACCCCTCGGGAGAAGTGCCCATGCGCTCCATCGCCAGGGTCTTCGGTCGCTCCCCGTTCATCCCCTTGCAGAGCCACATGCTGAAGGTCAGCGAGTGCGTGGCCCTGGTTCCCGAACTCTTCGTCCTCTACGCCGCCGGCGATGAGACAGCCCTGAAGGAACTCGCGGATCGGGTGTCGTCGCTGGAGCACGAGGCCGATCTCGTCAAGCACGACATCCGGGACAGCATGCCCCGTGGTCTGTTCATGCCCGTCGACCGCGCCAACCTGCTCAACATCCTCACGACCCAGGATGCCATCGCGAACCGTGCCGAGGACATCGCGGTTCTGCTCACCTTCAAGATCGCCAAGACCTTCGAGCCGTTCAGCACCAAGATGGACGCGTTCATCAAGAAGAACATGGACGCGTTCGACGGGGCCCGGGAGATCGTCGGACAGCTCGACGAGCTGCTGGAGACGGGCTTCGGCGGCGCCGAGGCGCACAAGGTCCGGGAGATGGTCCACGCCGTCAGCAAGATGGAGTACGAGGCGGACATGCTTCAGAAGGAGCTGCTCCGCGAACTCTTCCAGCACGAGGACGAGCTTTCCTACGGGGACTTCTTCCTCTGGACGCGGATCATCCGCCAGGTCTCCCAGATCGCCGATCGTTCGGACAATCTCGCCACCAGCATCCGAACGACGCTGGACTCGAAGTGATCACGAGAACACGCGACAAGGGAAACGGTCGTGTCGACTGAACTGCTCGTCATCATCCTGCTCGCCAACCTGTTCGGCTTCTACATGGCGTGGGGCATCGGCGCGAACGATGTCGCCAACGCGATGGGCACGTCGGTGGGCTCCGGGGCGCTCACGCTCAAGCGGGCGGTGATCCTCGCCGCCACGCTGGAGTTCGCCGGGGCCTTCCTCGTCGGCACGCACGTTTCGGAGACCGTCCGCAAGGGCATCGTTGATCCGAACCTCTTCGCCAACGACGGCATGGCGTTCATGCTTGGCATGTTGGCGGCGCTGCTCGCGGCGGGCGTCTGGCTCCAGATCGCGTCGTTCCGCGGATGGCCGGTGTCCACGACGCATTCGATCGTGGGGGCCATCGTCGGATTCGGCGTGGTCTACGGGGGCTTCGCCGCGGTTCACTGGGACAAGGTGGGAACCATCGTCGCGAGCTGGGTCATCTCGCCGCTCCTGAGCGGGATGATCTCGTACCTCGTGTTCCGCCTGATGCTCCACACGATCTTCTACCAGGCGCATCCGCTGCGCGCGGCAAAACGGCTGACGCCGTACCTGGTGTTCCTCGTGTTCAGCATCCTGACGCTGACCCTGGTCTTCAAGGGCCTCAAGAACCTGAATCTGGACCTGTCCATGCCGGCGGCGCTGGTGATCGCGGCCGGGGTCGGGATCGTGGCCGCGCTCGTGAGCGCCTGGCTCGTCACGTTCATCAAGGAGGATGCGAAGTCGGGAGAAGAGGCCGCGACGTCGCTGAACCGCGAGAAGACCGAGTACATCAGCCGCCGTCTGGAGAAGGCCGTGGGTCAGCTTCAACGGGTGCGCGCGGCCTCGGGCGGGCACGCGCAGCTCGAGGTGTCCGGCGTGCTGGACGACCTCCATCGCCTGCGGATGGAGACCCGCAAGCAGTACGAGTTCCAGACGAACAGCACCGAGCTGGTGAAGGTCGAGCGGCTCTTCATCTACCTTCAGATCCTCAGCGCCTGCATGGTCGCGTTCGCGCACGGCGCCAACGACGTGGCCAACGCCATCGGCCCCATGTCCGCGGTGATCTCGGTGGCCCGGGCGGGCGGCGAGGCGGTGGCCGCCATTGCCCCGGTGCCGCTGTGGGTGCTGGGGCTGGGCGGCGTGGGCATCGTGATCGGTCTGGCGACATGGGGCTGGCGGGTCATGGAGACGATCGGCCGCAAGATCACGCACCTCACGCCGACCCGCGGCTTCTGCGCCGAGTTCGGCGCGGCCACGACGATCGTCCTCGCCTCCAAGCTCGGCCTGCCCATCTCGACCACGCACACGCTCGTCGGCGCCGTGCTCGGGGTCGGCCTCGCCCGGGGGATCAGCGCCCTGAACCTGAGCACGGTCCGCGATATCTTCCTGTCGTGGATCGTCACCATTCCCGCCGGCGCCGGGCTGGCCGTCGCGTTCTTCTACCTTCTCAGGATCTTCTTCCCCTCCTGAGCGCGCGGTCCGGATCCCGTTCTCTTCCCTCTTCCCTGACTCACACGAGGCCCCGACGTGGTCACGCTCGCCTCGCAGAGCCCGCTCGCCATCGGCACCATCCTGATGTTCGTCTTCGGCGGCCTGGCCCTGTTCCTCTTCGGGCTGGACCAGATGACGGACGCCCTGAAGATCATCGCCGGCGACCGGATGAAGAGCCTCCTCGCCCGGCTTACGACCAATCGGTTCAAGGCCGTCTTCGCCGGGGCCTTCGTCACCTCGATCATCCAGTCATCGTCGGTGACCACGGTGCTGGTCGTCGGGTTCATCTCCGCCGGCCTGATGACGCTGTCCCAGTCGATCGGCGTCATCCTCGGCGCGGACATCGGGACGACGATCACCGCCCAGATCGTGGCGTTCAAGGTCACGCAGTTCGCATTGATACCCGTGGCGCTCGGGTTCGCCATGCTCTTCTGCTTCAAGAACGAGACGATCCGGCACTACGGCCACATGATCATGGGGCTCGGGCTGATCTTCTTCGGCATGCAGTTGATGAGCGACGGCACGCGCCCGTTGCGGACCTACGAGCCGTTCATCGACATGATGCGGCGGATGGACGATCCGCTCATGGGGATCCTCATCGGGGCCGTCTTCACCGGGATCATCCAGAGTTCGTCCGCGTCCATCGGCATCGTGATCGTGCTGGCGAGCCAGGGCTTCATCTCGCTGGAGGCGGGGATCGCGCTCGCGTTCGGAGCCAACATCGGCACGTGTGTCACCGCGCTCCTGGCTTCGCTGGGCAAGCCGCGCGAGGCGGTGAGGTCCGCCGGCGTCCACATCCTCTTCAAGATCGTCGGTGTCCTGATCTGGCTCGGGTTCATCTCGCAGCTCGCGGACATCGTGCGGTGGATGTCGCCTTCCCATCCGGAACTCGCGGACTCCGCGCGCCTGGCGGCCGAGACGCCGCGCCAGATCGCCAACGCCCACACGGTCTTCAACGTCGCCAACACGCTGTTGTTCATCTGGTTCACGACACCGCTGGCGACGCTCATGCGGAGGATCGTGCCGGACCGCCGGCTCAAGGTCGAGACGACGTATCTCGATGATCTCCTCATCCGGACCCCGTCGCTCGCCATGCACATGATCCGGCTGGAGCTCGGGCGTCTCGGCGCAGGCGTGCTCTGGATGGTTCGGGAGGGTCTCGAGCCCGCGCTCTCCGGCACCGCCGCCGCCCTCAGCGAGATCCGGCGGAAGGAACTCGAGGTGGACCTGATGCACGGGGCCATCATCCGCTACCTCGGCCAGCTCTCGAAGGAGACCATGTCCGACGAGCTGACCACGCGGCTCCACGACAGCATGGCCGCGGCCAACTACCTCGAGAACATGGGCGACATGGTCGAGTCGCACCTCCTGGACGCCGGAGGCAAGCGGCTGAAGCGAGACATGGAGGTCAGCGCGGCCACGCAGGAAGTCGTGCGGAACCTCCACCGACGCGTCACCACCGAGGTCGAGCGGGCGGTGGAGGCGCTGGTCTCCTCCGATCGGACCATGGCCATGAGCGTGGCCGACGCGAAGGAGGACGTCAACGCGTTGGTGGCCCAGGCCGAGGAGCGCATCGCGAGCCGGCTCGCGGCCGACGCTCCCCACCGGCTCGCCGCTTTCAAGCTGGAATCGGATCTCGTCGAAAGTCTTAAGCGCATCTACTACTTCGCCAAGCGAATTGCGAAGATCGTCATCGAGCACGAAGCCGAAGAGACCGCGTCCAACCCCCCCGATGAGTCCGCCGACGCCTAACCCACACTGGAAGTGATCGATGTCGAAGACCGACCGCGCCAAGTCGAGTACGGATCCTGAGCATGCCCCGTCGACGACCCCACCTCCCTCCGACGACGTGTACGAGAAGGAGTTGATCCGCCTCCAGATCGAGCTGGTGAAGCTCCAGGCGTGGATCCAGCACACGGGCCTGAGGGTCGTGGTGCTCTTCGAAGGGCGCGATGCCGCGGGGAAGGGCGGCACCATCAAGCGGATCACGCAGTTCCTCAATCCCCGCCATTGCCGGGTCGTGGCGTTGCCGAAGCCGACGGACCGTGAGCAGACCCAGTGGTACTTCCAGCGGTACGTCAACCACCTCCCGGCCGCGGGCGAGTTCGTCCTCTACGACCGCAGTTGGTACAACCGGGCGGGCGTCGAACGCGTGATGGGGTTCTGCACGGTGACGGAGTACCAGGAGTTCCTGCGCGCGTGCCCGCAGTTCGAGCGCATGCTCGTGCGATCGGGATTCATGCTCATCAAGTACTGGTTCTCGATCAATCCCGGCGAGCAGAAGCGGCGCTTCATCAACCGGACGAAGAACCCGCTCAAGAAGTGGAAGCTGAGCACGGTCGATACCGAGTCGCGGCGACGCTGGGTGGACTTCTCGCGGGCCAAGGACGACGTCTTCGTGCACACGGACACCAAGGAAGCGCCGTGGTACGTCGTGAACGCCGACTCCAAGAAGCGCGCCCGCCTGAACTGCATCACCCACCTCCTGAGCCTGATCCCGTACGAGGACGTGCTCCCCGAGATGGTGGAGCTGCCGCCGCTTCAGACCGACGAGGGATACGTCCGGCCGCCGCTGTCGAACTACAACATCATCCCCGAGGTGTACTGAACCCGGCGAGCCTGATCGCGACGTGAGCCGCGCGACGTTATCGGTTCATCCGGACGACGGGTGTTCCGCGTGGTTCGTCTGTGCGGGCGAGACGAAGCGAGCACGTTGCGGACAGGAATGCGCTCCCTTGACCCGCTCCCGACGCGGCGCAGGTTTTCGACCCGTCGCCGCGCCGCGTGCCAGGGTACGTGGTCCGTTCGCGCTGACGCGACCGATTTACCGTCAGGAAAGGGAGAAGATGATGCTCGGGAAGGTTCTTGTCGCCGGGACGTTTGTCACCACGCTCGCATTGACCGCGAACCTCAGCGCGGGGACGCCAACCGGCGTCTGCTGCTTCATCGACGGAGCCTGCGTCATCACCGACGCCGGGAGCTGCACCTCCGGCGGCGGGGACTATCTCGGCGACGGCACGAACTGCGGGGACGAGGACTGCTACTACACCCCGGCGACGGCCATCAACTACCAGGGCCAGCTCGCGCAGGCGGGCGTGCCCGTCGACGACATCTGCGAAGCCACGTTCACGCTGTGGGACGCGGAGGCGGGCGGCACCCAGCTCGGATCCGCCGTCACCGTCACCGACCTGAACGTCGTGGACGGCGTCTTCTCGACCGCGCTCGACTTCGGCATGGCGGCCTTCGCCGGTCGCGAGCGCTGGCTGGAGATCTCCGTGGGATGTCCCGCGGGATCCTCGCTGACGACGCTCTCGCCGCGCCAGCCGCTGCTGGCGGCGCCGTACGCGATCATGGCCGCGGGCTCGAACCAGCTCTTCCAGGTCTTCGATCCGTCGGGCTTCCCGCGCGTGCAGCTCGAGGCGGGCGTCGACTACGAGACCGGCGCCTTCGACGGCGGACTGCTCGTGACCCACTCCAGCGGCGCCCAGGTCGAGCTGGGCGGCGACGGCATCTGGATCCAGGATCCCGCCGAGGAGGACATCTTCGGTCTCTGGAACGAGGGCAGCCAGGTCGGCATGTTCATGCGGCACCCCAACGGCAGCGAGGGTCTGTCGGCCCAGCCCGGCACCGTGATCGTGCGTGCTCCCTCGGGCCCCGGATTCGCCGGGCTGTTCATTCAGCCCGACGGGCGGGGAAGGGTCCAGGCCGACGACATCTTCATCAGCGGTGATCTGCACGTCGGCGGTCTGAAGAACTTCCGCATCCCGAACCCCAACGACCCCTCCACCGATCTCGTCTACACCTGCCCGGAGGGCCCGGAAGCGGCCGTCTACGTCCGCGGCACGGCGAAGCTCGAGAGCGGTCGCGCCGTGATCAGCTTCCCCGACCACTTCGCGTCGATCATCGACGCCACGAGCATCACCGTGCACCTCACGCCGCATTCCGTGGACTCGATCGGCCTCGCCGCGATCGAGCGCTCGGAGCAGGGCTTCGTCGCGGCCGACCGCGAAGGCGGCACGTACGAGTTCGACTATCGCGTGATGGCCGTGCGGAAGGGATACGAGAACTACAAGGTCGTGCGCCCGGCGCGCGGACGCAACGTCTCGACCGTCGAGGTGCCGGAATGAACGTCGCCGCCACACTGAAGAATGGAGTCGTTTCGATGAGAGCCATGCGAGGCCTCGCCACGCTGGCGGTCACGCTCACGCTGACCGGCGCCGCGGCGCTGGGCGCCGGCGGGCCCATCGAGCTGACCGTGGGTTCGACGACCGGCGGCGGCGGAGTCTCCGAGGGCGGCGACCTGAAGGTGGCCGGCTCGACGGGCGATCCGTCGGGCGAGACGGCGTCCGGCGGGGACTACGAGTTCTCCGGTGGTTCCGGTCTCGTCCCGCCGCCACCACCGCCGGATCCCGCGCCCCCGTGTCCGGCCGATATCGACGTCAGCGGTGACGTCGGCTTCTCCGACATCCTCGCCGTCTTCGGCTCCTGGGGACCATGCGGCGTGCCGTGTCCCGAGGATCTCAACGGCAACGGGACCGTCGATTTCGCCGACGTCCTCGCCCTCTTCGGGGCCT
>JAAELP010000380.1 GCA_024226535.1 Planctomycetota bacterium | reverse complement strand
CTCGCCGTCCTTCTCGCAGGCGGAGTACCCGGGCCTCAAGACGCACATGCTGGAGCATCACTGGCTCCAGAACAATCGCGTCGACTGCAACCCCGGCTTCCAGCCCGGCACCTACGACGGCTGCGAGCCGTACTACTTCAACCACTCGTGGCTCTCTTCACCCGTGACGCTGTTCTACGACGGCCACGTCGGCTCCGTCGGCGTCCGCGACGCCACGCGGGCCGACGGCCGCATGCGCGTCCAGACCGGTGAGGACGACTGGGGCCTGTGGAGCAAGGACACCGCCTTCGGCGCCAACGGCTACCTGCAGGAGTTCGGCTACGACCAGGCGGCAACGAGCTTCCACATCCTGACGACGGACGGAATTCGCGGGCGGGACGTGACGTCGAACTAGCGCGGTTGCGGGCGCACTGCCGCGAATCGAATCCGGAATTCGAAGTGAATCGGTCCGTGCGCGCCTATCCAATCACGTCGACCATCCCGGCGCGTCCTTTCCACCCAGCGCTCTCCAGCACGCCTCCAGGAGCGGCCGCGTTCCCTCCCCCGTCACCCCGCTCGCCGCGATGACCGGCTCTTCCGGCGGCAGACCGAGGCGACCGGAGAGACGCTTGATCGTCTCCTCTCGCTCCCCCGGGAGCACCAGGTCCATCTTGTTCAGCAGCACGATCTCCGGCTTCTCCGCGAGCGCGACGGAGTACTCGAACAGCTCGCGGCGGATCGCCTCGTAGTTGGAGACGGGGTCGGTCCCGTCCACCGGCACGGCATCGATGACGTGAACGAGCACGCGTGTCCGCTCGATGTGCCGCAGGAAGTCGTGACCGAGGCCGGCACCCTCGGCGGCCCCCTCGATGAGCCCGGGGATGTCGGCGATCACGAGCCGGCGGTGATCCTCGTGCCCCGCGCCGCCGAGCTCGGCGATCCCCAGGTTCGGCGACCGTGTCGTGAACGGGTAGTCGGCGACCTTGGGCTGGGCGCGGCTCACCGCGCGAAGCAGGGTCGACTTCCCCGCGTTCGGCTTGCCGATGAGCCCCACGTCGGCGAGGAGCTTGAGCTCCAGACGCAGCGTGCGATCGATCCTCGGTCCGCCCGGCGTGGCTTCCCGCGGCGTCTGGTTCGTCGCGGATTTGAAGTGCTCGTTGCCGAAGCCCCCCCTTCCGCCGGGGGCCGCGACGAAGCTCTCACCGTGACCGGTGATGTCGGCGACCAGCTCGTCCGCGTCTAGGTCGAAGACGAGCGTGCCCAGCGGCACGAGCGCGACGCAGTTCTCGCCGTCGGCCCCGTGCTTGGACTTGCCCGCGCCGGGCTGCCCGTTCTTCGCGCGGTAGTGCGGCCGCGGCGTGAGCGGCAGCAGCGTGGTGACGCTCTTGTCGCCGCGGAGGATCACGTCACCGCCGCGCCCGCCGTCCCCGCCGTCGGGTCCGCCGCGGGGGACGTACTTCTCCCGGCGAAGCGAGACGCAGCCGTCGCCGCCCTTGCCGGAACGAACGAAGATGGTGGCGCGATCGATGAACATGCGGCAAAATGGTGACAGTCACCTATTTCCGGGCCACGGTATCGCTGTCACCGACTGGAATAGGCCGGAAATAGGTGACTGTCACCATTTTGCGAAACGCAATCTCATACGGCGGCGGTCAGGCCGCGGGGGCCTTCCGGCGATCGACGACGACGTATCGCGGCGTGGCGGGGTCCGACGGGACGATGTCCACGAAGCGACCGCGGAAGCGGACTTCGCCGGCCTCACGAGCGAAGAGCGTGTCGTCGTTGCCGCGTCCGACCAGGTACCCCGCCTTGAAGTGCGTACCGCACTGACGCACGATGATCGAGCCGGCACCTGCCTGCTGGCCACCATACAGCTTCACCCCGCGATACTGCGGGTTGGAGTCGCGGCCGTTGCGGCTGGAGCCTTGGCCCTTCTTATGTGCCATGGAGGGGTCTCCTGAAATCGAGCCGGGTAGCTTACGCGGTGCCGGGCGGGCCGTCCACTGGTCTTCTCAGCGGAGAACCCACCGCTGGCCCCGCAACTCCACGGGCTTCGAGCCGCGGGCGAGGGCGTCGCCGCGGACGAGGTAGTCGCGCTGGAGCGTCTTGCGGAGGATGATCTCCTCCCCCGTCGACGGGTTGCGCACGCGGGCCGTCTCGCCGCTGAGGCCGCCGATGAAGACCGACATCTCGTTGACGGCCGTTTCTTCCGCCGGCCAGACGACGAGGCCGTCGCGGGCGTGCTCACGGCCCTGGAGCAGGTCCCCGATGATCTCGTTCTGGGTCTCCATGAGCGGGTTGCCGAGCAGCTCGCGGATGCTCTCTTCGATTCTCGGCCGGACCTCGCGGCCGGAGGCGAGGATCTCTCCGGCGTCGGTGAACAGGACGAGCGTGGGGGCCCAGACCTGGTCGGAGCCGGTGCGATTCAGGATCTGGTAGGTGAAGTACCAGTACGCCGCGCCGTCGATGGGGTCCACGTAGAGGCGAAGCGGGCCGGGCTTGAAGTCCAGCTCCCATCGGTACGGGATCGAGGCGGGGTCGGGGTGGGCCTGCGCCGCGCCGGCGAGCAGGCTGGCCGCCGCCGTCGCCAGCATTACGATGACGGCGAGGGGGCGGAGCAGAAGCGTTCGGGTCGTCGGGCGGGCCATGGGAGGTCTCCGGCGCGGTGAATCCGACTATTCTAATGAACGGTCCCGAGGCAGCAAACGGGATCTCGCCACCGATGACCAGTTCGCAGACCAACCCGGGTCAGTTGCTCCCGAACGACGACGACGGCCCGATCATCGCCGTGGACGAGGCCCGGCGGCTCGAGGCCGTCCAGCGGCTCATGGCCGGCGCCGGGCGGTCCGTGGGAGCACTGGCTTCGAGCCGGACCCGCGGGGCCGCCAGCCGCGGCGTGGCCCGGGCCCAGGCGGAACAATTCATCGCCTTCGCCGAGGCGAACGCCATCCGGATCGACGCGATGTGGGCGCGGCTCGGGGCCGCCGGAGAGGTCGTGGCCACCGTTCTGGCCGTTCCGAACCCCGGGCGGACCTCGATCCTCTTCGCCAGCCCGCCGCACGGCCGGAAGCAGATCGCGCCGCTCGCCGGGCTCATCGACCACGCCTGCGGCCAGCTCGTCGATCACGATCTGCACCTCGCTCAAGTGCTGCTGGAGCCGCAGGACGCCGGGCTTCGGGAGGCGTTCCTCGGCGGCGGATTCGAGGACCTCGCCCACCTCGCGTACATGGAGTGCCCGCTCCCCCGCCGCTTCCGGCGTCCCCGGGGCTCGCTGCCGGACAACGTCACCATCGAGACCTGGAACGAGCGGCTGGAGCCCGAGGTCCTCGCGGTGCTCGACGAGAGCTACGAGGACACGCTCGACTGCCCGGGCCTGCGCGGTTTGCGCGAGACGGAGGACATCCTCGCCGGGCATCGTGGCACCGGCGAGTTCGAGGCTGAACTGTGGACGCTCATGCGGGTGGACGGCGCGGCGAGCGGCGTGCTCCTGCTCAACCGATCGCCGGCGAGCAACACGCTCGAGCTCGTCTACATGGGCCTTGCGAAACGCGTGCAGGGAAGCGGCCTCGGTCGACGCCTGCTGCGGCACGGGCTCCATCGCGTTGCCGATCGCCCGGAGCGCGCCGTCACGCTCGCGGTGGACGAACGGAACGCGCCGGCGATCGCGCTGTACCGAGGCGAGGGGTTCCGGAGCGTCCTGCGACGCGTCGCACTGATCCGATCGCTGCGGCGGACCGAGCGCTCCGATGCGTGATCCCTCTGCAAATCAAGGGGTTTTCGAACCGGCATCGAGAAGTGTCGATCGATGACGTCACCGGCGCTTGTCAAGGCGCCGCGTTGCTCACCGGGTTGTCCACCGAAAGTCACCACGTCGCGCCGCAAGGCGTGGAGAAAAAAAAGTGATCCCCGGTATTTGCCGGTGGTGTCGCACTTTCGCGTGCGCCGCGGCGCGCCGGAGAGGCCGAAGGCCTTGTCCGTTCACGGCGGCGCGTTACCCTCTCCGCGTCGTTCACGGATTCGACGACTCCGACACTTCATCATCGTGATGCCCCGGTGCGAACGAAGAGGATTCTGTGCTTGCGAGCGGATGCATCAGGCGACGGCAAACGGACGGTCGCGACGGACGCGACCGATCGCGCCGCCCCCGACCCGCCCGCCGGCGCGCGTCCGGTGGTTCATCCTCCGTCCTCGTGCATGGCATGAGGCGAGCCTGAACCGAGGGTGAGAAGGCGATGAGCGGGCCCCGCGTCGCGGGGACCGTGGTCGGGTGAACCGGCGCCGAAGCGGGTGGCTTCGACGAGCGGTGGTGGAGGGATTCTCTCGAAACTCATGCAGTTGGGGGACGCGCGGACCAGTGCCCGCGCCCCCGCCCTGAGAGGCAGCCGCGAATCGGCGGCGGCATCGTTGCGCGATGCCGGCGCGATCGCCACGTCATGCCTCGGAGGAGACCGCTCCGGTGCTTGCAAAGACGCATGCCAAGACCCCTGATCCGAAGATCGCCGACCCCGAAACGGGGTCCGGGCCGGATCGACACGACGATCAGGAGCCTCGAACGGACTCGGACCAGCGCTCCCCGGGGCGCCCCCGTCGCCGCGGACGCGCCGCACCCGCGAGCGCTCCGCGGGACGGGGCCGTGGCCCGCGACATCATCCGGCAGATCGAGTCGCGGATCGGCCGCCACCGGTACGACATGTGGTTCGGACGGGCGCGGCTCCAGGTCGAAGGCGAACGCGTGGAGGTCGCGACCGCGAGCCCCTTCGTCAAGAAGTGGATCGACGCCCACTTCTCCGACGATCTCCGCGGCATCGCCCGTGACACGATCGGCAGCGAGGCCCGCATCGACGTGCGTGTCGCGCCGGAGCTGTTCCAGACCGACGTTCCCACTTCCGCGCATGGACGCGCGGAGCCGGGGGCGATCGCACTGCCAGAGACCGAACTCGACGAGCCGGCCGACGCCGCCGCTCGCCAGCGTCCGCTCCCGCCGCGACCGCCGGCGGCCCCGAAGCGGCGTCGTCCCGCCCTCACCCGCACGTTCGAGGAGTTCGTCGTCGGCCCCGCCAACCGGCTGGCGTTCGCCACCGCGTGCCGGCTGATCGAAGAGGAGCCGTCGGCCGTCAGCCCCCTGTTCATCCACGGCGAGTGCGGCCTCGGGAAGACCCACCTCCTCCAGGCGATCTGCCAGCGGTTCGCCGAGCGCACCGGACGGCCCGAGCAGGTGCGGTACGTCACCGGTGAGCAGTTCACCAACGAGTACATCGCCTCGATCCGGAATCAAACGATCGAGACGTTCCGCCGTCGCGTACGGCGGCTGGACCTGCTCGCGATCGACGACGTGCACTTCCTCTCCAACAAGGTCCGCACGCAGAGCGAGTTCCTCCAGACGCTCAACGAGATCGACCTTGCCGGCGCGCGGGTGGTGCTGTCGAGCGACGAGCATCCCCGCCTGATCAAGAAGTTCAGCCAGGCGCTCATCAGCCGCTTCCTTTCGGGCATGGTCGTCGAGCTGGAGCGGCCCGATCGCCAGACGCGGATCTCGATCGTCCGCCGTCTCGCCAGTTCGCGCGACGTGCCGATGCACGATGCCGCCGTCGAGGTCGTTGCCTCGCGGTGCGTGGGGTCGGTGCGCGAGCTGGAGGGCGCCGTGACGAAGCTCGCGGCGCTCCAGCGTCTGACGCACCCTCTTGACGGTAGCAACGCCAATGGAGTGGCGACGGGCCCCGAGAGCGGCGAGGTCGGCATGGTGCTCGTCGAGCAGCTCTTCAAGGACCACGGCTGGCAGCCGGTGACGCCGGTGCGCATCGGCACCGTGATCGACGTCGTCTGCGCCCGTCTCGGGATCAGCCGGCCGGAGCTGATGAGCTCGTCGCGTCACCGCCGGGTGGTGCTGGGCCGCGGGCTCGTCGCGTACCTCGGGCGCGAGATGACCACGCACAGCTATCCCGAGATCGCGCGGGCGCTCGGGCGGGCGTATCACTCCACGATCCACACCGCGCACCAGCGGCTCGCTCGCCAGCAGCGGGCGAACGAGGTGGTCGATCCGGGAGGCTCCGAGAAGCCCATCCCCACGCGAGAGCTCGTGGACCAGCTTCGGCACGAGATCCTGCGCGCCACGTCGCGGGCCTAAGAGATTGCGGGGATGGCAGGGATTGCGGGGATCGCGGGGATGGCGGGGATGGATGAGGGACAGTGAACGCCCGTCGCCTCAGTCCGGCATCCCAGCCATCCCTGCCATCCCCGCCATCCCCGCCATCTCCCGTCTTATCCGGCTACACTCACGCCATGCTTCCACGCGCGCGATCCGGGTCCCTCCACGCTGCGCTGCTCGCGCTCGCCTTCGGCGTGCTCTCCGTGACCGCCGCCGCCCAGCGCGGCCCCGACCCCTTCGATGCCTGCGCTCGCCAGCTCCGGCGCACGATCACCGCGTACAACGACGGGTCGCACCTACCGCGGCTGCTCGCGCTGCGGCAACTTCGCGAACCGACCTTGCGCCCGCTGTTCCGGCGCATCGCGCAGCACGATCACTGGCAGATGCAGGTGCACGCGATCCTCGGCCTGACGGAGATCGACCGGGAGAGCATCGTCGATCGATGGCTCGTGACCCGTGCCGGCGCCGCTGCGCAGGAAGCGCTGTTCGCCAACGCCATCGACCTGGAGCTGGTCTCCCGCGAGCACGTCCGCGAACTCGTTCAGTGGGAGGAGCTTGCCCCGGCTCCGCGTCTGCTGCTCATCGGCGAGCTGGTCCTGGCCGACGAGCCGGTCGATCGCTCCCTGCTCGCCGCGCTCTCGGGCCGACCGCAGGAGACCGACGCCGGCCTCGCCTCCCTGTTCCTCGCGCGGCTCGGAGACCCGGCGGCCTTGAGCGCCTACACCGATCGCATCGGCGAGCTGCCGCGACGCGATCGCAACCTCCGCATCATGTGGCTGCTCGAGGCGATCCGCCAGTACGAGGTCGCCGCGGTGCTCCCGTGGGTCGTGGATCTCGTCGAGCAGCGTGAGCGCAACGACGAGGTCGCGTACTGGGCGATCTACACGGCGCTTCTGCTCGATCCACCGACGGGTCTTCGTCTCTGGAACCGGGCCCTCGGCGCCGAGCCGGCGGAGCGCGACCGCATCCGCTACGGCATGATGCTCCTCGCCGCCGCCGAGCACGTGCCCGCCTCGTCCTTCGACCGCCTCGCGGGCACGAGCGACCTCACCGCGCACATGGCCGCGGCCGGACGGGCAGTGGCGTCGGGCACCAACGTGGCGCCGGCGTTGACGGCCCTGCTGGACCTCGGGCACCCGAAGACGACGTCGTGGGTCATGACCGCGGTGGAAGACCGGCCCGAGGCGTCCCTGATCTACGGCCACATCGTCGACAGCATCGACGACGCGCGCACCGGTCGCGCCGAGCGTCTCGCGCTCGCGGTCAGCGCGACGGCGCGGCTGTTCGAGATCGATCCCGGCGGCGTCCTGCGCCGCCTCGAGGAAGCGGACGACGACAGCGCCCGCCAGGAGGTGCTCCTGCTGGGGCTCTTCGATTCGCGCTCTCCGGCGGCGGGCGCCGCCGCGTCGGGGATCCGTCGCATCGGCGCCGGGCGCGCCGACACGCTCGCCCTGCTGCTCATCGCGCGGCATAACGACGAGCTGGCCCCGGAAGACGTGCGCCGGCTCGGCCTCGTGGCGTCCGGCGGCGGGCGCGTCTCCGGGGGACTTCAGACGCAGGCCGCGTGGCTGTACCTGAAGCACACCGGCGGCATCAACCGCGCCTTGAAGCTGGTGTTCGAAGACGACGCGTAGAACGGGTGCCCTCGTGACCGACCAGATTCCGCTCAGCCTTCCCGACATCACCGACGACGAAGTTCGCGCCGTGGTCTCGACGCTCCGGAGCGGGCGTTTGTGCCTCGGGCCCCGCGCCGAGGAGTTCGAGCGGCTCGTGGCGCGCCGCACGCGGCGCATGCACGCAATCGCGGTCAGCTCCGGAACCTCCGCGTTGCACCTGGCGCTGGCCGTCCTCGGGATCGGACCGGGCGACGAGGTGATCACGCCGGCGTTCAGCTTCGTCGCGTCGGCGAACTGCATCCTCTACGTCGGCGCCAAGCCGGTCTTCGTCGACTGCGATCCCCGCTCGCTGAACATGCGCGCCGAGGACGTCGAGCGGAAGATCACGGACCGGACGAAGGCGATCATCGGCGTCGAGGTCTTCGGCAACCCCGCGGGCATGCCGGAGCTCGCCGCCCTCTCGAACCGGTACGAGATTCCGCTCATCGAGGACGCCTGCGAGGGCCTCGGCGGGCGGATCGGCAGCGATCCCGTAGGCAGCTTCGGTCGCCTCGCCTGCTTCGGGTTCTATCCGAACAAGGCGGTCACCTCCGCCGAGGGCGGGATGATCGTCACCAACGACGGCCGGCTCGCCGACCTCTGTCGCTCGATGCGCAACCACGGTCGTCCCGGGTCCGCCGAGTCGCCGGACACGACGTCCGGTCTCGGCACCTGGCTCCAGCACGAGCGGCTCGGCTTCAACTTCCGCATGAGCGAGCTGCACGCCGCCCTCGGCGTGGCGCAGATGCGTCGGATCGACGAGCTGATCGAGGCGCGACAGTGGGTCGCCGAGGCGTACCAGCGCCGGCTGCTGGGCACCGCGGATCTCATCGTCCCCACGCTCGAGCCCGAGAGCTTCATGAGCTGGTTCGTCTACGTCGTCCGGCTCAGCGACCGGTTCACGGTCGAGGATCGTGACGAGATCATCGCCGGGCTGCGTCGGCACGACGTCGGGGCCGCCGCGTACTTCCCGCCGATCCCGCTGCTCCCGCACTTCCGCGAAGCCGGCGGGTACGACGAGGACGACTTCCCCGTCGCTTCATCGATCAGCCACCGCACGATCGCCCTGCCGTTCTTCACGCGCCTCACGGAGCGCGAGGTCGGCCTCGTCTGCCAGACGCTGGAGCTGATGATGACGCGGGCGACGTTCTCGCGTTCGTAAGGTGAGCCATGGGCCGGGCCGGGGCGCTCGCCTCCCGCTTCGTGCTTAGCCGCCACTGCTCTCCGCACGCAACCGCCCCCACTCCGACATCAAGCCCCGTGCCTCGAGCTCAGCCTCGAGCCACGCGAGGTCGAGCGGACATTGGCTCGCGAGCATGGAGGCAATGTCGCGCAGGTGCTTGTCCGAACCACCATCGCGGTGGAACTCGAGCTTTCGCACGATGAGATACTCGGGTGGAGCCAGGGCGAGCGCGGTTCCGCCAACGTCGAGCCGCCGGCGACGCTCGAGGCCCCGAGCCGGCAGCGGATCGTCGCCCGTCGGGTAGAAGTCGGCCTTCATCCCGGGTAAGCGTTCACGGGTCCTGACGGATCTACGTCAGGAGCACGGGCGCTTCCGCCT
>JAAELP010000379.1 GCA_024226535.1 Planctomycetota bacterium | reverse complement strand
GAGGATCTGATCGTGGTACTGCATCATCTTGAGGTTGGCCTGCGCGGTCTTTGCGGCCGAGATCATGGAGTTCATGGTGATGATCGGGTCGACCGCCGAGGACTCGATGTGTCCCTGGATGATGCTCCCACGGAACGGTCGAGTCGGGGCCGTGGCGGGATCGACTCCGTCGGCGAAGCGCAGGAGGCTGGCACCGTCCTTGCGCAGGTGTCGTGCATCCACGCTGACGATATCGAGCTGGCCGGCGACGGATCCGTGTTGGCGGATGAGGCCGTCACGGTCGATCTGGACAGGGGCGTCGCGATCCAGGCGGATCGGGCGTTGGCCCTGGCCGAGCACCCGCGTGCCGGACGACGCGAGAACCAACTCGCCCCGCGTGCTCACGGTGAGACGACCGTCGCGTGTCAGCCGGCGGCCCGCGGCGGAGGCATCCCCCACGACGAGCAGGCCGTCGCCCTCGATGGCCACGTCGAGATCGCTGCCGGTGGGCACGATCGCGCCTTGCTTGAGATCGACACGGGTCGGCGCGACCAGGTGGCCGCCCCCGAGCCGCTCGAGCATCCACTTGGGGTCGGCGTCGACCACGCCGGCCTCCAGACGCTCCGGCAGACGCTGGCGCATCTCGACGTGGTCGGGCTTGAAGCCCACCGTGTTCATGTTGGCCAGGTTGTTCGCCAGCACGTCCTGCCGGTGCATGTTGGACAGGGCGCCGGTGGCGGAGAGGTAAAGCCCGTAGTTCATGTTGCCGGCTCCCGCACAGGCGACGGATCCGGCTCCGTGGCGGCCAGGAGAGCCGCGGATTCGGCCAGATGGATCGACGTCGCCAGGCGGGCGAAGCGGATGACCTCCGCTCCGAGCATTTCCGGCCCGGGTTTCTTTCCATCCACGCCGATCCGCTCCCCGGATCGTCGTGCATTCTCGATTGCCTCTCGGACGAGCTGCCGCATGTGGCACTCCTTGCCTCGCCGGTCGATCCGGCTCTCGCGGACCGCGGGCGTCTCGCAAGATGCGTGCCGGGGCCCGGGCGGGGTCGGGAGGACCGCTCGACGATTCTCGCCGCGCACCGATTGCCGCGGAGCGCGTCCTCACCGCGCAAGATCGGCCGGTGAAGGGAAATGTGGGGCAGTCTCATGAACCGTGCCGATGACGATTGTCGATCCCCAAGGCCCCGCACGGATCGCGGGGCGGCAGGAGGGGCCATGCGCAACGCAAACGGCGGCACGAACGAGGCGAAGACCGAGCCGCCCGGCGTCTGCCCCTACGTGAACCACAACGACCTGCGGTGCGCGACCCGCTTCAGCCTCGGACGAATCGAACAGGCGTTCTCGGTGTGCTTCGGGGCCTACTACGGGTGCCCGATGTTCCACCGCATCAACGGCGAGCGCACCCGATCACCGGAGCCGGCGGTCGTCCCGCTCACGATCTCGAGTGGGACGGGTCATGGCACGGGACTGCCCCTACGACCAACCGGTACGTGACTTCCTGAACTACCTGCGCATCGAGGCGGGCCTTGCTGCCGCCACCCTCGATGCGTACGCGCACGATCTCTCCGGGCTCGTGGCCGATCTCGTCGCGTGGAACGTGCCCGATCCCGCCGCGGCATCGCCCGCCGATCTCGCCCGCCACGTGCGCAGCCTCCATCGCGACCGCGGACTCCAGTCGTCGTCGATCGCGCGGCACCTCGCGACGATCCGGGTCTTCTTCCGCTTCCTCCAGGCAAATCGGGTCATCGAGGAGGACCCCGCGCGCCTCCTCGAGACACCGACGCGCTGGAAGCGGGTTCCCGGCGTCCTCTCCCCGCGCCGGATGAAGGCGCTGCTCGCGGCGCCGTCACCGGCCCACGGGCGTCTCTGGCGGCGCGACAAGGCCATGCTCGAGCTCATGTACGCTGCCGGGCTCCGCGCCTCGGAGGTCGGTGCCCTCACGCTTCGCGACTACAACGACACGATCGGCGTGCTGCTGGTCACCGGCAAGGGCGGGCGGCAGCGCATCGTACCCGTCGGCGCGCCTGCGCGGGAGGCGGTGGGCGAGTACGTCGAGCAGCTTCGCGGTGAACTCGCGCACTTCGACGACGGGCGCGACGAGCAACGCCTGCTGCTCTCGAACTCCGGCCGTCCCCTCGAGCGCGTCGCCGTCTGGCAGATCGTCCGGCGCAACGCCGAGCGCGCCGGTCTCGGACACGTCCATCCCCACATGCTCCGTCACAGCTTCGCGACGCACCTGCTGGTGGGGGGTGCGGACCTGCGCATCGTCCAGGAGCTGCTGGGGCACGCGGACGTGTCGACGACGCAGGTGTACACGCACGTGGATCGCTCGCACCTCCAGAAGGTGATTCGGAACCACCATCCTCGCCCATGAACGACCGGGGAGTTGGGGTCGGGTCTATTCCCTGGAATCAGACCCGACCCCGTCTTTCGTTCCTATCATCCCGCGTCGCTTGGGAGGTGCTTGCGTTGCTTCGAGGATTGATCCTGATCATGTTCGTGCTGGCGGCGCCGGTCGTGGCGCGCGCCGACGCGCCGCTGGAGCATGTCGAACCGAGCGTGCCTCGACGGCTGTACCTCGATCTCGTGGACCGTCTCGCGCTCGATGACGACGCGCGGATGATCGCCGACCTGCTCTACAGCGACTACGCCGTCTCGCTGGAGGACCTGGGAAAGCGCATCGAGACGAGGGCCGAGGAGGCGGGCCGGCAGCGTGTCTCCGACGCCCTCTCGGGCCGGATCTTCATCGATCGCGAGGAACTCCAGCGGCTTCGCGTGGCGGTGATGCGCAGCTATGAAGAGGGCTGGCCGACGGCGGACCGGTTGCTCCAGGAACTCGTCGACAACGTGATCAGCCTCGTCGCCGACGATTCGGTCGACGTCGAGGGTGCGAGCCACGACCTGCGGCGCGCGGTCTACCTGAGCCCGCGCCTCGCCCGGCGCCAGGACGAGAGCTACGCCGGTGATGGTGTCGATGTCGGCATCCTCTTCGCGGAAGCGGGCGCCGAGGGCGCCGAGTTGGAGCGACTCGATCCGGGCCGGGTGACCGAGATCCTCGACGGGTGGGAGCGGGCGATGGACACGCACCTCGTCGCCGTCGCCACCGCCGACCGGCGGGGACGACAGAGCCTCACCGTGGCCCGCATCGAGCGCGACGCCGACGCGCAGGAACGCGAAGAACGCGCAGCGCTCGCGCGGTGGGAGCCGGCGTACCGGCTCAACCGGGATGCGGTGGAGGCGATCGCCGCCATCGCCGGGGAGTCCGTCGGCGCCGAGGCGGCCCGCGCCTGGCGCGCGCGGTTCGATCGCGCGTGTTTCCCGCGGCTGTTCCGGTCGGCGAAGTTCGAACGGGAGCACACCTGGATCGCCCGTCACGTAAAGGACGCCGGCGCGCGATCGTCGGCGGACGCGGTCCTCCGCGACGCTCAGCAGCAGCGTGACGATCTCTGCCGCGCCGCGATCGAGATCATGCTCGAGGGTCGTCTCGAACGGCACGCGCTCGTGCATCCGCGCATGGACGCGAGCCGCCTCCGCGACGAGAGGACCCGCCGGCTCTACCAGGACCTCCTGAAGAACTCCGGCCGCCGCGCCAGCCTCGACAGCGACACCTGCATCGCGCTCGAAGGTCTGGTTACGGAGCGCCAGCGAAAGCAGATGCTCTCGGACATCGCCGCCGCCGCGTACGGCCGCCGCCGCTGACGGACGTCCACCTCCGCTTACCCTCTCGATTGCCGCACGCCGATCTGATCGGCGGGCTGCTCGCGCGCCGGTTCGGGGCCGTATCCCTCTCGACAACACGCGAGGAACGGAGATGATCAACGAGACCGCGCGTGGGATCACACGTGCCGCAGCCCCGCGCTGTTGGACGTGATGGGGCGGCACTTCGATACAGAAGAACGGCCATGGCCTTGGGGAGGTCCACGATGTACGCGACACCACCATCGACGCGCTGCTTCAGATGCGCTCGTTGCCTCGGAACGTCACCGCTGGCCGCGATCGTCGCGATCGTCGTCGCAAGCGTCACCGCGTCGGTGCACGCAGACGACTTCGACGCCGCCGGCGACGATTCCTTCCAGTCAACGGCCCTGTTCAAGGTGACCATCTCCCCCGAGGTTCCGGTGATGGGGGGCACGACGCACGTCCTCTGGCTTCGGGGCCCCACGTGTGTCGTGCGCAGCGACGCGCATTCCCAGGGAAGCGATCCCTCGGGGCCGATGGGTGACGGGACCCTCTGCGCGCCGGCTTCTCCCACGAACGGAACGTCCGATGGCGAGATCGGCCCCTTCCCGCGCGGGTTCAACTCTGGCGGCGGCGATGACGAGGTGCACACCGACCTCGTGGACATGCTGATGACCAATGCCACGGGCTGGGAGGTGCGGACGGGTGCCTCGGCCCTCACCGACTGCGCTCATCCTCTGCCGGGCAGAAACCTCGGTGAGGTCGAGGCCCGCGGCGGGTCCGGCTTCCCCGCCGACAGCTTCTTCAACCTGTACGTGCAGGTGGTGGCGCCGAACGGCATGAGGCTCTTCAACCCCACCCCGCTGATGGTGCAGACGAAGGGCATCACCCGTTTCCCGCCCTTCCGCTTCGACTACCGTCACGGTTTCGAGATCGTGGGCCGTGTGCGGATGTACGACTGCGACAGTGGGTGCTTCATCGGGTTCCTCGAGCAGGGGACGCACGGCGTGCGCCGGCCCGAGAGTCCACCCGAGCCTCCTCCCAGCCTGCACGAGCTGCTGGTGCGCACTCCCGAGGTGTTCTCCGTCGACGAGGATGCCGAAGGGCTGCTCGTGCCCGATCCGTGCGGACTGACCGGGCACCCCGAGCCCAACGACCTGTACGGTCTGGGGACCGCGGGCGTGTGGGGCTTTCCGACCCAGGGCGAGCTGTTCCAGTCGTCCGGGCTGGTGCTCGGGTTCGTTCCGGATGTGACGAACGTCGACCGCATCTCCGCGGCGCTCGGCATCGGACCCGCACCGATCGGGGGGCCCCCGTACCTCGGGCCCTTCGCACCGAACTCGGGCCGGCCGAACCCCTTTCCCGTTCCACCGTCGGGACCGGGCACGCTCGGGCTCCAGCCGGGGGACAACGTGACGAGCCTGTCGTTCGGGTTCGACGGCGGCAACGTGCTCCTGTTCAGCGTCGATCCCGCCGCGCTCGGCGTCGGCGGCTCCGCGGTGCGGTTCCCTCTCACCGACGAGCGCCCCCATGACCCTCTCATCGGGCAAGCCGAGCAATGGCGGTGGTGATCCTGGTGACGAAGCCGCGGGCGACGTCTACATCTCCGCGCGCTTCGCGCGAGTGGGCGGGCCGCTGACGTTCGTCGGCATCACCCCCGCGCCGCTCGGAACGAACACGCTCGGGGTGGATGAGGAGGCGCTCGGGCTCCAGGCGCCGGCCGCGACGTACGAGAAGCTGACCGGCACGCCCGAGGACGATCTGGACGCCCTGGAGGCCGACGACGCCGCGACGATCGACGCCGACCTCGACGGGATCATCGACCAGGGCCGGTATGCGTTCTTCACCCTCGACCCGGGCTCGCCGTCGCTCTTCCCACCGGCGATCGCGGCCAACGACATCCTCGTCGCCACGGCGCCCGCCGTGCCCGGGGTCTTCCTGTTCTTCCCCTACGCCGACGGGACGGCGAGCATCGGCCTGCTGCCAGACGACGTCATCGACGCGCTCGTCCTCGACGACAACGGGTTCGCCGGCACCGGAGATCCCGACGGAATCTGGAACGCGGGCGACGAGATCCTGTTCTCCCTGGAGGCGGGCTCCCCGTCCCTGCTCGGGACGATCGCCAACCCGGCCATGCCCATTGGCGGTGCCTTCTCGGGCGGCGACGTGTTCTCCAAGGCGTTCGGCCCCGTGGTGCCTGCCTCCATCGGGCGCTACGCCTCCGCCGCGGAGCTGGGGCTGGTGTTCGATGACGAGCTGGATGCGATCGACCTGGCGCTGTCCACCCCGTGCTTCGAGATGGACATCCCGGACTTCGACCTCGACGGTGTGGGCGATCCGTGCGACAACTGCCCGCAGTTCTACAACCCGCCCGATCCCATCTCCGGCGATCAACTCGACACCGACGGCGACGGAATCGGCGACACGTGCGACAACTGCCCGTTCCACTACAACCCGGATCAGGACCCGGACGCGTGCAGCGGCACCGGAGCGTGTCACAACGACTTCGGCTGCGCCGAGCTCACCGAGGCGGAGTGCTTCATGTTCGAAGGCGCTCATTGGGACGGGGAGGGAATCTCGTGCAGCATGCTCCCCGGCGTGTGCTGCATTCCCGACGGCACGTGCACGCTCGTCCCCCATGAGACCGAGTGCCTCGCGCTCGGCGGGCTGTTCGGCGGGCACGGGACGCAGTGGGCGAGCCTGGTGTGCGATCCGGGCGCGTGCTGCCTGCCGGACGGCACCTGCGACGACGTCGCCAACGTGACGCGCTGCGACTTGCTCGCCGGCGACTTCACCGAGGGCACGAACTGCGCGAGCCCCGACGAGTGCCCGGATCCGGAGGCGTGCTGCCTGGACACCGGCGCGTGCATCGACGATCTCGTGCCCAGGGACTGCCACATCGCCGGCGGATCCCCCCAGGGCGCCAGCACCGTCTGCGCGACGGCGAGCTGCCCACAACCCGATGCGTGCTGCCTTGTCGACGGATCGTGCATCTTCGTCACCGCTCAGCAATGCTCCGCCGCGGGCGGAGTGCCCCAGGGCGCGCTGTGCGGTGACGTCCAGTGCATCGCGCTGCCGGGCGCGTGCTGTTTCGCCGACGGCTCCTGCCAGCAGGCGGCCGACGGTCTCGCGTGCGCCGAAATGGGCGGCACGTCGTTCCACGGCCCGGGGACGGACTGTGGCGAAGTGACCTGCCCCGTGCTTCCCCCCGGCGCGTGCTGTTTCTCCAACGGAATCTGCACGGAAGTGGCCAGCGCCGCGGACTGCGTGGCGATCGGGGGCCTCGGGTTCCAGGGACACGGCACCGAATGTGCAACGACGATCTGCCCCAACCTCTGCCCCGCGGACCTCGACGGCAGCGGCGACGTCGGTTTCTCGGACATCCTGGTTCTGATCAGTGCCTGGGGCCCGTGCCCTCCGGTCTGCCCAGAGGATCTGAACGGAAACGGCCAAGTAGACTTCGCCGACATCCTCGTCGTGATCGGAGTGTGGGGGCCGTGCCCCTGAAACGAATCAGTCCCTGAGTCGCCGTGACTCTACGGCGCACGATGCCCGAGCAGGCGCAGGCTGTTCGCGACGACGAGCAACGTCGACCCCTCGTGTCCGAGGACGCCCATGCTCAGCGGGACCTTGCCGAAGATCGTGAACACCGCGAGCAACGCGATCACCGCGGTCGCGAACGTGAGGTTGGCGATCATCACGCGTTTGGCGCGGCGGGCGAGGCCGAACGACCAGGGTATGCGATCGAGGTGGTCGTGCAGCAGGATGACGTCCGCGGTCTCCAGCGCCGCGTCGGCGCCGATGCTGCCCATCGCCAGCCCGACGTCGGCGACCGCGAGCGCGGGGGCGTCGTTGACGCCGTCCCCGACGACCGCCAGCCGTCCCTCCGCGTCGGATTCGGCGCGGAGCCGGCGGATGTGCTCGACCTTGTCCTCCGGCAGCAACTCCGCTTCGAAGAAATCGATGTCCAGCTCCTCGGCGAGTTGCTGGGCGATCTTCGGATGGTCGCCGGTGAGCATGGTCACGCGATCCACGCCGACGGCCTGAAGCTGCCGCCGGAGTTGCATCGCGCCGGCGCGCGGCTGGTCGGCGAGCGCGAGCACGATCGCGCCCATGCGATGGGAGATCACGGTCGCGAGCCCGCCCTCGTCGTGGATGCGGGCCACGATGCTCTGCGTGTGCGCTCGGAAGCAGATCGGGATCATCGGCTCGCAGAACTCGAGCGAGCCGATTCGGATCGGCGCTCCCGCGTACACGCCTTCGAGCCCGCCGCCGGGGACGTTCCGGATTGCGGCGACGTCCGCCGTCTCGAGCTGGCGGTTGCGGGCGAGCCGGACGATGGCGGTAGCGATCGGGTGCGTCGACTGCTCCTCGGCGCCGACGGCGATGCTCAGTAGCGCATCGGGGTCGCTGGCGGCGACGGGATGCACGTGCATGACCTCGATCTGCCCTCGGGTGAGCGTGCCCGTTTTGTCCACGACGAGGCGACTCACACCCGCGAGACGCTCCAGCGCGTCCCCGCCCTTGATGAGCACGCCGGCCCGCGCCGCCCGGCTGAGCCCGCAGAGCGTCGCCGTCGGCGTCGAGATCACCAACGCGCACGGGCTCGCGACGACGAGCAGCGTGATCGCCCGGTACGCCGCGGCCCCGGGTCCGAGCCCGCCGACCAGGATGAACCCGGCGAACGCGAGGATCGCGACGACGAACACGCTCACGGTGTACGGCGTGGAGAAGCGGTCGATCGCACGCTGAACAGGCTGCCGGCTCTCCTGGGCTTCGAGGACGAGTTCGAGGATCTGGTGCAGGCTGGACTCCTGGACGGGCCGGTTCACCCGCATCTCCAGGGCGCCCTGCTGGTTCAGCGTGCCCGCAAACACGTCGTCGTCGACGTCGACCGTTCGGGGCATCGACTCACCGGTGAGGGTGGACTGATCGACCGTGCTCCGGCCCTTGATCACCACGCCGTCGGCGGGGACCGTCTCGCCCGGCCGCACGAGGACGACGTCATCCGCGGTGAGGTTCTCGGGAACGATCGGGCTCCAGCCCCCGTCGCGGCGGACCATCGCGATCTTGGGCATGAGCCGATTGAGCCGGGTGACGGCGTCCCGGGTCCGCTCCATCGCGCGGTGCTCCAGCGCGCCGGCGAGCGTGAACAGGAACAGCAGCAACGCGCCCTCTTCGGGATGGCCGATCGCCGCCGCGAGGACCGCGCCGACGACCATGAGCACGTCGATATCCGGGCGCATCTCGCGCACCGCCTCCACCGCGGCGCGGGTCCCGTGAATCCCGCCGAGGGCGAGGCTCACCCAGACGAGCACCCGTCCGACCGTGCCGGCGCCGGTCTCGGGCCACCACCACCCCAGGATGAAGCCCGCCGCGAGCGCGACGCCGGCGGCGCCGGCGACCGCAAGCTGTGAGTCGTCGTGGAGCAGACGTGCGAGGATGGAGCGGCGGGGCTCGGACATGTCCCGGGAATCGTATCGGGGATCCGCGTCACGGGATTCCTTCATCGACTCTTGATAAGATCGCCCGCGCCGAACCAGGAGGCCCCCATGCCATTCGACATCGAACTCGTTCGCGCTCGCCAGATCCTCGATTCGAGGGGAAACCCCACGCTCGAGTGCGAGGTCGCGCTCGCCGGGGGCGCGACCGGGCGGGCGGCCGTACCGTCGGGGGCGAGCACCGGCGAGCACGAGGCGGTTGAGCTGCGCGACGGCGACAAGATGCGGTACGCCGGCAAGGGCGTGCTCGCCGCCGTCACGCACGTCAATGACACGATCGGGCCGAGCATCATCGGGATCGACGCGAGGGACCAGGAGCTCATCGACGGCCTGATGCTGGAGATGGACGGTACGCCCAACAAGGCGAAGCTCGGCGCGAACGCGGTCCTCTCCGTGTCGCTCGCGGTCGCCCACGCGGCGGCGGAGGCGACGAACCAGCCGCTGTACCGATACCTCGGTGGCGTGGGCGCGAAGATGCTCCCCGTGCCGATGATGAACATCCTCAACGGCGGTAAGCACGCCGACAACACGGTCGACTTCCAGGAGTTCATGATCCAGCCGTGGGGCTTCGACACCTTCGAAGAGGCGCTCCGCGCCGGGGTGGAGATCTACCACACCTTGCACGACGTGCTCTCAGAGCGCGGCATGTCCACCGCCGTCGGCGACGAGGGCGGCTTCGCGCCGAACCTCGAGCACAACGAGGATGCGCTGCGCGCCATCGAGATCGCGGTGGAACGCGCCGGCTATTCGATGGGCGAGCAGGTCTTCATCGCCATCGATCCCGCCATGAGCGAGCTGTTCAACGAGGCGAAGGCCCGTGGCAAGTCCGGGTACTGCTTCTTCTCCAGCGATCCGGACCGCATCGTGGACAGCGAGGAGATCATCGATCTCTGGGAGGACTGGTGCAATCGCTACCCGATCCGATCGATCGAGGACGGGCTCGCCGAGGACGACTGGGAGGGCTGGGCGGCGCTCACCAAGCGGCTCGGCGATCGCATCCAACTCGTCGGTGACGACGTGTTCGTGACGAACCCGAGCTTCCTGCAGCGCGGTATCGACCAGAAATGCGCCAACTCGATCCTCGTGAAGGTCAACCAGATCGGCACGCTCAGCGAGGCCCTCGACGCGGTGCAGCTCGCGCAACGGCATCACTACGCCGCAATCCTCAGCCACCGATCCGGCGAGACGGAGGACACGACGATCGCCGATCTCGCGGTGTCGACGAACTGCGGTCAGATCAAGACCGGAGCGCCGTGCCGCAGCGACCGCAACGCCAAGTACAACCAGTTGCTGCGCATCGCAGAGGATCTTGGTGACGCCGCGGTGTACGGCGGCCTGACGTGGATCAAGGACTGAAGGACCGAGCGTCAGTAGCCGTAGTCCGACGGGCCGTCGCCGCCGGACGCTATTGCCAGGGCCCAGACCACCGCGCCGCCGCAGATGAGCGTGACGAGCACGAGGCGCAGCATCGCGCCGGTCAGGCCGCGCAAGGGCGCGAACGGGCGCGCATCGCACGCGAGACACGCGAGGAGCGCCGCTGTCGGGAGCGCGAACGTGGCCAGCGGGATGTCGGCGTAGTCATACGCGTAGCCGCAGGCGGCCACGGCGACGAGGATCGTCGCGAGCACCGGCGCGGCACCGGCGGCGAGCGAGACGTCGCGGCGGAGCAGGGCGACGAGGGTGGCGCTGCCGGTCGCCGCGCCGCAGGCGCCGGCGATCGTGGCGATCATGTTGTTCGACTGGAGCACGATGACCGACACTGCCGTCAGGCACGCCGCCATGACCAGGGGTATGAGCACGCCCTGGTGACGGGTGGCGACGAGGTCGAGCACCACGACGGCCACGGCGATGGCGGCGCCGAGCCCCACCCGCGCTCCCACGCCGTCCAGCCGCGGGAGGTTCAGCATCCACCCGGCGCCGACTCCGAGCACGATCGCGGCCACCAGGCGGAGCCACGGCGCCGCCCGTTCGGGAAGAGCCTCGACGAGCAGCGCGAGCGCGAGCCCGACGGCCACGGCGAGGGCGACGAGCGGGGCGATCCACTGCCAGCGCTCCGCCGGCGGGAACTCGAGCGTGCCGACCTCGGCCACGAACGCCACGAGGAACGCGCCGCCGAAGGCCACGGCGCCGCTCCACGCCCCGCGCGCGAGCGTCCCGTCCCGACGCCACGGTCGCCATCCGGTGAGGAGGGCGACGAGGGCGACGAACGCGGGAAGGGCGACGCTCAGGAGGAGCGTTCGGATCATCCGCCCTTGTTGCCTTCCAGGCTCACGATGATCTTCACCTCGTCGCCGAGCATGCCGTTGCTCACGCCGTAGCTCACGCCGAAGTTACTGCGGTTGACGGTGAAGGTCGCTTCCAGGCCGCAACGCTCTCCTCGGCCCTTGTCGGCGGTGCCGGTCCACTCGATCGCAGCCTCGACGGCCTTCTTCTTGCCGCGGATCGTCAGGTCGCCTTCCACCACGAACGTGTTCCGATCGCTCGCGACCTTCACGCGACGGCTCTTGAAGCTCATCTGCGGGAACTCGCGCGCGTTGAAGAAGTCGGGGCTCTTGAGGTGGCGATCAAGGCCGTCGCTGTTGGTGTCGACACTCTCGATCGGGATGGAGACGTCGATCGCCATGGCCGTGGGATTCTCCGGCGAGAAGCCGAACGTCCCCTTGATCTCGTTGAACCGCCCGTAGAACCGGCCGGCCCCGAGATGGTGCACGCGGAACAACGCGGTCGAGTGCACGGAGTCGACCATGTACGTGTGCGCGGGCATGTCCACGCTGGGGTGCTTGCGGACCGCCTGCGGCGCGAGGCCGAGGAGCAAGCCCGCGAAGAGACCGGCGACGAGGGTGGTGACGACGAAGAAGCGCGTGCTCATGACGGGAGCCTCCGGGGTTCGGTTCGTGAGAAAAGGCGAGGGAGGGTACGCAGACAACGCCGACGAGGGCTCTTTTCTTTCGGAGTATCATCAACGCGTGATGACACCCGACGAGCCGGACACGCCGGAGGAGGGCACGACGCCCGATCCCGCTGATGATCGCGGGCAGCCGCTGCCCCTGGAGGAGGACCCGGCCGACGACGTCGCGGCCCTGGACGTCTGCCCGAGCTGCGGTGCCCCGCTGCGCGGAGGAGACACGCTCGTGTGCGTCCGCTGCGGGTACGACATGCGGACGCTCTCGCAGACACCGACGGAGACACCGCCGCCCGCGGAGCCGATGCCCGAGCCGGACGTGGACCCGATCGTGCCCCCGGGCCGAGGGGTGAGTTGGCTTCCGATCGCGCTCATCGTGTGCGGGCTCGCGGTCATGGCGTGGGGACTGCTCAGCGGTCAGCCGGGGTTGTTCACTTCGTCCGGCGGCGAGGAGGACGTTGTCGCGGAGGTGGCCTGGCGTCAACGCTGGATGGGCCTCGCGCGACTTCCGGTGCTCGTCGGGCTCTGGAGCGCATGTGGTGTCGCGGCGCTGGCGTTGACGGCGTGGATCTCGGCGCGCCCGTTCGGCGACCTCCGGCTCGCGGCGCTGCGCGTCACGGGGATCGTCGCCGTCGCGTCGCTGACGCGGTTCACGGACCTTCCCTCGCGCCTGCTCGAGTTTCCCATCGAGATCGCCGGAGCCGCGCTGGCGTACTACGCGGGGACCATGCTGTTGTTCCGCGTCACGCCGCGCGAGGCCGGTACCGTGACGGGGCTGACCGCCGTGGCGTTCTTCGTGACGACGGTGCTCA
Organism: Planctomycetota bacterium; assembly: GCA_024226535.1. Classification (GTDB taxonomy): domain Bacteria; phylum Planctomycetota; class Phycisphaerae; order Phycisphaerales; family SM1A02; genus JAAELP01. The sequence continues at coordinate 1,292 of JAAELP010000379.1, read as the reverse complement.
CGCACTTCGTCGCCTGGGCGACGAGTTGACGCGTTAGAGCAGCTTGACAAGCTGCTCTAGAATCTCTCGTACATTCCCTCCTCGAGCATGGCTCGCAACGACTCGGCCTCGAGCGACGCGTCGCCGGTGCCGATCCCGGCGTCGACGGCGAAGTACGCGCCGGAGACGTCGCCCATGAGGAGACGCAACGCCGCGGTCATGAGCAGGGCGTCCGAGTCGGCGCGGTCATCGCGGATGCGCAAGCTGTAGACGTCGAGCGCCTCGGCGATCACTTCATCCAGCTCCTCGCCGGCGGGCACGCGGGTGAGCGCCCGCGGATCCAGCCGGAGCGCCTGGCGCATCGCGGTGATCGCGGGGATCTCGCGTTCCAGCAGCGTCGCGGAGATTGCGATGCCGATCAACGCCTCGACGTTCGACGCGTCGGCGCCGACCAGCGTCGTGAAGGCGACGTGCGCATCCTCGAACCGGCGCTCGCCCAGCCGTATCCACGCCTCGTCGATCGACGGCGCGGCCGGCGCAAGCGGCAAGACGGTCGTGCCGGAGGCGTCGTACCAGTTCACCGGCTCGTAGAACCGGTCGTAGGCGGGGCCGATGTCGAAACCGTACGACGGTCGGTACGCCAGGTCGGACCAGAGGAATGCGCCCGCCCACGCGCACCGGCAGGATCGAGCACCGCACCAGCGACACCACCGCCACCATCGCCAGCCATAGTCGACCGAGCACGTCGTCCACCGAAGGCGGTAGTGACGCCAGTAGTGACGCCAATGGTCATGGTGCCCGCGCCAGTGGCGGTATCCGATCCCGTGCCTTCCGTGCGCTTGTCCGTGTCCGTGTCCGGGTCCGCGTCCGTGTCCGTTTCCGTTTCCGTGTCCGGGTCCGTGTCCGGGTCCGTATCCGGGCCCGGGTCGCGGCCCGGGTCCCGGTCCGGGTTCCTGCCACGGCCCGCCTCCGAGATCATCGCCGCCATTCCAGCGCTTCGTCCCGACGCGCGCAGCGAACAACACGGTTGGCGCGTCTCTCAGCACCGGCCGGCGGAATCGCGGTGGGTCGTTTGACGGCTGCCCGACGCCGATGTCGAAGCCCGGGCCGACGCTTGGACGCCGTCCCGGCCGCGGTGCCGGCCGCGGTGCCGGCCGCGGTCCCGGTCGCGGTCCCGGTCGCGGTGCCGGATTCGGGGCGGTGTATACGTTCGGTCGCCGGGTGCCGTCCACCGTGATGTCGATACGTCGGGGGCCCCGCGGCGCCGACGGTTTCGAAGGACCTGGCTGCGTGCGGACCTCTCGCGGGGGGCG
>JAAELP010000378.1 GCA_024226535.1 Planctomycetota bacterium | reverse complement strand
GTGTGCGTCGAAGACGATGACGGGGGCACGGGCTGCGGCATGATCCCGGTGACGATCTTGAACGCCGATCCGGTGGTCGATGCCGGCCCCGACCGGCTGGCCTATCCCGGCGAGGGGCTGGCGATCGAAGTACCCTTCAGCGACGGCGGATCCGTCGACGTTCACACCGCCACGATCGACTGGGGCGACGGTACCGTCGAGGAGGGCACGGTGAGCGAGAGCGGTGGCTCGGGCACCGTCAGCGGCTTGCACTCCTACGACCTCGAGAGGACCTACACGGTAACGGTCTGTGTCGCCGACGACGACAGCGGCGAGGGCTGCGACAGTTTCGAGGTACTGTGGATCGCGCCGGTCCTCGACCTGGCGATCGACAAGACCGCCGGGCTCGGGGCGGCGCGCCCCGGCGATGTCGTGCCCTACACAATCGTGGTCGCCAACGCCGGCACCCGGGAGCCCGAGGACGTCGTCGTGACCGACGTCCTGCCGCCGAATCTCGGCTTCCTCGCCGCCAGCGACGGCGGCGTCTTCGACGCCGCGTCCCGAACCGTGACCTGGATCCTGCCGCGGCTGGCCTATCAGGCGAGCGCGACGCTCACGGTCACGGCGCAGGCGGAGTCCGGACTACCCTTTGGCATCCCGGCGGTCAACCAGGTCTCGGTCGCCGACGACGGCCGCTTCGGTCCGGACGCCAATCCGGGCGATAACGTCGCCAGCGCCACGGTCTTCCTGTGGGACGCAGTCACCCCGAGGATCCACCTCGGGGAGGCGAGAGGAACGGAGAACGAAGTCCTGGAGCT
>JAAELP010000377.1 GCA_024226535.1 Planctomycetota bacterium | reverse complement strand
TCGAGCTTGAGCCAACCGACGTTGACCGACTCGTGAGGACCCAGGGCAGCCATCACGTACTGCTTGGTTTCGCCGGCCGGGCTGGTGATGCTCACGATCACGTCGTGCAGGTGCTCGTCCGAGGTATTGGTGACGCTGACGACGATCCCCTGACCGACCGCCGATTCCTTCTTGCCGATCGAGACCGGGGGCTCGAGGGCGCAGGCGGTGACGGTCAGGGCGAGGCACACGACGGTGGTGAGGCGCGATCTTGAATGCACGGTAGGTCCTTTCCGGAATGCTCTTGGATACGGCAGTTTATCACCGCGTGCCGTCTCCCGATCCCGCATCGGATTCTCGGCGTACAGCCGAAACCGGACCTCGGTCCGGATTTCGAGCAGCCCTCTGGCTCGAGTTGTTATGATTCCGTGGGATGTCGTCGCCGTTCCTGCAACTCAAGAAGCTCACCGAGCAATGCCTGGACGAGCTGGCCCAGCGGCAGCTGCGCCCGCAAGAGGTGTGGCTCAGCGAGGACCCGCAGAGCCTCGAGT
>JAAELP010000376.1 GCA_024226535.1 Planctomycetota bacterium | reverse complement strand
CGGTGCCGGAGGCCTCGAGGCGCTGCCCGGGAGCCACGGGACGCTCGAGGCCGACGTCGAGGGGCAGACCTTCGACTTCCACACCACCGGCGGCAACCGCTACCACTTCGTCCCCGACCAGGCGCATCGCTGGCTGCTGGATCGGGTGGTCGACCCGGACGGCAACGTCACCACCCTGACCTACTCGCAGTCGGGTGCGGAGCGGCTGCTGCGGCGGGTGACGGACGCCTCGGGCCGGTCGCTCGACTTCTTCTACCAGGAGCGGGAGCTGGCGCTGTGGCAGGGGAGCGTCCTGGTGCGGGTGACCGGCCCCGAGGGGCTGGAGCTGGCCTTCGACTACGACGGTTACGGGAATCTGGTGAGCGCCGAGCGCGACGGCGGGGCGCAGCTCGAGAGCTACTCCTACGAGCGGGTGGCGGGCTGGGCGTTCGAGGTACGATCGGCCCTGACGGAGGCGCTCGACGAGGTCCGCGGCGCGTCGAGGCGCTACAGCTACCAGGTAGCGGAGATTCCGGTGCAGCCTGGAGAGGCGGTGAGCTCGCTCCTGGCGTCGACGCTCACCACCCCCGAAGAGGGGACCACCGGCTTCATCTGGGACACGGCGGCGCTCGGGGCGCGGAGCGAGACTCTCCACCGGGTGGTCGACGGGCGAGGCTTCGAGAGCGAGTATCGCTTCAGCAACTATGGCAGTCCGCTCGAGGTCGTCGACGGGGAGGACAACGTCACCCGGATGGAGTGGGACCCCGAGAACCTGGTGATGACCCGGCATACCGATGGCCGGGACACCGTCACTGACCGGGAGCACGACGAGCACGGGAACCTGCTGCGCGAGACAGTGACGGTGACCGACTACGACGGTACGGAGCAGGTCTACACCTCGACCGCCACCTACTTGCCGTCGGACCAGCCGCCGTACATCCGGAACCTTCCGGCGAGCCGCACCGACCGCAACGGTGCCACCGTGAGCTTCACCTACGACGCCCAGGGGAATCTCGTGACCGAGAGCCGGGTGGTGACCGACGCCGACGGCACGGCGGTGACGCTGGTGACGTCGCATACCTACGATGCGCTGGGTCAGCGGCAGACGACCACCGATCCGCGGGGCGGGGTGACGACGTTCCACTACGACGAGCACGGCAACGTGGCGCGGGTGATCGACCCGTTGGGCCGTGAGACGACGACGACGTGGGACGCCCAGGGGCAGCCGGTGTCGATCCGCGACGCCCTGGGGCGGGTGACGCAGCTCTCCTACGACACCTTGGGCCGCTTGACGGCGCGGCGTCACCCCGACGAGGGGGTGGAGACGATCGACTACTTCGACGGCCTCCGGCTGCGGGTGGAGACCGATGCGTTGGGTCGGGTGACGCGGACGACCTCGGACCGCGAGGGGCGGGTGGTGCTGATCGAGAACCCTGCCGGGGGCCAGAAGGTCTTCGAGTACGACGCGGAGGGCAACAAGACGCTGGAGAGCCGGTGGTTCGACGCCGACACGCCGCGGGACGACATCCTCTTGGAGTATGACGCCGCCGGGCGGTTGGTGGCCCGTCGCGAGGCGGGCCGGGTGACGCGCTTCGCCTACGACGCTGCTGGGAACGTGGTCAGCGAGCGGCTGGAAAGCGCGGTCGAGGGGGCCGGCTTCGCGCCGCGGGTGACGGATAGGTCGTACGACGAGCTCGGCCGTCCGATCGAGGTGCGCCGGCTCCTCGGGGAGGCGGAGTGGGTGGTGACCCACGTCCAGTACGACGGCGAGGGCAACACGGTCTTGGAGGAGGACGCCCTCGGGCGCCAGACGCTCCATGTCCATGACGAGCTGGGCCGCCGGATCTCGACGGTGGAACCGGGCCTCTTGGAGTCGCGGCGGTTCTACGACGGCAACGGCAACGTGGTGCGGAGCGAGCTCCACGACCTGGCGGACCCGGAGGCGGCGGTGCGGGTGCGGCAGAGCGTCTACGACGCCACGGACCGTCTGGTGAGCGAGGTCGACGCTGAGGGACACGCGCGGAGTTTTGAGTACGATGCGGCGGGCAACCTGGTGCGGGAGACCGACCGCCGGGGGGACCTGACGAGCTACGCCTACGACGCGCGCAACCGTCGGACGCGGACGACGGTGCACCTCG
>JAAELP010000375.1 GCA_024226535.1 Planctomycetota bacterium | reverse complement strand
CTCGTCGGACGTCGGCCAGGACAACTGGGCGTTCACGGCGATGCTCGTCGTCAACGACTTCCCGGAGAACCTCGCCGCGGTGACGAACCTGCTCGACGAGCTGGACGTGCCGCCGAAGCAGGTGCTCATCGAGTCGACGATCCTCCAGACGACGCTGAACGAGAAGAACGCGTTCGGCATCGACTTCAGCATCGTCTCGTCGCTGAACTTCACCGACCTGACGAACCCGCTGAACGCGGTCAACGACTTGATCAGCGGCGGCGGCGGGGCCAGCGTGGCTGACCACAACGCCACCGCCCTGACGCAGACCGTCGCCAACGTCGCCGACGCCGGCACGTTCAAGCTCGGCGTCATTCGCGACGACGCGTCGGTCTTCCTGCGGGTGCTCGACCAGGTGTCGGACCTCACCGTGCTGGCCCGTCCGAAGGTCATGTGCCTGAACCGCCAGCGGGCGGAGGTCCTCGTCGGTCGCCGCGTCGGCTACCTCTCGACGACGGCCACCGAGACGAGTTCGACGCAGACCGTCGAGTTCCTCGACACCGGTATCCACCTGATGTTCCGTCCGTTCATCGCGAGCGACGGGATGATCCGCCTCGAGCTGGCCCCCAGTGTCTCGGACTTCGTCCTTCGCGAGGTCGCCGGCTCCGGTGCCTCGAAGGTGACGATCCCCGACGAGGTGACGAACGAGCTGACGACCAACGTCCGCGTGCACGACGGCAATACCCTCGTGCTCGGCGGCCTGTTCCGCGAGTCCAACGACGTCAAGCGGCGCCAGGTTCCTATTCTCGGCGACATCCCGATCGTCGGGGCGGCGTTCCGCGGCCAGGACGACGAGGTCAAGCTGGACGAGATCATCTTCCTGATCACGCCGTCCGTCGTGCATGACGAGTTGGCGTGGGCGGTCGGCAACTCCGCGCTCGGTTACTCCGACGCGTTGCTCGTCGGTTCCCGCCAGGGTCTCCTGCCGTTCAGCCGCCAGCGGATGACGGTGGGCTACAACGCCCGGGCCCAGGACGCGTTCGATCGCGGCCAGCTCGACCAGGCCCTGCACTTCGTGAACGACTCGCTGCGTCTGAACTCGATGCAGCCGCGGGCCCAGCGTCTGCGTGACCAGATCATGCAGATGCGCGAGCCGGATTCGACCATCGGCTCCCCGTACGAGCGGAACATCCTCGAGGGCATCATGCGAAGCGAGCTGGGCCCGCTCGGAACGAGCGTGTCCAACACGCCCGCCACCGGCGAGGGCTTCGAGGACTTCCCGTCCTTCGACGAGCTGTTCAACCCCGCGATCAACGTCGACCCGACGCCGGACAACACGCCGACCGAGATCGCCGAGGCGACCGAGGAGCCGCTCTCGTCCGCCCAGGACCTCGATGAGGCGGCGGACGAGATGCGGCCGGTCCAGGCGCCGCTTCAGTTCGAGAGCGTGGTCGTCCAGAAAGGCACGTTCGAGATCATCCCGCAGAAGCCCGCGGTCGAGGAGACCGCGGCGACGGACGACGAGATCGTCGCGTTCGACGCCGAGTCCGAGTCGGACTCCGGGTCCGAGTCCGCCAGCGGCGAGCAGATGACCGAGATCGCCACGGCGGAGCCCGTTGAGCAGATCTCCGCTCCGGCGCCGGCGTTCATCGAGGACCCGAAGGGGCCGGTGCGGTTCGCCGAGCGGAACGAGGAGCCCGCGCTCCCGGAGACGGTCGAGGAGATGACCGTCGCGTCCGTCGACGAGACGACGAACGACATGAACACGTTCGAGGTCGATCAGAACGACGCCGCGCCCGAGATCGTCGAGTCCGAGAACCTCGAGATGGCCGCCGCCGAGACGGAGACGGCCGAGAACGAGCTCACCGAGAACCTCTTCGAGGTCGCCAACGAGCTCGCCGCCGAGACCGAGGCCGTCGCGGCCAACACTGCCGTCGAGTTGACGGAAGCGCCGCCCGTCGAGCCGGCGAAGATCGTCGCCGCCCAGCCGCGTCGGATGCGTCGCAGCAGCAGCGGCTGGGGCTCCGGCTACCGCCGCCCGCGCGTGCAGGCGCAGCCGACCACCGTCACCGTCGCCCAGGCTCCCGTCGAGACCACCGTCGAGGAGACGGTTGAAGAGGTCGCCGACGCGGCCGTCGAGATCGAGCTCGCCGGCCCGGAGCGTCTCGTCATGGACGACGTCACGGTTTCGTACGACCCGAACTTCTTCCACAACACCGGCGTCTCCACGTATCCCGAGCTCCAGGTCCCCGGCTGGCCGCCGATCTACGACACGCCGCGTGGACAGACGCTCGTGGCCACCGACCCGCTGACCCCCGAGGATCGCGATCGGCTCACCGATCGTCTCGTCAGCGAGTACTTCACCTCCCTCGGCATCTCCCGCCTGACGCAGTACCCGCGCAAGGAAGAGGACGACGACGAGCAGGAGTTCGCGCTTCCGTCGATCACCTTTGACGACATGTTCAACGACCTGCTCGAGGAAATGCAGCAGGGCGAGGGCGTGGCCGAGGTCGACACCGAAGCAACGTTCATCGAAGACTGAACCGATCGCGAGGGGTGGGGGAATCGTTCGCGAGATTCGAACCACAACCGATCCGGACGTGAGGCCGCCCAAGCCCGCGTCACCTCCCGGAGACCAAAGAGATGCACAGACGCGCGTACATGATTCTTCTGTCCGTCGGCGCTTCGCTTGCCATCGCAGGCTGCAACGGGCCGACGAAGGCCGGCATCCAGGCCCGCAAGGATGCGCGTGAGCGCATCACCCAGTTCAGCGCCAAGTTCGTCTACGACCAGGCCCTTCACGAGTACGAGACCGGCCAGCTCGAGCAAGCGCTCGGCAGCGTCAGCAAGGCGATCGAGGCCAACCCCGAGAATGCAGAGGCGTTTGTCCTGCTCGGCCGGGTCCACCTCGAGATGCACAAGCTCGACAAAGCGCTCCTGGCGTTCGAGACCGCGTGGGACATCGACCCCGAACTCGCCGACGCTCACTACTTCGCCGGTATCGTCCACCAGCGTCTTACGGACGACGAGAACGCGCTGGATTCGTACGGCACGGCGTTCGAGCTGGAGAGCGACAACCCACAGTTCCTGCTCGCCACCGCCGAGACGCTCATCGCGCTCCAGCGGTACGAGGAAGCGCGGGCGATGGTCGAGGACAACATGACGCGGTTCGAGTACAACGGCGCGATGCGTCACCTGCTCGGCCAGATCACGCTCTACGAGGGCGATCCCGTGGAGGCCGCGAGCATCTACGAAGAAGCGAGCATGCTCGATCCGGAGAACATGTCGCTCGTCGAGGAGCTTGCGTGGGTCCAGTACGAGGCCGGCATGCACTCCGGCTGCCTCGCGTCGCTGCGGCAGATCAACGAAGCCAACGACACCGGCGTGGAGCGAGCGGACCTCGTGCACCTCGAGGCCCGCTGCCTTACGCTGCTCGACCGGACGACCGAAGCGCACCGCCGCTACCTGGAGCTCACGCGCATGGCGCCCGAGAACGCGTCGGCGTGGATCGAGTTCGGCACGCTCGCCTGGAAACTCGGCGACTACCGCCGCGTCGCCCAGTGCAGCGTCCGTGCGATCAACACCGCGCCAGAGCGGTTCGAGGGCTACATGCTCCAGGGCCTCTACGAGCGCCACGAGGGACGCCTCGAGAAGGCCATCGACCTGTTCCGGAAGGCGTCGGAGCGTTCGAGCGAGTCGATCCTCCCGCACCTGCTCCTGGGCAAGGCGCTCGAGCAGAACGGCGAGATGCACGGCGCAGCTGACGCGTACACCTCGGCACTGGAGCTGAGCCCGGGTCACAACGACGCGATCGCGCTGCTCCAGGGTCTCGCCGAGTCCATCGCGACCGGCGAGGACGGCCGGCCCGAGATCGACTGAGCGGAGTGCTCGTGGCTCGATGAAGAGGAACGAAGCGGGAAACGACGGGCACGGCCCGTCGTTTCCTCGCGTTGGGGACGAGCGCACCGGATAGGGGAAGCGGCGTGACGGACGGAGGCCTGACGAGCACGGAGTGGGTGACGGCGGCGGCAATCGCTGCGGGCCTGCTCGCGCTCGTCGCGCTCTGGCTCGTGGAACGGCGCCGTCGGTGCGAGATCGACCGCCTCCGGCGAGAAGCCGACCGTGCCGCCGAACGCGCCGAAGCGCAGCGCGACGAAATCACCGATCTCACCGTTCGCCAGCGGGTGGCGGAGAACCGCCGGCACCAGATCGAGGCGGTGCTGAACTCGCTGCGCGATCTCGTCCTCGTGACCGATCCCTACAACGAGGTCGTGATGGCGAATCGCTCCGCCACGGACGTGCTCGGCGTCGCGGCGAGCGGCGACCCGGCGTGCCCACTCGACCAGGTCGTGTCCGATCAGGAGCTGTGCCGCCTCATCACCGACACCCGCGAGCACGGCACGGGCCATGAGTACCGTCACGTCGAGCACAGTCTCCGGCTTCCCGAACCGGGCCGGGGCGAGGAAGTCGTCTTCGACGTGGCGCTCACCTGCGTCGAGGAGCACGACCGTGAGGGAGCGTGCGTGGTCACGGTCCTCCACGATCTCACGCGCGAGCGCGAGCTCGCCCAGCTCAAGACCGACTTCGTTGCCAAGGCGAGCCACGAGCTGCGCACGCCGCTGTCGTCGATTCGAGCGTACGTGGAGATGCTGATCGACGGGGAGGCGCCGGACGACGCGACGCGTGTCGAGTTCTACCGGATCATCCACGGTGAAGCCGACCGCCTCGGGCGTCTCATCGACAACCTCCTCGATATCAGCCGGATCGAGGCGGGCACGATGGACGTGCGGCCCGAGCCCCTGCGCGTTTGCGACGTGATCGAGCGGGCGGTCCAGACGATCGCGCCGCAGGCCGAGAAGCGCCCGATCACCATCGACGTGCGGGTGCCCGATCCGGACCTGCGGGTCGAGGCGGACGCGGACATGCTGCTCCAGGTCGTCCTGAACATCCTGTCCAACGCGGTCAAGTACACGCCGCCCGGGGGCGCGATCACCGTGCACGCCGAGGGGCAGGAGCTGGAGCGGCGTGTCGAGATCTCGGTGGCCGACACCGGTGTCGGCATCCCGGCCGCGGCGCTGCCGCGTCTGTTCGACCGGTTCTACCGTGTCGAGGACTGCAAGCACATGGCGGCGGGCTCCGGGCTCGGCCTGAGCTTGTGCGACCACATCATCGAAACCGTGCACGGCGGGCGTCTCGCCGTCGAGTCCCAGGTCGGCGCGGGAACGACGGTGCGGATCGGACTCCCCGTGGCCTTCGCCGGCCGGCGCGGCACGGCGCCCGAGTGGGGGGCGCGGTGATGCCGAGGAAGATCCTCATCGTCGATGACGAAGTGCACATCCGGCAGGTGCTGTCGATCAAGCTGCGCAATGCCGGCTACGAGACGTTCACCGCCGAGGACGGACGCAAGGGTCTGGAGATCGCCCGCGCCGAACACCCGTCGCTCGTCATCACCGACTTCCAGATGCCGTTCATGTCCGGGCTGGAGCTCAGCGCGGAACTGGCCGAAGCGCCGGAGACTCGGGAGATTCCGATCATCCTGCTGACCGCGCGCGGTCACTCGCTCGATGAGGGACTCGCGCGGACCGAGAATATCCGCGAGATCTTGAGCAAGCCGTTCAGCCCGCGAGCCGTGCTCGAGTTGGTGGAGGGGCTCCTCGGGAGTGCCGGGGACGAACTGGAACACGCATCGGTGGGGTCGAGTCCCGAAACGCTCGATCCCTCGCCCTCGCCTTCCGCCGGACCGACACCGATCGAAAGCCTGGGCCGGCAGCTCTCGGAGACCTACGAGGAGATGAACCTCCTCTACACGATCATCCAGAGCATGACGAAGATGCAGCGGCCGGAGCGCTTCGTGCAGCAGACGTGCGACGAGTTGCTGGCGACGCTCTCGTACCGCTGGATCGGGACGGTCTTCGCGGAAACCACGACGCGGATCAAGAGCCTGGCCGGACGGAGCTTCTCCACGGGCACGCCCCTGGCCGCGAACGAGGACCTGATCGAGCTCGGCGTGCGTCTCGCCGCGGAGACCGGCGCACCGCGGGTGCTCGAGCCGGCCACCGACCCCGATCACACCCAGTACGGCGGCTTCGGCCACCCGGTCCTCGTTCACCCGATCATGTGCGACGGCGAGTCCATCGGCGTGCTCATCGCCGGCGGCAAGGAAGGCGAGGACACGTCGGCCTCGTCGGTCGACATGAAGCTGCTGGGCGCGACGGCGAGCACGACCGCGATCTTCCTCGAGAACGCGGCGTTGTACGCGGATCTCAACGCGACGTTCCTCGGCACCGTCGAGGCGCTCACCGCGTCGATCGACGCCAAGGACGCGTACACCTGCGGTCACTCCCAGCGTGTCGCGCAGCTCACGCAGCAACTCGCCGCGGCGGCCGGGTTCGACGAACAGTTCGTCGCCCGCACCAAGATCGCCGGTCTCGTGCACGACGTGGGCAAGATCGGCGTGCCCGAGCGGGTCCTGCTCAAGCCCGGCAAGCTCGACGCCGAGGAGTTCGGCTGGATCAGGCGTCACCCGGAGATGGGCTACACGATCCTCAAGGACATTCCGCTGCTCGAGGACGTGCTGCCCGGCGTGCTGCACCACCACGAACGGTGGGACGGCCGCGGCTATCCCGCCGGGCTCGCCGGTGAGGACATCCCGCTGCTCGGACGCCTCATCGCGCTCGCCGACGCGTTCGACGCGATGAGCTCCGACCGGACGTACCGCACGCGGCTGGAGCGCCCGCAGGTGCTGGCAGAGATCACCGCCGAGACCGGCACGCAGTTCGATCCGGACTTCGCCCCGATCTTCATCGGGCTCGACTTCGACGAGTACGACCGCCTCGTCACCGAGCACCAGCTTCGCTTCAGCCCGGTGGCGTCCGGCGACGCGGCGTGATCACGACGACGACGCTACATCTGGAGTCAAGCTGCTCTAGAATCCGCCCCGTGCGTGACTACGACGTGATCAGCGCGCGGGTCGAGTCCTCCGGCGATCGCACCGCGCGCATGGAGTCGATCCTCGACGCGGCATGGGAATCGCTGCACGCGGCAGGGGTATCGTGGATGGGCTTCTACGTAGCCGAAGGCGGAGACACGCTCGTGCTCGGGCCGTGTCGTGATCGACCGGCCTGCTCGCCGATCGGTCTCGCTGGAGTGTGCGGGCAGGCGCTGACGCGACGTCGGGTTCTGATCGTGGACGACGTCGAGACGCTCGGCGACGCCTACATCGCCTGCGATCCGCGCGACCGGTCGGAGATCGTCGTGCCGCTCGTCGATGAGTCGGGGGACGTCTGGGGCGTGCTCGACCTTGATGCGCACGTGCCGTCGGCGTTCGACGAGTCGGACGCGGTCGGGCTCGTCAGGCTGATGCGCGCTGCGGGGTTCCGGCCCTCGGAGGAAGTCGTTCGACTCTGATTCTCCGTGCCCTCCGTGTCAAACCAGAGTGCAACAACCCCGAGCCTCCGCACGCTCGAGCCATGACTCGAGCACGTCGCGCATCTCCGCCGACGACCGCGCCAGACGGATCGCCTCCTTCAGCGGCTTCACGTGCCCCATCGTCTTGCCGTACCAACTGATGCGCTGGCTGAGCGTGCGGACCGCGACCGTTTCCCCGGCGTGTTCGAGGAGCAGGTCGAGGTGGCGGAGAACGACGCGAAGTTTGCCGGCGAGATCGGGCTCGGGCTCGGCGATCCCCGTGCGCAGCAGGGCCCAGGTGCGGCGGAACAGCCACGGGGCGCGGAGCGCGCCGCGCCCGATCATGACACCGCGGCATCCGGTCGCGTTCATCATGGCCACCGCGTCGGCCGGTTCGCGGACGTCGCCGTTGCCGATGACCGGGATCTCGCGCACCGCGGTGACGACCTCGGCGATACCGTCGAGATCGATGGATCCGCGAAACCGCTGATCCGTCGTGCGCCCGTGCACGGTGACGGCGGCGACCCCGACGTCCTCGAGTGCTGCCGCCAGCCGCGGCGCGACCATGGACGAGCGGTCCCAACCGAGACGGAGCTTCGCCGTCACCGGAACGTCGGCGCCGACCGCGCGCACGATACGATCCACCAGGTCGACGGTTCGATCCGGGTCGCACAGGAGCAGCGAGCCGCCGTTCTTCTTACAGACCTTGTCGACGGGACAGCCCATGTTGACGTCGATCACCGCCGCCCCGCGATCGACCGCCCAGCGCGCCGCCTCGGGCAGGGGATCGTCGGCGCTGCCGTAGAGCTGCATCGCCAGGGGCTCGTCGTCGGCACACGTGGTGGCCAGGTCGAGGGCCTTCGGGCGTTCCCGAAGCACGGAGTGGCAGTTCAGCAGGTCCGTACACGCCAGCCCCACGCCGCCCTGCTCGCGGCAGAGCACCCGGAACGCGAGGTCGCAGTGCCCGGCGATCGGGGCCAGGAGCAGCGGCGTTTCGAGGTTCATGCAGCCGATACGAAGCACGGCACGGATTGTAGAAGGCGGAATGGCGCGAATGCCCCGTGGATCCACTTCGTGGGCCACAATGGGTGGTCGCGATCGATCAGGGGGGGGAAGGCCGGGGGCCGCGGGGG
>JAAELP010000374.1 GCA_024226535.1 Planctomycetota bacterium | reverse complement strand
TAGAGCTGCACCCGGCTGTACGCCCAGTAGCGATCCGCCGTCTTGGGCGAGATGTCGAGCGCCTCGGCCACCTGCGGGATCGTCATCCCGGTGAAGTAGCGCAGCTTGACGAGGGCCGCCTTCGTCGGATCCTCGCGCTCCAGCCGGTCGAGGGCCTCGTCGAGGGCGAGCAGGTCCACCTCCTGGACGGACACCGTGATGGTGACGTCGTCGATCGGTTCCCGTTGGCGTCCACCCCCGCGACGCGCCGTCGCGTGCCGCCGCGCCTGCTCGACGAGGATGCGTCGCATGGCCTGCGCCGCGGCGCTGAAGAAATGCGCCCGGCTGTTCCATTCGCTGGCCGACTTCCCGAACAGCCGGAGGTACGCCTCGTGCACGAGGTCCGTGGCCTGGATCGTCCGGTCCGACCGCTCGCGCGCCGCCATGGCGTGCGCCATCGATCGAAGCTCCTGGTAGACCGCCTCGAGCAATCGATCGGCGTGGCTCTGGGCGACGACCTCGACGGCGCGCTCCGCGTCGCGGGACTGTACGTCACCAAGGACGCCGTTCTCCTCGACAACCCGCGTCTCCCCGTCGATGTCGCCCTGGGCATCCCCCCCGCCACGAAGTCCGGCAACTGGATCATCAACGTCAAAGTCGAGCAGTACATCTGGAAGCCGACCGATCTGCACGAATCGCGGCCCTCGCTCGCTCCCTCCGCCGGAACGCGTCTGCACACCGCCGCCCTCGATTTCCAGGAGCCCGGTGTCGGCCTCTTCGCAAGTTCGCCTACGGCCCGGAGGACCGGAACGCCTGGAACTTCTACGCGATGGGCGGCGTGGGCGGGCGCGGCCTCATTCCCAACCGGCCGCACGACCGCGTCGGCGTCGGCATGTACTGGCTCAAGGAGTCCGGTGACCTCGACGCCCAGCCGGGAGAGCTGTTCGACGACGAGCTGGGCATCGAGGCGTTCTACAACGTCGCGCTGACCGCGTCGATGCACCTGACGTTCGACGTGCAGTGGATCGACCAGGGACTCGCGGCGAACAGCGACGCCACCGTGCTCGGCCTGCGCCTGTTCACCGCGTTCTGACGATCCGTACGACCGGCGCGGTTGGTACGCGGGCGGGACGACGAGACCGGAAACAGGGGACTGTCCCCGGTTTCTGAGCGCGCCGCTTACTCGGTCGCGCGCTCGGCCCGCGCGCCGAACGCTTTCGCCCAGGGGTTGGCGGTTACGCCGTGCAGGATGATGCTCCCGAGCACCGTACACACGACGACCATGGAGAGGAGCCCGCTGCCGGGCACGCCTTCGCTCGCGACGATGACCACGAAGACGATGCTCGCCAGGCCTCGCGGCCCGAACCAGCCGGTGAAGAGCTTGGCCTCGGTGTTCATGCCGAGACCGGTGACCACGAGGAACACGGGCAGCATGCGGATGACGGTCAGGCTCAGCAGCGCGTAGACCACGACCGGCCAGGTGAAGTGACCGACCGCCTCGCCGACGACCGCCGAGCCGAACAGCACCCAGGTCAGCAGCGAGAACGTGTCGCCGATGCCTTCGGCCGCGTCGAGAAGCTCCTCGTGGTGCGGTTCGAGCAGGCCGCCGAAGAGCAGGCCACCGACGAACGAGGCGATGAACCCGCTGCCGCCCAGCCACTGCGCAGCGCCGAAGCACGCGAACGCCGTGGCGACGACCGTGATCTTGGTCCATGTCGGCGAGAGCCACGAGTGCTTTCGCCCCAGGCGAAGAAGCCACACGGCCACGAGGGTCAGCACGACGCCGCAGGCGAGCCCGATCCCGACCACCTTGCCGAAGAGCAACAGCCCGGCGCGCCCGGCGCTCATGTCGCCGAGATTCCCCTCCGCCAGCATCAGGAACAGGAACAGGATCGGGACGCAGATGCCGTCGTTGAGACCGCTCTCGACGTTGAGCCCCTGCCGGATGGGATCGGGCACCGCCTCGTTCGTGACCACCGCCTTGCCGAGGGCGGCGTCCGTGGGGGCGAGCATCGTCGCCAGCAGCGCGACGCCGAAGATGGACAGCTCGGGGAACATTGCCTTGCCGACGCCGAAGCCGAGCAGGATGGTCAGGGGCAGACCGATCGCGAGCAGCCGGATCGGCAGCGCACGTGCCTTGCGCAGAACGCCGAGATGTGTCCCCGATGCGTCGGCGAACAGGACCAGGGCGAGCGTCAGCTCCGCCAGGCTCTTCAGCAGCTCGGGGTCCTTGTCGGCCGAGAGCACCTTCAGGCCGAAGGGACCGAAGATCAGCCCGAACGCCGTGAAGACGATGGCCCCGCTGATCCACGTGCGCTCGATGCGCTCGCCGACCACGCTGTAGACCATCGCGAACGCGGCGAGGACGGCGATGATCTCATACATCGTGCGGCTCCAGTTCCGGGGCGGCGGGAATCGAGTACACCCGCTGCACGGCCCAGACGATCAGGGCCGTCGTCCAGCCGAACATGATAATGCCGTTGGCCGCCTCGAACGCCGACAGCAGACGCCACTGTCCCTCCAGCGTCACGTCGCCGTAGCCGAGCGTGGTGTACGTCACGGTCGAGAAGTAGAGCGCCTTCTCGAAACCGGTGATCGCGCCCACCGCGATGTACGTCACCGCCCACAGGGCGGCCTCGATGACGGAGGCGATGAACATCACGAGGACGAGTGCCGCCACGATGGCGGGCTTCATCACATGCGGCGAACTGCGCATCAAACGCCTGGCCCGCGCGACGCGAACATGAAGCGTGAGACCCATGGCCGCCGCGTGCACGACCGTCGTAGCGACGATGAGCAGGCACCCGAGCAGGACGTTCATGGCGAGGACCTTTCCATCACGAACCCGGTCTGATCACCACCGACGCCGTAGTGCCGGAGATGAGCTGCACGCCGTCCGGCACCGAGTCGATCCTGATGCGCACCGGCACGCGCTGCGCGAGCCGAATCCAGTCGAACGACGGCTGGACTTGCGGCACGAGCCCGCTGGTTCCGGTGGTGGTCGCGATGTCCGGCGGGTTGATCGCCCACCCGATGCTCTCGACGGTGCCCCATACCTTCTGGCGGCGGTGGCTCATCAGCGTGACCGCCGCCCGGTCCCCCACCTCGATGTGGCGGAGCTGCGTTTCACGGAAGAACCCCTCCACGTGGAACGACGCGCCGTCCACGAACGCGAGCAACGGCGTGCCCGGCGAAGCGTAGTCGCCGACGTCGACGTTCAGGTTCGTGATGTATCCGTCGGCGGGCGCGCGGATCGCGCTGCGCTCGAGGTCGAGTTCCGCCTGGGCGAGGCTCACCTTGGCTGAGCGGACCTGGACGTTCTCCTCTCCGGGGGTTCCGAGGTCGGCACGGGCCTGGGCGAGCTGGGCCCGGGCGCTGACCAACCGAGCGTCGGCCTGCGCCATGCCCGCCCGAGCCTGTTCGAGCGTGGCCTCCGCCTGCTCGTACCCGGCGCAGGCTCCATCGAGCGTCGCCTGCGCCTTCTCTTCCGAGGCCTGCCGAGACTCGGCGTGTGACACGGAGCCGGCGCCATCCGCGGCCAGCTTGTCCGCGCGTTCGCTATCGCGGCTCGCCTGCTCCAATCCCGCCTCGCTCTTGTCGATGGACGCCTTGGCCGCCTTGAGCCCCGCCTCCGCCGCGGCGACCTGCGCCCGCGCCGTCGTCACCCCCGCCTCCGCCTCGGTGATCGCCGCCTCCGCCGAGACGACCGCCGCTTCGAGCGACGCGACGTTCTGCCGCGCCTGGTCGAGCTGCGCCCGCGCCGACGCGACGGCCAGCTCGAAGTCGTCCGGATCGATCCGGAAGAGCAGGTCGCCCGCCTGCACCGGCTGGTTGTCCACGACCCCGACTTCGACCACGAGCCCCGTTACACGCGGCGCGATCATGACGATGTTCGCGCTCACCTGGCCGTTGCGGGTCCACGGGTTCCGCGTGGAGCGCAGGTACAGGAGCCCCAAGGCGATCACCGCGACGACGACGATCGCGCCTGTGGTGAGCATTCGAGTTCCGGGCTTGGGTTTCTTCATCGTCGTAGTCCGTCAGGGCGCGAGGAACAGAAGACCGATGAGCGCGCTGAAGAGCGCCCACATCGCCACGAACGCGAGCGCGGGGTACCAGAAGAATCGGGCGAGACGGGTTCGGTTGAGCAGCTTCGCTGCGATCCACGCGGCGATGAGCCCGAGCAGGCCGATGAGGAGCGCCGGCGGGTAGTACACGCCCCCGAAGACCAGCTCCGATGGAGTCGAGGCGAGCATGCTCACTCCTCCTCCTCCTCCTCGGCGAGCGGGCGACTCGGATCGTGCCGGGGGATTAGAAGATCGCTGCCGGAGGCGTAATCGGGATCGAGCATCCCATCCCAGTCGGTGCGCTCCTCCATCTCCTCGCGCGTCTCCTCGGGCAGGATGTCCATGCCCTGGCGGATCTCCCACCCCCCGCCGAGCGCCTTGTACGTGGAGATCAGGCTCTGCGCAACGTCGCCCTGTGTCAGCACCAGCGTGTCCTGCACCGCCAGAAGCTGCGCCTGCGCATCGAGCACGCGCGTGAACGTCGAGGAGCCTTCCTCGTACTGGATTCTGGAGAGCTCCAGCGATCGTCCCGCGGAGCGCTCGCTCAGCTCGAGGTGGTCCAACTGGTCCCGCGCGCCGACGAACGCCTGACGAGTCTCGCGGCGGCCGCCGCCGTTGGTGTGCTGGCCGGCGCGGCCGCGGCCTCGGACGACGAAGAGCGCTTCGAGCGCATGCAGTCGCAGATCGACGATCTCCAGCAGGAGGTCCACACACTCCGCGCCGAGCTCGGCAAGGACTGGCTCACCGAGACGCGCGCGAAGGAGATCGCCGACCTCGTCGGCGACGTGCTCGCCGACGCCGACACGCGCGCCAGCCTGTTGGGCGAAGGCCCGACCGCCGGTCACGACGGGACGGGGTTCTTCATCGGCTCCCCCGACGGCAACGCCCTGCTGCGGATCGCCGGGCGGGTCCAGCCGCGCCACGTCTACAACCACCAGGACAACAGCCCGAACATCGACGTCACCGGCGACGGCGTACCCGATCCGGGCACGGGCGACGACAACGTCTCGGGTTTCGAGATTCGCCGGATGAAGCTCGACTTCCACGGACACGTCCTGGATCCGAGCTGGTTCTACTACATCCAGATTGCCGGCGGGAACGCCGGCGCCGCGATCACGCTCGACGACGCCTACATCGAGAAGAAGCTCGGCAACGGCTGGCGCGTTCGGGGCGGCCAGTACAAGCCGCCGTTCATGCACGAGGATCTCGTGTCCAGCCGCTTCCAGCTCGCGGCCGAGCGTTCGGTGGTCAACGAGATCTTCAGCCAGAGGAACCGCGCCATCGGCGCCGAGCTGGCGTACTACGGCGACCGGTTCCTGGTCCGGGCGATGCTCAACGACGGCTTCGGCAACGTCAACCGGCCGGCCCTCTCCTACGACACCGAGTTCGCGGCGACGGCCCGCGCCGAGTTCCTCCTCGAGGGCGACTGGGGCGACGCCGACCACACGCGCCGGACGGCGCCGTGGAGTCAGTTCAAGGGATTCACGAGCTGGTCGGACGGCCCGCGCGGCGCGCTCCTCGGCGCCGCCGTTCACTACGAGAAGCAGGAGTCCGGCACGTCGGCGCCGAACGGGGTCGACAACGAGCAGAGCACGCTGTCGTTCACCGGCGACCTCACGCTCCACCTCGGAGGCGCGAACCTCTTCGTCGCGGGCGTGTACCGGCGTCTCGACAACGGGTTCAGCGCCGACCAGTACGGCCTCGTCGTGCAGGGCGGCCTCTTCGTCGTGCCCGACGAGCTGGAGGTGTTCGCCCGCTGGGAGTACGGCGACCTCGACATGGGCGTGTCGAACCTCAACCTGCTCACCGTCGGCGTCAACCGCTACTTCGCCGGGCACGCACTCAAGTTCACCTTCGACGCCGGGTACGCGTTCGATCCCGTCGCGCCAGGCTTCGCGGCCTCGCGAACCACCGGCTGGCGCGCGGATTCACCCGGCGAACGCGGCCAGATCGTCCTTCGCTCGCAGTTCCAGTTGCTGTTTTGACGAGCCCGGGCAACCGTCACAGGGATAGGTAGCCCGGAGGAGCGTGGTAGAATGTTGTCGTGACGAAGTTCGACCGACCGCCGCGTGTCTCGGACACCTCGCCGGAATCAGCCCGGGTAAACAGCCGTAGCCTGCGCTCGCTCGATCTCGAGGGCCGGGCACACCTCACGTTCGCTGCGAGTGACTCACTGCGGTCAATCGTCACGAGCGGGATACGACACCGTCACCCGGACTACGACGACGAGGCCGTGCGACTCGCGTTCCTTCGGCTCTGGCTCGGCCCCGAGCTCTTTCAGGTGATCCACCCGGGTGTCGAGGTCACGCCTTGACCGGACAACGCGAGTTCCTCGATCAGTTGGTGCGCCAGCTCGAAGGAACTGGCGTCCCGTTCATGATCGCCGGGTCCATCGCGAGCAGCTTTCACGGCGAGCCTCGCGCCACCCGTGACATCGATCTCGTCATCGACTGCTCGCGCGATCAGCTCGCGGCTCTGCTCGAGGCCGTACAGCAACTGGGCTGGTACGTGAATCCGGACGCCGCGATGGCGGCGCACGCGGAGCGGACGATGTTCAACATCATCGACCCCGCATCCGGCTGGAAGGCCGATCTCATCGTCCGGAAGATGCGTGACTTCAGTTCCTGCGAGTTCGAACGGCGGATCACCGTGCAGGTCTTCGGCCCCGACTCGATCCCGGTGATGGTAACGACGCCGGAGGACACGATCCTCAGCAAGCTGGAGTGGGCCCGAGACGCGCACTCCGAGCAGCAGTACCGCGACGCACTGTCCGTCGCGGTGCTCGGAGGCCAGAGGCTCGATCGTGACTACCTGCGTCGCTGGGCGGCGGAGCTTCGCGTCTCCGAGGCACTCGAGAGACTGCTCGCCGAAGCCGACGAGCACGGACCATCGAACGTATAGCACCGGTCGGACGCCGCCCTCCTGTGCCCCGGCGGCGACGCCACGGGATGGCGCGCGGATTCGCCCGGCGAGCGCGGCCAGATCGTCCTTCGCTCGCAGTTCCAGTTGCTGTTCTGAACCACCGGAGATCGACTCGAGAACCCGGGTGGGTTTCCGCGTGCACCCCCTTCATCACTCCAATCCCCGCCATCACCCCATCACAAGTGTCCTCCGACCCCCGACGCCCCATCGACCAATCCCCCCTGCCCGGCCACGGGTCGTCGGGGTCGGGTTGGTGGCCTGAAAGGGTACAATCTCGCCGATGACGGCGCCTCCGACCCAGACCCCGGTCCGACTGCTCGCCGAGGTCACGCGGAGGCCGCCGGGCCCATGACCACCGGCGCCGTGCTCACCTCGGTCGGCTACGTGGGCCTGATCGTCCTGGAGCTGGCGTTCATCGCCCGCGCGATCCTTCGACCGCACCGCCAACCGGCCTCCCGCGTTGCCTGGGTGGTCGTCATCGCGGCGGTGCCCGTCGCCGGAATCGTGGTCTACGTTCTCTTCGGGGAGACCAACATCGGCCGCCGGCGCGCCGCCCGCACCCGGGAGGTCCTCGAAGCGATGCCGCCCCTGGCGACCGCGGCGCCGAACGAACTGCCCCACCTCGAGGCGACGATCCCCGCGCGATACGAGCACCTGTTCCGCACCGCACGCTCCATCTCCGGCTTCGAGACGTACGGCGGCAACTCCGCCCGCCTCTTCTCCGTGTCCGACGAGACGATCGAGGCCATGGTGGCCGACATCGACGCGGCCGAGGAGCACGTGCACCTGCTCTTCTATATATGGCTCACTGACCACAACGGTCTCGAGATGGTGGAGGCACTGAAGCGCGCAGCCGGGCGCGGCGTGCAGTGCCGGGCGATGGCGGACGGCCTGGGCTCGCGGGCCATGATCGAGTCGAAGCACTGGAAAGCCATGCGGGCCGCCGACGTCCACGTGGCGGTGGCGCTGCCGATCGGCAACCCGCTCCTGCGACCGCTCAAGGGGCGCATCGACCTGCGCAACCACCGCAAGATCCTCGTGATCGACGATCGGATCACGTTCTGCGGCAGCCAGAACTGTGCCGACGCGGAGTTCCTCGTCAAGGCGAAGTACGCGCCGTGGGTGGACACCGTGATGCGGTTCGAGGGGCCGATCGCGCGGCAGAACCAGCACCTGTTTCTCGGCGACTGGATGTCGTACGTCGACGAGGACGTCGACGCGCTGCTTCGCCCCCCGGTGCGGGCGCCGAAGCCGGGGTTCGCGGCGCAGGCCTTCGGCACGGGTCCGACCGTCCGCTATTCCGCCATGCCGGAGATGTTCGAGTCGCTGATGTTCACGGCCCGGAGCGAGATCGTCATCACCACGCCCTACTACGTGCCCGACGAGGCGATGCAGAACGGTCTCTGCGCCGCGGCACGTCGCGGAGTGGACACGACCATCGTTTTCCCCGCCCGCAACGACTCGTTCGTCGTCGCCGCCGCCAGCCGCAGCTACTACGCGGACCTGCTCGCCGCCGGCGTGAAGATCTTCGAGTACGTGGGCGGTCTGCTGCACGCCAAGACGTTCACGATCGACGGCGAGGTCACGCTGATCGGCTCGGCCAACATGGACCGGCGCAGCTTCGATCTCAACTACGAGAACAACATCCTGCTCTACGATCCCGCGATGACCACGGACATGCGGCGCCTCCAGGACCACTACATCTCCAAGTCGAACGCGGTCACCCCCGAGATGGTCGCGGCCTGGTCCGTTTCCCGGCGCCTGTGGAACAACACGGTGGCGATGCTGGGGCCGCTGCTCTGACACGGTGGGGCTGACGTTTTGCCAATTGAGCCACACCCGAGGAAAAGGTGGTCCGGAGGAGCGTGGTAGGATGTCGTCGTGAACCGGCTCCGCATGGCCACGGTGATCAGGGCTCCGCGCAGCTTGGTGCTGCCGCTCATCGCGCTGCTCGTGATCATCACGGCGCCAGGACGCCTTGCCGTCGCACAGGGTGGCGAAGGGGCGCCTCCGAACCAGACCACCGGGGAGGCGCCGCCGCCCGCCGCCGCGGACGCCGAGCCGGCAGCACCGCAGCCGATCGCCGCGGCGGACATCGCGCCGCAAGCCGACGAACTCAGCGCACGCGTGCGCGAGATCCAGAAGCTGGCCGAGCGGTCTCAGGACACGATCGACATCGCCGACAAGCTCTCGGGGACCACCCAGGAGGTTGATCGCCTCGTTGAGGATCTCGAGACCGCCCCACCCGTCTCGCTGCGCTCCGTGTCGTCGGCGCAACAGCACTGGGCGAGCCTCGACAGCCTGTTCGCCGGTTGGCAGAAGACTCTGCGGAAGCGACTCACGGAGCTCCAGTCGGCGCAGGAGGAAATCGAGGCGCATCGCGCCGTCTGGCAGCTCACGCAATCCGACGAGCTGCCGCAGACCGTGCAGCAGCAGATCGACTCCGTGTTGTCGGATCTCGATGCCGCGAGCGCGGCCGTCAAGGAGACCAACGAGACCCTGCTTACGTTGCAAGGACAGGTCAGCAAGCAGCGAGATGCCGCCAGCAAGGCCACCAGTCAACTCGACGAGATCGCGGAATCGCAGCGATCCAGGCTCTTCGCCCGCGATCAGGATCCGTTGTGGCGGGCCTTCGCCAGCGACCATCAGCAGCTCGGCGCCGAGACGGGGACGTCCGAGTCAACGATCGCGGCGGCCCTGTCCGAGTTCGCCGCGCGATACAAGACGAACTTCGCCGTTCATGCGGCACTCTTCATCTCCCTGCTGATCCTCATCTGGCTGACGCGCCGCGCCGTGTCGGGCGGCTCGATGTCCGATCAGGAGATCGAACGCGTATCAGTCGTGCTGGCACGCCCGTTCTCGACGGCGCTGTTCGTCTCCCTGCTGATCATGCGCTTCATCTATCCGATCGCGCCAGCGGAGGTCGTCCAGCTCGGAAGACTCGTCTTCCTGATTCCGACGTTGCGGCTGTTGCCGACGCTGATGCCGAAGTTCCGGTGGATGTTCGGCGTCCTCGCGATCGTCTTCGTCGCCGAGACCGCCGCGCAACTGGCGATGGACGGTTCGCTCCTGCAGCGGCTCGTGCTGCTGGCCGCGACGGCGCTGGCCATCGTCGCCCTTGGCGTCGGGCTGGCCAAGGACTATCGGGCCGCACGGGACGGGCGCACACGGACCGCAAAGCTCATTCGAGTGCTGGCGTGGCTCGGCGCGCTCGGCCTGCTCGGATCGCTGGTCGCCAATGTCCTGGGGGCCATGTCGCTGGCGAACTTGCTCGCGACCGCGGTGATGAACGCGATCTGGGCGGCCGTGGCGCTTCGGGTCGGCGTCAATGTCCTGTCGGCTCTGCTCAACCTGATCCTGCGCTCGCCGCTGGCGCGCGAGCTTCAATCCGTGCGCGACAGCAGCGAGATCATCTATCGCCGCGTGGTCGGCATGATCGGTTTCGGCGGCGTCGTCTTGTGGATCGTGCTCGTGCTCGAGTGGCTGCAGATCGGGTCGCCGATCCTCGCGTGGTGCACGGGCGCCCTCGAGCACGAATGGGTGGTCGGCACGCTGCATGTCTCCGTGAGTGGGCTCGTGGCGTTCATCGTCGTCGTCGTCATCGCCGGCATCGTGTCGAGACTGATACGTTTCTTCCTCCAGGAGGACATCCTCAGCCGGCTCAGCATGCCGCGCGGCGCGCCCGCCACGATCTCGACGCTCGTCCACTACACGATCATCGGCATCGGGCTTCTCGTGGCGTTTGCCGCTTCGGGCCTCGACCTCAGCAAGCTCGGCTTCATCGTCGGGGCCCTGGGCGTGGGCATCGGCTTCGGCCTCCAGAGCATCGTCAACAACTTCGTCTCGGGGCTCATTCTCATCTTCGAGCGGCCGATCAAGGTCGGCGACCTCATCGAGTTGACGGGTACGAAGGGCCACGTCACGCGCATCGGCGCCCGGGCGTGCACGGTGCGAACGTTCGCCGGGGCCGAACTGATCATCCCCAATGGAGACATCATCGCCTCCCAGGTGACCAACTGGACCCTCTCCGACCAGAAGCGTCGCACCGACCTGCTGATTCCGGTTCCGCTCGGGTCGGATGCCCGGCGTGTCGTCGAGATCCTGGAGTCGGCGGCGAGCGCCCAGGACGACGTCCTCGATGACCCCGCGCCGTGGGCGGCCTTCGAGTCGTTCGAGGAACAAGGGATGGTGTTCGTGGTGCACGCCTGGCCCACGGTCGGCACGAATCCGGATGCCGTGCGCACCACCCTCGCCGCGGCCTCGATCGAGGCGCTGCGCGAGGCGGGAATCGACGTGCCGCGCCCGCAGCGCGAGGTGCTGCTTACGGGCACGCCCCCCACGCCCCGATGATCGCGAGGATGTCGGAGAACCCAACGTTCAGGTTCCCGTCGAGGTCCGCGCGGCAGCACTCGCACGGCCCCCACTGACCGATCACGGCGAGGATGTCGCTGAAGCCGACGAAGCCGTCCTCGTCGATGTCCGCCGGGCACGTGGCGACGCCGAACGCTTCCATGGTGATCGTCGCGACGAGACGCAGGCCGAGGATCTGCACGGTACCGAAACCGACGTCCGCCTCGCCGAGCACGACGTTCGTCGCCGAGAAGAACGCGAAGCCCGTGGCGTCGATGCCCGTCAGCAGGTCCGCGGCGATGGCCACGGGCTCGGGCGGATCGGGGAAGAGGATCACGTCATTGAACAGCTCGACGGGCGCCGGCCCCGGCGCGCAGTCAACCTGGAACAGAAGCTCCGGCGGCACCTGGTCCGTGACGTCTACCTCGATGGGCAAGCCGAAGAACAGCACGGTCGAGAACACCTGGGTGATCGTCAGCTCGCTGCCGTAGTACGCCGCGTCCGGACGCACCGCCGTCGGCGACGTCCACACGATGTCCTCCCCGGAGGTGGACTGATCGACCATCCACGTCTGGGGATCGCCGGCCGAAGCCGGGGCGGTCGCGAACGACGCGAGGAGCGCCGCCGGCAGCAGCAGGAACCGTGTCATGCTCATCTTCCTGACCTCCTTCATGCACCATAGTTTAGGATGGGCGGCCCATGAGTAGCAATCAGATCTACGGTCTCACATGTGCCGGCGGCGGCGCCCACGGCGCCTACCAGGTCGGCGTACTCAAGTACATCCACGAGCACTTCTGCCGAGGTGAGGCGAGCCCGTTCCAGGTGTTCACGGGGACGTCGGCCGGGAGCCTCAACACCGCGTTCTGCGCAACCCGATCGTACGACGCGCGTACGAGCCGGCTCCAGCTCGAGGAGATGTGGCTGGACTTCCACGTTCCCGAGTACCACGGGAACTTCGTGAAGAACTCGATCACCGCCCTGATCAAGGAGTGGGCGACACCGCGGGCCATGCGCGCCTCGACCTGGTCCCTGCTCGACGCGAAACCGCTCCGCCGCGTGGTGGCCGGGGGATGGAACCGCGAGGACTTCGAGCGATCCGTCGCCGAAGGCACCACGCTCGGGCTGGCGATCTCCGCCACCGAGCTGAGAGCGTCACGCCTGGTGTGGTTCCAGGATGGGCCCGCGGCCGCGTCGTGGGCGGTGCCCGCGTGCACGTCGTTCGCGACGCAGGTCGGCGTTCCCCACATCGCCGCGAGCTGCAGTGTTCCGATCGCGTTCCCGCCGGTCGAGATCGACGGGCTCTTCTACTCCGATGGTGGCGTCGCCAACAAGCACCCGTTCACGCCGGCGATCAACATGGGGGCGACGCGGATCCTGAGCATCGCCACGGACATGCCGCTGCCCACCGAGCTTCCCGAAGACGACCGCGGTTCCAAGCCGCGCGTCGGCGAGATGCTCGCGATGCTGCTCGAGCAGCTCAGCCGCGACTACGCTCCCAGCCAGGCGAGCATCATCGAGATGATGAACTACTTCTCTGAGCAGCTTCCCGCGAGCACGGACCCCGGTTCGTTCGATCGCATCCTGCTCGGCGGCAAGGTCGACCTCTCGGCGTATCGACCGGTCGAGATCCACCTGTTCGCGCCGTCCCGGCGGATCCGGCCGACGGACCTCTTCAACCCGGAGCTGTTCGACGAGAAGCTCGAGGGCAAGAGCACGTCGCTGTTGTTTCACCGGGACTTCACCGGGCGCCTCATCGACTTCGGCTACGAGGACGCGGCGAACCGGCACGACGAGCTGGCCGAGTTCTTCGACGTCGGGCGCCCGCAGCGGCCATCTCGGTTCGTGGATTAACGAGCGCTCGTCGATTACGGATAGCGCTTCCGAATCAGGTCCTCGAGGTGACGCCGGTCTTCTTCGAGCAGCAGCTTGATGCGGTCGACGTGGACGTCGGCGGTAATGATGTGACCGACCTCGTCGTGGACCTTGCTGAAGATCCCGTGCGACTTCATTTTCTGCGTCTGGTACCGGTTGTCGTCGGTCGGGCTGACGTAGTGCACCGCCGTGGCCTTGTACCGACTGACCAGGTAGAGGTGGATCAGCGACATCAGGCGCTTCTGGCGGAACTTGGCGTCGAACGTGTTCTGATCCCGGATGGAGAGGATGCTCCGCCCGTGCCGGTCCTGGATCGGCGCGAACACCACGTTCGCGAGCACCTCGTCGGACGCGTCGAGGATCTGCAACTCCAGCAGCTCGACGCCCGCCCGGTACGGTCGCAGCGCGACGTGAAGCTCGATCGGCAGGTCGTTGTGCTCGGCCCAGAGCACGAGCCACTCCTCCAGCAGGCGCTTCGGCAGCTCCGTCTGGACGAGATGCTGGAACTGGGTCGAGCCCTTGCCCATTGCCTTCGTCGTCGCGGTTCGTCCGGTGGACGCCATGAGCGCCGCGTCCGCCCGCGGGCCGCCGACGAGCGACTGCGGCGTCCGGTACGGGGATTCGAGCAGGCGTAACTTTCGCTGGAGCCGCGCGAGGGCAAGCGTGCCGTCCTGGAGCAGGGCCGTCGCGAACTCCTCACCGGCGAGGCCGTCGATCTGGTGGCCGCCGTAGGTGATGAAGTTGAAGACGAAGCCGAGGTCACCGAGCTGCTTCGGGAACGCCTTGATCTCGTCGTCGCTCATGCCCGTCGTGTCCCAGTTGAACGACGGGGAGAGGTTGTAAGCCATCATCTTGTCGGGGAACTTCGCGTGGATCGCCTCCGCGAACACCTTCGCATCGGCGAGGTCCGCGGTCTTCGTCTCCATCCAGAGGATGTCGCAGAAAGGCGCCGCCGCGAGGCTCTTGGCGATCGCGTACTCCAGCCCGCCGCGAATCTGGTAGTAGCCCTCCGGCGTCTTGCACAGCTCGCAGTCCCAGATGATGCTCACGCCCAGCTCGCGCGCCTTGGCTCGCGCGTCGTGCAGCGACGCGTGCCGCGCGAACGCGAGCCACTCGTCGACGCTCATCTCGAACGAGTCGCCCTCGTCGCGCCGGAACTTCATCACGTCGGCCACCGCCTGGGCATAGGTCTTCAGACCGGCCTCGGCCTGCCACGCGTCGAGGTAGCGGTTGGAGACGTCGTCGAGCGCCGCGTCGATCAAACGTGTTTCCGTAGCGTCCTGCAAGCCCTCCGCCGCATCGTCGACGCTGCTCAGGATGCCCGCGCGATCGAGCCAGGCGAAAGCCCGCTCGTACTCGGTCTCGGAGACGGCGAAGAGCAGGTGCCCGCGGATCGCGTCGACGCCGCGCTCGTGGAAGCGCTTGAGGATCGACAGGTATCCGAGCTTGTAGCTCGGCAACTCGACGTTCGTCGCGCCGAGCAGGAACGCCTGATCGCGCTCGTCGCTGCGTCCCTCCAGGAACGTCGCCGACTCCGCGTCGGTCCGGGCGACGATGATCCCGCCGACCCCCATGATGTCGAGCTGGAAGCGGGCCGCGTTGAGCCGCTTGATCTGCTCGTCGGAGCTGACGAGCACCTTGCCGCCCTGGTGACCGCACTTCTTGACGCCGGGTTTCTGGTCCTCGATGTGGTATCCCGGGACGCCGATCTCCACGAAGCGCCGGACCAGGTTCCGCACGTGCGCGTCGCCGCCGTGACCGGTGTCCGCGTCGGCGATGATGAACGGGCGGAAATCGAACTCGGGCGCCGCCGCGCGGTCTTCCTCGGTCATACGCGCCCGCGCGAACCGCTGGTTGCGATCGGCGGTGAGCAACGCGCGCACGATGACGGCCGCCTCGTTGGGCACCTGGCCCAGTGGGTAGCTGGCGAGATCCGGACCCGGATCCTCGTCGAGGGAGCCCTTCGCCGACGTCGCCCAGCCGCCGAGGTAGATCCCCTCGATGCCCGCCCGCTTCATGGCCACCGCCTGCCCGGGCGAGTAGGGACCGAACGTCGTGATCGAGCGCCGCTCGGCGAACAGCTCGCACAGCCGCTCGTGGAAGGCGGCGGCCGCGTCACGCGCGACCGTGTACTCCTGAACGATCGTGCCGCGCTGCTCGACGACCTGCCGCGCCGAGTGCAGCCGAACGATGCCGTCGAAGCGATGGCTCGCGAACCAGTCGGCCGCCTCGGCGACTTCCGCCGCGGGGGTTGCTTCGGGTTCGATGAGTTTCATAGCGCTCTCCTTCACGATCGGCGGGAGTCCGCCGCATCGAAATCGAGGTTCTTCGTGATGCGTGTGCCGTCGGCGCGGAACGCCTCCACCGACCGGTCGATGCGTCGCCGCGCCTCGGCGAGGTCGTCGCGGTCGAGGTTGGCGTTGAGCAGGTC
>JAAELP010000373.1 GCA_024226535.1 Planctomycetota bacterium | reverse complement strand
GCCACCAGCGCGATCTCGCGTCCACCGTAGCTCGTGCCCTCGGCGAGCGTGGCGATGCGGTCCTGGTCTGAGTCGTACAGGACCGCGAACAGCTCGCCGTCGCGATGCGTGATCCCGACGAGCTGGAGCGGCATCGGCTTTGGCTTGCTGCGCGAGCGACGCTGGTTGGATTGGCGCTGCGGCTTCGCAGGCGGTGGCGGGGGATTCCAGATCGACGCCTCGAAGCTGCGCGTGTCGATCGCCAGCGGCGGTGGGGCCGGCGGCAGGTCCCGCTCAGCGGCGTCAGAGATCGCGCGCACGTCATCGATCGGCACCTCGACCGGCGCCCATGCCCACATTGCAAGGGCGCCCAGGCACGCGACACCAACCACCGCAACGACGGCGAAGGCTGCGCTCAGCCGACGGATTGGATCACTCGGTGATCGCAAGACGCTGCACACACCTCCAGTTGGGGCCTGCTCGTTCGTAGGTCGCCCACCACGAGCGGAGGGCATGGCCGACCTGAATGTCGATCCGCATCGACCACACCGAGCTGACGGTCACGATCCGGGGGATCGCCCTCTGGCTGGATCGTCGCGGCGGCGCCGTCAACTCGGGCTGCTCGCCGCGCTCACGGGCCTCCAGCACCTGATCGAGATCCCCGCGCCCGGCCAGACGCATGGCGGATTCGACCAGCGGCAGGGGGGCGGTGAGCACGTTGATCGTGCCCGGCTGATGCGTGGCGACGAGGGAGCCGAACGCGGGCGCCGGTGCTTCGTCAGGTTCCGCGACGCTCGCAGGCGGAAAGACCGCAAGCCCCGGCTCGCGCGCACGCGACGAAAGGTACAGATCCAGCCCGGCTCTCGATCCTCGCTTCACGGTGATCGCGTCGAGCAGCCGCTTCGCATCCGATGGCAGCGCGAGCCGCAACGGTGATCCCGATCGCGCCACGCTGAGGTGGACCATGCCGCACTGGTCGAAGCCGGTCACGCGGATCGCGCACGCCGTGCCGTCCAGCTCCCACGCGTCGTCGAGCACGACCACCGCGGGCGCCGGCGCTTCGGGCGGGAGGACCACCTGCGCGGACTCCTCCTCGAGCCAGTGCTCGATCGGATCGTCCAGCGCAGTCAACAGGTCATCGGCGACCGCGGCCCGATGGTCCAGGTTCCGCCGCGCGTGCTCGGTCGTGGCGAGCCGCAGCAGCGCCGCGGACGCGGTCGTCGCCAGCACGAGCGTGGCAAGCACCACGAGCAGGGCGGCGCCTCTCCGGGATGTGCGGGGCCAGGTCGTCACTCGGTCGTGTACCTCCGCTCGTAGGTCCCACCACCGACGCCGGTGAGCGTCACGGTCAACGCGACTTCATCCTCCTCGTCTTCCTCCAGCACGCACGCGAACGCCTCGACGTCCCCGAGCAGCGCACGCTCCGTGGACCGGCCGCGTTGCGGCTTCGCTCTGAGCACGAGTTCGCCGGCAACGCGGTCGAGCGAATACGTGTGCACGACCGCGCCGGGCTCACCTGCCGAGGCGGTGCCGCGGGTCCGGATGATCAGCACGCCGTCGTCGACCTCGACGTGTGGGTCGTTTCTCCGTCGGTCCTGCGGCTCGAAGTCGCCCGTCGCGACGTCCTCGGCGATGAGGCGGAGCACGCTCTCGATCCCGGCCTGCTCGTGCACGGTCCGCGAGGCGCCGGCGGCGAGCGTGGTCGAGGCACGTGTCCATGTGGCCACCGCCAGCATCACGCCACTGAGCACGACCAGCGACGCGAGCAGCTCGATGAGCGTGAGGCCGCGGCTCATGGGCTGGCCTCCTCGATCGCTTCTTCCTCGGGCAGACGCACCCACCGGAACACGGACGTCGTGCCGGCGGAGAACCGCAGCCACACGTGATCCGCGTCCGTGGAGCCTTCGACGCGCGTGACGACAACGGCACCGATCGATGGCGTGATCTCCACCTGCTCGAGATCCGGCAGCGACTCCACCCCGTGCGACTCCGGCTCGGCCATGAACTCGTCCGCCG
Organism: Planctomycetota bacterium; assembly: GCA_024226535.1. Taxonomy (GTDB): domain Bacteria; phylum Planctomycetota; class Phycisphaerae; order Phycisphaerales; family SM1A02; genus JAAELP01. The sequence goes on along the minus strand of JAAELP010000373.1, from coordinate 765 downwards.
CGGCGCCGAGCAGATCGACAGGCACCATGTCGGGGTCAGCGGCCAGGTGCTCACGCGCCGCCGTGATCGTCGGCAGACAGACGGTCGCGATGACCACGAGCAGCACCGTGCTCGCGAGGACCTCCACCAGTGTCAGGCCGCGGTGCGTCACAGCGCTTCCTCCGTGACTCTCCCCGTCATGCCGTCGATCGTGAACCGCATCGACCTGGCCTCGCCGGTCAGCTCGACCGTGTAATCCGCGCAGCGACCGAGGCGGTCGTACCGAACGACGCCCCGAGGCTCGACGTCGATGCGAGCGAGCAGGCCATCGGGGAGTCCGAACCGGCTCAGGCGATCACCGGTCACGAGATCCACGAGCGTTACTTCGGAGGCGTCCGACGACACCGTCAACGCGACCTGCCGTGCATCGCTCTGATCACCGGACCTGACCGACCTCGCGAACAACCGTGCCCGCGCGTCGAGATCACGCCACCCCGCCGACGTCTCCCGCAGCCGCGCGTCCGCGCTCCGAGTCCCCACGCCCATCGCCAGCACACCGGTCGCGATCGCGAGGATCGTGACGACCGCGAGCATCTCGATGATCGTGAAGCCTCGGGCCACTACTGCTTCTCCCCTCGCAGGTTCAGGGAGCTTAAGTCCGCGTTGTCACCCTCGCCGCCGGGTTGGCCGTCGGCCCCGTAGCTCATGACCTCGAACGGGTGCCCGTCCGGCCCCGGCGTGATGTACATGTAGGATCGCTCCCACGGATCCAGGAGTTGCCCGGGG
>JAAELP010000372.1 GCA_024226535.1 Planctomycetota bacterium | reverse complement strand
ACAATGCGAAAAATGCGGAACCTGACAATGTTATCCGGTTTCATTTCAACCGGCCTGCCGGAAAAATCACAGACTTTGAAGCAACAGTGAAAGAAACAGCCCACGGGCCTGTTTATGACATCGGCAGCCGGAAAGGGTCGGACATGACACAGATGAGCACTGCCGGTCTTTCCGAAGTACACCTGGATATGGAAACGGTTCCCGGGAGACTGTTCCTTCTGCCCGGGGGACTTGTGGCCGAATTTTATCCTGCCCGTGATTATGCTTACGGGGGCCGGGTGTCGGTTGAAATGAAATATACGGGTTCCGATCTTTCGCGGTCACAGTTTGAAGTCCGGGATCTGCCCACTTTTGTCGCGGGAACAGTTGCAGACCGGATCGGAACAGTTATTGCCGGCATGGAAGTCAGCCTGCCGGAGCCGGGCAGGACAACAGTGACAGGCAGCAACGGCGGGTTTGATTTCGGATTCGGCGAGCCGGCTGAAAAAATGCTGACCCCCGGGCCTTACCGCCTGGTAATCAATCCGAACCTTAAAAACCGGGCATTCGGCACACTCACGTTTCGGATAAATGTGGAACAGGGCCGCCTGAACCGGGCAGGAATTTTCCGTATTCCGCTGCTCAGTTCCGAAGAACCGTTCCGGCGCATCGGCGGGAACCGGCCCCTGGCAGTTCTGGCAGGGGGCAGTCTCAGACTGGATCTGTCAGATGCGGTTTTAACATTTCCTGACGGACGGAGAGAAGGGGATGTGCATGTCATGTCCGAACGCATTGACGAAATTCCGTTTGAATCAGTTCCGGGGGCAATCCCGCACTGGATGTTTGCGATACAGCCTTCGGGAACCGAAGTGAGCGGCCCGGTGGAAACTGATATGGCAATGCCTGCCCTGCACGGTACTCACGAATACATACCGGGGAACGGAACCCCTGCGGTTATTGCAGGATTTGACGCGAAGTCGCGGAAAATTGTTCCCGTGGGAGCGGGGCGTGTTGCGGGCTGTGACGAAAATAAGGAAAACTGCAGGCTGAAAGGAAAAGCCGGCCTTTCGCTGCCGGATTATATCGGATATGCCTTTGTGCATCAGGAACAGCAGCCCCTTCTGGAAAAATATCTGGAAGGGGAGCTT
>JAAELP010000371.1 GCA_024226535.1 Planctomycetota bacterium | reverse complement strand
TTGAAAGTGACTGTATGAGTCCCCGCACCCAGATCAGACACAACAGCCCCGCTGTCCTGCCATGATCCGCTGTCAGTCTGCCACTGTGCGCCTGCATCAACTGCGTCCTGCGGTGAGATCGTAACTTTCAGTGAACCGGTCTGAACGATTTCAGTGTAAGTTCCGGTAACGCTCGCAGTCTGTCCGCTGCCGACGTCCACAGTCTGATCCGGGGGCACTGTCCATCCGTCAGTTGTTTTGAAAGTGACTGTATGAGTCCCCGCACCCAGATCAGACACAACAGCCCCGCTGTCCTGCCATGATCCGCTGTCAGTCTGCCACTGTGCGCCTGCATCAGCAGCATCCTGCGGTGAAATAGTAACTTTCAGTGAACCGGTCTGAACGATTTCAGTGTAAGTTCCGGTAATGTTCACAGTCTCTCCGCTGCCGACGTCCACAGTCTGATCCGGGGGTGCTGTCCAGCCGCTGACTGTCTTGAAGCTGACTGTATGGGAACCTGTGCTGAGATCAGACGCAATCCCGCTGTTCTGCCATGCTCCGCTGTCAGCCTGCCACTGTGCGCCTGCATCAGCAGCACTCTGGGGTGAAATCCTAACTTTCAGTGAACCGGTACGGACGATTTCAGTATAAGTTCCGTCAGCCTTCACAGTCTGCCCGCTGCTGACGGTCACTGTCTGATCCTGGGGTGCTGTCCACCCGTCAGTTGTTTTGAAAGTGACTGTATAAGTTCCCTCATCCAGATCAGACACAACAGTCCCGCTGTCCTGCCATGATCCGCTGTCAATCTGCCACTGTGCGCCTGCATCAGCAGC
>JAAELP010000370.1 GCA_024226535.1 Planctomycetota bacterium | reverse complement strand
CGCCCCACTTCTTTTTTTGCTTGGAGTCGGCGGGGCCTGGCCAGTATGCTGCGGCCCCCCCCGGCGAGCGGCCCGGGGATCCTCCACGAACGTCCCGCGCAGGGCACGCCCAACCCCGCCGGCCGCTCGAACGAGCAGAACGGAGATCGAAATGAAGTACCTGGCCATGACCGGAGTCGTTGTGGTTACCGCAACGGCCGCCTGGGCCGACGTCCCGGGAAGCCTCAACTTCGCCAACGAGACGTCCACCCGGATCAGCTCCATCGCCGGATGGGAGAACCCGGGCAACAACGTCAAGGAGGTCAAGGCCGCGGACTTCGATCAGGACGGTGATCTCGACGTCGGCATCGCGATCGCCGGCGGCGTCTTCGGGCTCCGCCAGAACAAGCTCTACCTGAACAACGGCGGCGCGTACGACGAGGTGAGCAACACGAGCATCCTCCTGCCGAACTTCGGCGTCGACGACCTCTCGCGTCACCTGTTCTTCCGCGACTACGACGCCGACGGGTGGCTCGACCTCGTGGTGGTCAACGACGACCTCGCCAGCGGCGGTCCGATCAAGATCTACATGAACCAGCACCCCGGTGGCGTGTTCAGCCACTTCACCGAGGAGCACCTGAGCCGCGGCCTCAACGAGCAGGCTTCCTGCGGCGCGATCAGCGAGGACGTCGACAACGACGGCGACTACGACGTCTACTCCGGCAACTACCCCGGCCCCTCGCAGGACACGCTGTTCCTGAACGACGGCACCGGGAACTTCACGATCGTCACGAGCACACACGTGCCGCCGGACGGCGACTACACGATCGACGTGGCGTCGGCGGACATGAACGGCGACGGCAAGCTCGACCTCCTGATCAGCAACCACAACACCAACTACGCCTACTACAACGACCTGCTCGACCAGGGCGAGCAAGGCGTCGGCGACTACCGGTTCGGTTCCGGGGGCGTCGCCGGCCGCCAGAACCTGACCCCGGCCGGCGCCGACGGCGCCATGGAGCCCGGCGACTTCAACGGCGACGGCCTGATGGACTTCTACTGGTCCAACAAGGTCGGATCCACCGGCGACCGCATCATGGTGAACCAGGGCAACGACGGGAGCGGCAATGCGACCTTCGCCGAGGTCGTGCCGCCCGCGTACGCGACGTCCAGCTCCGGCAACAAGATCTCCGTCGCCGATCTCAACGGCGACGGCCGCCCGGACGTCGTCGTCGGCACGACGGGCCGTCCCGCCATCCTGCGCAACACCTCCGTCAACGGTGTCACGTCGTTCGTGGACTGGGCCCCGGCCCCCGCCTTCCCGAGCGGAAGCGTGCTTCGCGCCTCGCACGTCGGGCTGTTCGATTCGAGCAACGACGGAGACGTCGACATGTTCCTCGGCGGCAACACCGGCGATCACCTCTTCGAGCAGGTGGCGACGCCCCAACTCGACGAGGCCGATCTCGGCAGCGGGGGCGGCGGTACTCTGCCCGCGGTGCACGACCAGGATCCGCTGGCCGTCACCGGCCAGGTGAGCATCGTCGGCGAGGACCAGTACGTCGCGAACCTGCCCGGTGGTTCCACGCTCTCGGTCATCGTCAACGGTGACGCGGACTACCGCGTGGACCTGCTCAACTTCATCGGCGCCCCCATCGCCACCTCGGATCGCGGCGGCCTGGGAGTCGAGGAGGTGTTCTCCATCACGATTCCGGCGACGGGTGTGTACCTGATTCGCATTGCGGGCATCGACTGCAACCCGGTCGTCGGCGACGTGAACGGCGACTGCTCGGTGAGCTTCGCCGACATCCTCGAGGTCATCGGCGCCTGGGGACCGAACCCCGGGCATCCCGCCGACGTCAACGGCGACGACGCCGTGAACTTCGCCGACATCCTGGTGATCATCGGCGCCTGGGGACCGGCCACCGGCGACTACACGCTGGAGGTCCTGTCGCGTACCGGGTGACCAACGAAGCGACGAAGGGATGGGGTGCGCGCGGTGGCGCGCACCCCATCTTCTTTGCCGGCGTGCTCCTGGCGCCGCTGCTTCCGGTGGCGTGCGGCGATCCCGCGCCTCCGCCCGCGGATCCCGCTCCGGCGGCGACCAGCCGGGTGGAGACGGTGCCGCTGGATCCGCGCGTGCAGGACGAGATCGTCACGCTCATCGCGCAGGGCAAGTACGACGAGGCACGCCGCCGGATCGAGGTCCTGCTGGTGCGCACTCCGAACGACGGTCGGGCGGTGTTCCTGCTCGGCCTGACGCATCATCGCCAGCGCCGCTACGCCGCCGCGCTTCCGCACTTCGAGCGAGCCGTCGAGCTCGCCCCGGACCACGACGTCGTCCATCACTTCCTCGGGTACTGTCGCTTCTACGCGGGCGACCTCGATGGCGCGCGTGACGCGTTCGAACGGCACATCGCCGCCGATCCCGACGAGGCGGACTCGCACTTCGGGCTGGGCCTCGTTGAACTGGAGGACGGGCGCTTCGACGAGGCCGAGGTACGTTTCAATCGCGCGATCGAGCTGACCGAGCGTCTGCGTGAGACCGATCCCGCCGCGTTCTCCCGCCGCCGCCGCGACCTCGCCAAGTTCCACGCGAGGCTCGGCGACGTGCATCTCACCCGCAACGATCCCGCCGCCGCGCGCGACGCGTTGATCACCGCCGTGGAGATCGACCCTGGTCTCTACGCCGCGTGGTTCCGGTTGAGCACCGTGCACCGGAGGCTCGGCGACGAGGCCGCCGCGGCCGAGGCCCTGAGGGTTTTCGAGGAAGCGAAGAGCAACCGATGAGGGCCCGGGAACACCCGTGCGCGTCCGCCGGTATCTTGTCATGATGGACGCACCCTCCCCGCGCAAGCGCCGCCGCCGCCGCGATCGCCCCTCGCGGCGGGCCGAGGGACACCAGGCGGCCCAGGAGGCGGCGGAGCTCGAACCCGATCGCTCCGTGCCGGAGCACCCGCTGATCCCCGCCGGGTCGCCGGAGCTGATCACGACTGCCGACGCCCTCGACGAACTCGCCGCCCACGTCCGCTCCGTCGGCTCCTTCGCGTACGACACGGAGTTCATCGGCGAGGAGACGTACCATCCACGGTTCTGCCTGATCCAGATCGCCACGCGTGACCGCATCGCGCTCGTAGATCCACTCGCCGAACTCGACATCACCCCCGTCTGGGAGTTGATCGCCGACCCCGCATGCGAGACGATCGTGCACGCCGGCCAGCAGGACCTCGAGCCGGTGGTCCGCTTCATCGACCAGGCTCCCGCGGCCATCTTCGACACGCAGATCGCCGCCGGGTTCGTCGACAGGCCCTATCCGCTCGGGCTGCGCCAGCTCGTCGAGGAGTTCGTGGGCGAGCGGCTTGGCAAGGCCCTGACCTTCACCCGATGGGATCGGCGACCGCTGTCGAAGGTGCACCTGCGGTACGCGGCCGACGACGTGCGCTACCTGCCCGCCGTCCGCGCAGCGCTTGGTGACGAGCTCGCGAGGCTCGGCCACGAGGCGTGGGCGGCCGAAGAGTGCGCGGGTATGTCCCGGACCAGCCTGTATCGATTCGATCCCGACGCCCGGCTCACCCGGATCATGGGCACACATCAGCTCAGGCCCCGGAAGACGGCGCTCCTGCGCGAGTTGATCATCCTGCGCGACGACATCTCCCGGGCTCAGGACCAGCCGCCGCGGACGCTGATCAAGGACGAAGTGCTCGTGCGGCTCGCCCGCAACCCGGCGCACACCGTCGACGAGATCGGCGAGATCAAGCACATGCCGTGGCCGGTGGCCGAGGCGCACGGCCAGCGCATCATCGAGATCACCGAGCGCATTCTCGCGCTGCCGGCGGATCAGTTTCCGCGGGGGCAGAGCAAGCTGGAGACGCCGATCGACCGGGTGCGCATCGACAGCCTCTGGACGCTCGTGTGCGCATACTGCCTCGGTCGGGCGATCAGCCCGGCCCTCGTCGGCAGCCGCACCCGCGTCGCCGAGTACTACGCCCAGGCGAGGTCGGGCACGCTCGACGGCACCAACGTACTGCTCCAGGGTTGGCGCGGCGAGCTCGTCGGCGAGATGCTCGAGGGGCTGCGTCGCGACGGCGCCGCCGTCCACCTGTCCTGGAGTGACGAGCGTCTCCGGTCGGCGTTGACGCCCGATCCGCCGTGATGCGGCTCGCTCACCGCCACGTCCAGCCGGAGATCATGGACGAGCCCGACCTGGAAGCCGAGCGTCATCACGCCGCGCTCCGCGGCTTGGCGCGCCTCAATACGCTCAGCGGCAGCGCCGGGCGCCTCTGGGGAGAGATGCGTGATCTCGCCCGGGCCGAGCCACCGCTGCACATCCTCGACGTCGCAACCGGCGGTGCCGACGTGCCGATCGGGCTCTGGCGGCGGGCGCGGCGGGGGGGGCTGCCGCTGAGGCTCAGCGCCTGTGACGTCAGCCCGACCGCCCTGGCGTTCGCGGAGCGTCGCGCGCGCGATGCCGGCTGCGACGTCGATCTGTTCCCGCTGGACGTCTGCACGCAGTCGCCCCCGGATCGATACGACGTCGTCGTCTGCTCGCTGTTCCTCCATCACCTCGACGAAGAGTCCGCGGTGGGTCTCCTCCGCCGTCTGGCCACGGCGGCGCGACGCCGGCTTCTCGTCAATGACCTGCATCGAGGCGCGACGGATCTCGCGCTCGTGGCGATCGCCGCGCGTCTCGTCACACGCTCCGACGTCGTCCACCAGGACGCCACGCGCTCCGTGCGCGCCGCATACACGACCGGCGAACTGAGGCAGCTTGCGGCTCGGGCGGGGCTCGACGGCGCGACGGTGCGTCGTGGGCACCCATGCCGGTTGCTCCTGCGGTGGGAGGCGTCGTGAACGCGGACGCGACCACCCTCGACGAAGCGGCCGGGCGCCGGTGGGACGTCGTCGTCATCGGGGCCGGGCCGGCGGGCACGATGGCGGCGATCGAGACGGCCAGGCTCGGTGCGAGCGTGCTCGTTCTGGATCGCGCCGCGTTCCCGCGGGCGAAAGTCTGTGGGTGCTGCCTTGGCGCCGCTGCGCTCGATACGCTCCGCGGCGCCGGTCTTGGCGACGTGCCGGCTCGTTGCGGCGCGCAGCCGCTGGAGCACCTGGACCTGCGCGCCGGGTCTCGACGTGTCCGCCTTCGGATCCCCAGCGGCGCGGTGATCTCGCGGCGAGCGTTGGACACGGCTCTCCTCGACAACGCGATCGGTGCCGGGGCCCGGTTCATCGACCGGTGCGCGGCCGTCGCCGGTCCCTGTCGGGGCGAGGCGCGCATCGTTCGGGCTCGGCGCGACGCGACGCATGTCGACGTCTCGGCGCGGGTCGTGATCCTGGCCGCGGGGCTCCGGGCCCGCACCTCCCCGCCCGCGGCGGGCACGAGCCGCATCGGCGTCGCGACCACCCTGGAGACCCGGGCGCCGACGATCGCCGCGGGGGTCGTTGGGATGGCGTGCGGTGAGGCCGGCTACGTGGGATGGGTCCGGCTCGAAGACGATCGCGTGCGTGTTGCCGCGGCGCTCGACCCCGACGCGGTTCGCCGCAGCCGGGGCGTGACGGGTGCCGTGCGGCGCGTGCTCGCGGCGTGCGGTCACGAGGGGTTGCACGACCTCGGCGGGACGCGGTGGCGGGGCACACCACCGCTGACGGGGCCCGGGGCGATCATCGGAGCGGAGCGTCTGCTCGTCATCGGCGATGCCGCCGGCTACGTGGAACCGTTCACCGGCGAGGGGATCGGCTGGGCGCTGGCTTCCGGGCGCGCCGTGGCGCCGATCGCCGTCGCCGCCGCGACCGAGCCCGCCTGGCGCGAGACGTGGAGCAACGCCTGGCGCCGCTCGCACCGGCGGATGCTCGGACCGCGTCACCGGGCGTGCACGTTCGTGGCCCGGACACTCCGCCGGCCGCCGCTCACCCGCGCGGCGGTGGCCGCGGCGGCGCTGCTGCCGGGCGTGGCGGAGCGTCTCGTCGCGGCGTTCTGCGCTCCACCGGGCGCACTGGAGAACGGACCATGACCGCATGCGTGCTCGGGATGGGAACCGCGCTGCCGCCACATTGCCTGCCGCAGGCGGATGTGGCACGTCTCGTCGGTCGCCTCCAGCGTCTCGACGGCCGGCGGGAGCGCGCGCTCGCGACACTCTATCGACGCGCCGACGTCGACAGCCGTGGCATCGCCCTGCTGGAGCCGGACCGCGGCGACGACGAGCTCACCTGGTTCTACGCGCCGTCGACCAACGGCGGCCAGGGGCCGGGGACCGAGGCGCGGATGCGGGAGTTCACCCGACGCGCGCCGCAACTCGCCGAGGCCGCCGGGCGGTCCGCCCTCGCCGATGCGGGGACGGAGGCGGGGGAGATCACCCATCTCGTTGTCGCGACGTGCACCGGTTTCGGCGCACCGGGTATCGAGATCGAACTCGTGCACCGGCTGGGCCTGCGCCCGACCGTGCAGCGTCTGATGATCGGGTTCATGGGTTGCCACGCGGCGCTCAACGCGCTCCAGGCGGCAAGCGCGTTCGCGCAGGCGGACTCACGGGCCCGCGTGCTCGTCTGCTGTGTCGAGCTGTGCGGCCTGCACCTCCAGTACGACGACACGGACCAGCAGGGGCAGGTGGCCGGCGCGCTCTTCGCCGACGGGGCGGCAGCGATGATCGTGGGTGAAGGCGGGGGAGCGGGGGCGTGGCGCGTCGTTGACACGGCCTCGCAGGTGTGCGGGAACACGCGCGACGCGATGGGCTGGCGCGTCGGGGACCACGGGTTCGTGATGTCGCTCTCGCCGCGCGTGCCGGGCCTCGTCGCCGCCGCCCTGCGTCCGTGGCTCGACGACTGGCTCGCGGGTCACGATCTCGACGTGTCGTCTGTCCGGTCCTGGGCGATCCACGCCGGCGGTCCGCGGATCGTCACCGCCGTGGCGGAGCGTCTCGGGCTGGGTGACGCCGGCGTCAGCGTCTCCCGGCGCGTCCTCCGCGAGATCGGCAACGTTTCGTCGGCGACGGTGCCGTTCATCCTCGAGCGTCTGCGTGCCGAGAACGCGCCGATGCCGTGCGTCGCGCTCAGCTTCGGCCCGGGACTGGTGGCCGAGGCGGTGCTGTTCGACGAGTGACGGCTGAGCACGGGGCGCCGCCGGGGAAATGCGGCGTCATCGCCGCCGCCCGCTCGCCACCTCCTCGTCCTCCGGTGGCACGTACGGCAGATCCTCCAGTTCGGGCTCGACGTAGACCGTCGTCGCGAGGGCCAGCCAGTCGTTCACGCGGTAGATGTCGGCGCGCCCGCGGCGCCAGGCATCGAGCACCCACGCCGGCGCGGTCTCCGGCGTCTCGAGGATGCGCTCCGCCTCGACGCGCCGCGGATCGAACACGAGCACGCCGTGGTGCTCGTTCTTCGTGTCCTCGTTGATCTTGATTCCCGTGGCCGTCCAGCCGATCGCCTCCACGGTGGGCAGCACTTCGTCGTAGACGAGCTCCTGCCAGTCGTAGCAGAGCCCGTAGTGCTCGGCGCCCACGTAGTTGACGATGAGGTTCCCGATCGGTCCGGCGTGCCACACGATCTCCGGGTCGCGCCGCGCATCGCGCATGATCTCCTCGAACCGATCGTGAATCACGCGGAGATCGGGGTCGACGATCTGCGCCGGACGAAGCGGCGGGGCGGCGCACCCACCAGTGAAGGCGAGCACGAGCAGGGTCAGCAGCGTCCGGGAGCCTCGCGGGTGCATCGATCGCGTGAGCGCGCTACGCGAAGCTGCGCACGGCCTCCTGGGTCGTCGCGTGGATGCTCAGCAGGGACGGGATGTTCGTCAGCGCGAAGACCTCGTACACCTCGGCGGCGACGTTCGCCACGCACAACGCGCCGCTCCGGGCCACGGCCCGCTGGTGAATCGCCACGAGCATGCCCAGCGCCCCCGAGGAGAGGAAGCGCACACGCTCGAAGTCGAGGACGATCTTCGGCGTCTCCGACTCCGAGACGATCCCCTCCAGTTCGGCCTTGGCATCGCGGATGTAGATCCCGTCGATCACGTCGGCGCGGTTGAAGGACGCGATCGTCACGTCGCCCTCGGTGCGGGTGATGATGTTGCACATGCGTCGGACCAGGCGTCACCTCGATTCCGGGCGACCACGATTGTCGCGTCCGGTGGGCGACAGGGCAAAGGCCGATCGGCGGAATCGGGCCGTGCTCCACCGTGTGGCGGGCGCTCCCGGGAGGCGGATTCGGGGACTCAACGCCAGCCCTGACAAGCACTTGGCGAATGTGGATGACCCCCCCCGCTCGCCCAACGGCCCGCGGATCGTTATGATCTTCGCTTCACCGATCGGACTCGTGTGTGGAGCCATGTCGCCATGGTGATGCTGATCGTGAAACGACCCATCTGAAAGCTCTCGGCCTGCGCGTCCTGGTTGGATGCAGGCGCGAGGGGAGGAAAAGGTCCTCGACGACTACTTTCGATCATCTGCTGGGCACCCGCCGGGCAGGCCGACGCACCCCCGTAAGGGCTCCGCGCTCCCGCACTCCGGGGGCGCGGGTGCCCCTTCATCGCGGACGAGGTTGTGGCTGGCTTTCGGGTAGCCGGCACCAAGAGTAAGCTGATCGATCTTTCGCAGCTTTCACCGCCGATGCCCGCGCGGCAGCCAGGCACGTGAACCAAGAACCGTTCCAAAAGGAGAACATCCAAATGCTAAGGCAGACGCTCACAGGCGCGCTCGTCTTCGCCATCGTGGGAATGACGGCGCTCGCAGGATGCCAGAGCGAGCAGCGTCCTGTTCGATCCAGTCAAGTGCGCACCGATCAAAATCGACGAGCGCAGATGGAGCGGCCACAGGAGCCGCGCCCCGCTCCCGCGGCGGCCGCGGCCCCGCGCCGCGACGGCGTGATCTGCACGACGATGTACTATCCGACCGGCGACCCCGCGACGAGCGCCGTTAAGCTCGAGAAGTGCGTCCCGTCGGAAGTTCGAATGAACGCTCCGTTCACGTACGACATCACCGTCACGAACAACAGCAATAACGAGTTGACGGGCGTGGTGGTCACGGACCAGCCGGAGAACGGGCTGCGCATCACGGGCTCGGACCCCCGTGGCCAGGGCGCCGGCAGCGGCCTGCACACGTGGGCGCTGGGCACGCTGGCGCCGAAGGGCTCGCAGCGGATCCGCGTCAACGCGACGGCTCCCACCGAGGGCACCGTCGGAAGCTGCGCGACCGTCACCTACGCGTCGTCGCTCTGTGCGACGATTCCCGTCGTCTCCCCGAAGCTCCGCCTTACGAAGACCGGCCCCTCGTCGGTCCTCGCGTGTGACGACATCGTCTACCAGTTCGAGGTCACCAACACCGGCACGGGCTCCCTGCCGGACGTGAAGATCACCGATGCGCTTCCGAACGGGCTCGCCAGCGCCGACGGCGGTCGCAACCTCACGTTCAACGCGGGTACGCTCAACGCTGGTCAGTCGAAGCGCTTCACCGGTCGCGCCAAGGCGTCCCGCCCGGGTCGCTACGAGAACCGTGCCGCCGCCGCCGGCGGCGGCCTCAACGTCCAGTCCGGGACCGTGGTCACCGTGGTCCGGCAGCCCGTGCTGACGATCTCCAAGTCCTGCCCGGGTACGCAGTACATCGGCAAGTCCGTCAACTACGAGATGCAGATCTCGAACACCGGCGACGGTGAGGCCCGTGAGGTCGTGGTGACGGACACGCTGGCCAACGGCCTGGAGTTCATGAGCGCCAGCGACGGCGGTCGCTTCGCCAACGGCGTGGTGACGTGGAATCTCGGGACGCTTGCCCCGCGGGCCACGAAGACCGTGACGCTGCGGGCCATGCCGAGCGGTGCCGACACCTACGTCAACAACGTGTCGGCCCGTGGGTACTGTGCCAAGGCCGTCACCGACTCCTGTTCGACCAAGGTCACCGGTATTCCCGCGATCCTCCTCGAGGTCGTGGATATCGAGGACCCGGTTCGCGTCGGCGAGGTCGAGACGTACGTGATCACGATCACGAACCAGGGCTCCGCCCCGGACACGAACATCGCGATCGTCTGCACGCTGGAGAGCTACCAGGCGTACGAATCCTCCTCCGGCCCGACGACCGCGGCGGTCCGCGGCAACATCGTGACGTTCACGCCGCTCGGGACGCTCGGTCCCAAGGAGAAGGCGACGTATCGCGTCAAGGCGAAGTCCGTGCGTGCCGGCGACGTGCGCTTCAAGGTTTCGATGAACAGTGACATGTTGACGCGTCCGGTCGAGGAGACCGAGTCCACGCACCTCTACGAGTGAGTCGAGTCCGGTTCGCCGTCCCCCGGGACGACGGCCGGTCCCCGAATCCGACAGCGCGGCGGGGAACCGTCGCGCTGTCTTTTCTTACCTTTCGCCGGAGGCGACGATGAACACGCCTGATCGCTCGATCGGCTCGGTCACGGTGATGCTGCTGCTGGCCACGGCGCTGCTCGCCTCGTGCCGCACGCTGTACTACGACACGATGGAGACGTTCGGCAAGCACAAGCGCGAGATCCTCGTCGATCGTGTCGAGGAGGCGCGCGACGAGCAGCACGAGGCGAAAGAGCAGTTCGCCGATGCGCTGGAGCAGTTCACGAGTCTCGTGGGCGCCCCCAACACGGAACTGGCCCGCCGGTACAAGGATCTCCGCGGCGAACTGGAGCGATGCGAAGCGCAGGCCGGCGACGTGCGCGAGCAGATCCAGTCGATCGAAACGGTCAGCGACGATCTCTTCCAGGAGTGGGAGCGCGAGCTGGACCAATACAGCAGCGACGAGCTGCGTCGCTCGAGCCGCGATACGATGGACCGCACGCGCCAGCGCTACGAGCAGATGCTCCGGGCGATGAAGCGCCCGGAGAAGAAGATGGACGAGGTCCTGGTGGCGTTCCGCGACCAGGTCCTCTATCTCAAGCACAATCTCAACGCCCAGGCGATCGCTTCGCTCCAGGGGACCATCGACACCCTGGAGCTGAACACGGCCGAGCTCATCGCGGAGATGGAGCTGGCGATCGCGGAGGCGGATTCGTTCATTGAAGGAATGGGGTCCGAGACATGAAGAACTGGGGAATCGCGGTTGGGTTGATCGTGGGCATCGCCGGCAGCGGCCCGGCGATCGCCGACGAGATCGAGCTGGTCAACGGCGACCGCCTGAAGGGGCACGTCGTCGAGCGCACCGAGCACCACATCGTGTTCGAGCACGCGCAGCTCGGGCGCCTGGAGCTTCCGGTGTCGTCGGTAGCGCCGGAGCCCGGGGACGTGGCGCTGAGCGCGGTCCAGGATGACGTCGACGCCGCCGCCGCGAACGCTCTCGAGCCGAAAGCGGAGTGGAAGAGCAGCTTCGAGCTCGGCGGTTCGGCCGTGTTCGGCAACTCCGACACGCAGACCATGACCATCGCGGTCGGATCGACGCGGGAGACCGAGAGGCATCGCACGGAACTGGGCCTGCGCTACTACTACGATGCGAGCAACGGCGACCGCACCGACAACAAGCTCCGGGCGGGCATCCAGCACGATTGGCTGATCCCCGACTCGCGTTGGTTCTGGTTCGCCAGCGGCGCGTACGACTACGACGAGTTCGAGTCGTGGGAGCACCGCGTCGCCGGTCACGGCGGCGTCGGCTACGAGTGGTTCACGAAGGAGGACTTCCAGCTCTCGCTCAGGGCCGGCCTCGGTGCGGTTCGGGAGTTCAACAGCCCGAACACCAACACGCGGCCGGAGGGTCTGCTCGGCTACGATCTGGCGTGGCAGATCACCGAGAAGCAGAGCTTCGAGTCGAGGCTGCGTATCTTCCCCGACTTCGACGACACGGGCGAGTACCGGCTCCTGGGCCACGTCGGCTGGAAGGTGTTGCTGGACGAGGAGATGAACATGAACCTCTTCGCCCGGATCGAGGACGAGTACCAATCCAAGGTCGGACCGAACAGCAAGCACAACGACCTGCGTATCGCGGTCGGGCTCGCGTTCGACTTCTAGTGGTCCCCGCCTAACAGTCTATAACTTATGAAGCCTTGCCCGAGCCCGCTTCACCTTGGCCAGGATGTCGTTGGCTGTCGCGGTCCAGACGAGCGGCTTCGGATCTTCGTTGTGCGCATTGATGTACTCGGTGATCGCGCCGATCAGGTCGTTGACGTTGTAGAAGCTGCCTCGCTTCAGCGCGTTTTCGCTGAGATCACGGAAGAAACGCTCGACCATGTTCAGCCATGACGCGCTCGTTGGCGTGAAGTGAAAGTGAAACCGCGGATTGCGTTTCGCCCACTTGCGGACCTTCTCGTGCTTGTGCGTCGCGTAGTTGTCGCAGATCAAGTGGACCTCCTGATCACCTGGAACATTCGTCTTGATCAGGTTCAGGAATCGCAGCCATTCCTGATGTCGATGCCGCGGCTGGCACGTGCTGATGACGGTCCCATCCTTCACGTTTAGCGCAGCAAACAGCGATGTCGTCCCGTGGCGTTTGTAGTCGTGCGTCATTGTGCCGCATCGCCCCTTCTTCATCGGAAGCCCCGGCTGTGTCCGATCGAGCGCCTGGATCTGGCTCTTCTCGTCACATGCGAACACGACGGCATGCTCGGGCGGCGTGAGATACAGGCCGACTATGTCCTTGAGCTTCTCGACGAACCGGGGATCGTTTGAAAGCTTGTAACCGTTCACGGGTCAACAGACCACAAGATGTAGTGGTTTGCGCTTTTGCCTGAAGCGCGTTACAACGCGGGCCATGGACAAGGATGTTCGACTCAAGCAGTTGGAAGATGAGAACGCGGCGCTGCGGAAACGGATCG
>JAAELP010000369.1 GCA_024226535.1 Planctomycetota bacterium | reverse complement strand
GGTTTCGTCGTAGTACGTCAGGTCGAAGGTGAACGGGTCGGCGCCGTGGAGGTCGTCGGCGTCGAAAGGCCGTGCGATGGTCGCCTTGAACTGGCCGTGCTCGAGCGAGGTGATGATCTGGAGCGTTCGATCCGCGGCCTGGTAGCCGCCCGCCCCGGGATGGAGGTCTCCTTGACGCTCGACCACCGTCACGATGACGTCTTCGCAGTCGGACAGGTTCGTGAAGGCCACGATCGTGTTGAACGTCGCGTTGGGATTCTGCCCATCGGGGTACAGCACGGCGGTCTCGCCGGGATCGACGTCGCCGGCCAGCGCCGCCGGTGGCAACGCCTCGGCGAAGCCCTCGTAGGCGCCCATCTCGACCGTGCCGTTCTGGATGCGCGGCTGGCCGTCGATGTCGGTCTCGACGCCAGGCGGAATCGCGGCGTTGTCGCCCGCGTCGAGGGCCGGCGACTCGGGCGTCAGGCGCAGGTTGTCGGCCCCGGCCTGGGTGAACAGCGGGTCGGCGTCGAGGTTGCCCACGCCGGGCCAGCCTCCTTCGATCAGGCTGTGCTCGACGTCCGGCACCGTGACCCCGCTGATGGCGGTCGCGGCGTTGCCCCAGGACACGGTGTTGCGCACGACTGCCGAGGTCACGCTCGTGTCGAAGTGCATGCCGCCCGGCGCGTTTCGGCTGAAGCTGCAGTTGATGATCGTCACCGAGCCGGCGGTCGCGACAACGGCTCCGCTCGCCGGGAAGGCGTTGGCGGTGTTGCGCGAGAATACGCAGTTCACGTACGTCGCGCTCCCGCTGCCGTCGACGACGGCCGAGGCGCCGCCGGTTGCGAAGTTGCGGGCGAAGAAGCAATCGCGGACCGTCGTCGTACCGGCCACCGTGGCAAGAGCCGGATAGAACGTGCTGAAGTTGTCGTAAACCGGCAGCGTGTGATCTCGGCCGAGGCCGTACTGAACACGGACAGCGATGAGAACTGGTTCATCGTGTTTCCGCTGATCTCGGAGTCACTCATCTCGAAGACGCCGATGCCGTCGAGCCGCATCGCGCTGCCGCCGTCGGAGGTGTTCGCGGAGAAGCGGCAGCCGTTGACCGTGAGCGCGCCGGCGTCGGTGATCCTCGCTCCCGCACCGAGAAAGCCCTGGTTCCGCAGGAACCGGCAGTCGGTGAACGTGACATCGCCGGCTCGTCCGAACACCCCGGTGCTCTGGTGATCGCGGATGACGCACGACCGCAGAACCAGAGTGCTCTGATCGGCGAGCACGCCTCCGCCCACGAGCGTCGCGTCAGCCGCGTTCCCGCTGGTGATGACGAAGCCATCGATGGTGGCGCCGACGGTCTCGGCCACCACCGTCACCACGTGACGGCTGTTGTCGTCGGTCCCGGCGAACGCCGGGCCGTCATCGCCGTCGAGGTCGCCGCTCAGGAACGTCTGGTGGGCGTTCACGTCGCGTTGGTCAGGACTCGTCTCATCACCGGCGAAGCCGCCGTACACCGCGACGTCGTCGGTGACGAGGAACGTCGCGTCGCGGCTCCCGCCCGCCGGAGCGGGTTCGTACGTGCCCTCGGCCACCCAGACGCTGTCGCCGGGAAGTGCTTCGGCGAGCCCGACGTGGAGGCTCTGATGGGCGAGTACCCAGGTCGAGCCGTCGCCACCGGGACCGGCGCCGGCATCGACGTAGATCACGGAGCCGCCGACCGCGGACGCCGTGAGGGCTGAGAACGCCAAGGCAACGGTCAGGGCCGCTCGATTCCTGGTCATTCGTGGTACCTCCATATTCGGCAGGTACGCCCCCCGCGTGGCGGCGCTGCGAAGAATCTACGGACAGCTTCCCCAGTTCGTGATGACCGCCACGAGGTCCGTCGCGGAGACGACGCCGTCGTCGTCGATGTCGAACGGTCCGACCCCGTGGCCCCAGGCGCGGATGACCGCGAGCAGGTCGCGGAACGCCGTGGCCCCGTCGGGCGGCTGGGCGCAGTCGGAGGGGCACAGGGGCAGGCCGAAGCCCGTGTCACGCAGGTGATCGACGTTCGCCCAGACGAAGCCTTTCTGGAGCGTGGGATCCCAGTAGACGCCGTAGTCGCCGACGTCCGTGGTGATGCCCGCGTAGCCGGGCCCGACGGCCTCGATGCGATCACCGATGGGCGTGGCATGCTCGGGGCTCGGCGCGGTGTTGGCGAACACCGCGAGCGCCCAGTTGCCGGCGGTCTCGTCGTAGCACGTCAGGTCGATCGTGAGCGGGTCGGCGCCCTGGAGATCGTCCGCGTCGAACGGCCGGACGATCGTCGCCATGAACTGGCCGACCGTCAGCGTCGTCTCGATCTGGAGCGTGCGCGCTCCCCCGCTGTAGCCGGCGGCGGCGGGGTGCATGTCGTCCTCGTGCTCCGTGGCGGTCGCGGTGGCGTCGTCGCAGTCGGAGGTGTTCTCGAGGGCGATGATCGTGTTCTCCAGCGCGCTCAGCGCGTCGCCGTCGGGCAGGAGCACGGCGACGTCGCCGGGGTCCACATCGAGGTGGGATGACGCGGGCGGGAGCGCCTCGAACGCGCCTTCGTAGGCGCCGATGTCGACGAACCCGTTCTGGATACGCGGGTCGCCGGCGAGGTCCGTCTCGACATCCGACGGAACCTCGGCGTTGCTCCCGGCGTCGAGCGCCGGGGAGCCGAACGCGAGACGCACGTTGTCGGAGCCGGGCTGCACGAAGAGGGGATCGGCGTCGAGGTTGCCGGGACCGGACCACCCACCCTCGACGATGCTGTACGCGACGTCGGGCTCGACCGGACCGTTGAGCTGCTCGGGCGCGTTGCCCCAGAAGATCGAGTTTCGGATCACCGTACCGTACGCCCATTCGTTGAAGATGGCCGCCGGCTCGTTCTTGCTGAACGTGCAGTTGATGACGTCCGTCGAGACGTTCGGCCAGGTGAGGACGATGGCGGCGCTCACGGGCTGGCCGGTCGCCTCGTTGCGGCTGAAGACGCAGTTGCTGAAGCTCGCGACGACGCTTCCGCATCCGACGCCGGAGATGATCTGCGACCGGTTGCTGGAGAAGACGCAGTCCCGGAACGCGACGACGCCGGTGTAGGCGAAGACCGTCGAATGGAAGCTGACGTTGTCGTGGAAGTGACACCGCGTGACCGTCGCGCTCGGGCCGTTGGCGAGCCGGACGGCGCCGGACGCTTCCGTGGCCACGTTCCCCGCGAACTCGCAGTCGGTGATCACGATGTCGGTGATGTAGTCGAGGCTCAGCGTCCCGATCTGGGAGTGGTTGTCGAGGAAGCGGGAGGACGTGACGGTCACGATGCCGGCTTCGCGCACGACCGCGGGGCCCCAGGACATCCGGCGGAAGACGCACTGGTCGATCGTGACGTCGCCACCTCGCCCGTAGAGCCCGGTGATGTTGTCGCGCACCGTGCAGTGACGGAGCACGATGCCGCTTCCGTCGGCGAGGATCCCCGCGCCCCCGGACACGCTCGACGGAACGCTTCCGCCGGAGATGGTCAGCCCGTCGAGCGTCACGATCGTCGCGCCTGCATCCACGGTGACCACATGGAGACTGTTGTCGTCGAAGTTCTCGAACTCCGGACCGTCGTCGCCGTTGAGATCTCCGCTCAGGATGGTCTGGTGCGCGGCCAGGTCGCGCTCCTCGGGGATCGTTTCGTCCCCGATGAAGCCACCGTAGACGGCCACGTCGTCCCCGACGAGGAAGGTCTCGTCCCGGCTTCCTCCCGGCGGCGCCGGCGTGTACGTTCCCTCCGCGATCCACACGCTGTCGCCGGCGCCCGCAAGATCGAGCGCGTCGTCCACGCGCTGCAACGCAAGCTGCCAGCTCGTGCCGTCACCGCCGGGCCCGGCGTCGGCGTCGACAAAGATCACGGAACCGGCGAAGGCCGGCGTGGCGATCAGGGAGAGCGTCGTGACGATCGTGGCAAGCTCGACTCGCCGACGGATCTGTGTCCGGTTCATGCTCCGCCCCTTTCGAGACCGCCTCCACAGTGTACGTCCGTGTCCGGAGATCGTGCGAATCCGGCGAGCTCGATCTCACTCACACCCCCCCCAACTCCCCATGACCGACAACACGTCGCCCATGTCCACGACCCCATCGTGGTTCACGTCTGCCGTCGTCGACGACATCCCCCACGCCGAGATCACCGCGAGCAAGTCCGCCCAGCCAACAGCTCCGTCCGGCGGCTGCGCCACATCCGCCGCACACGCACGCACGCCGTAGCTCGTGTCGAGCACATGGTCGACGTTCGCCCAGACGAAGCCGGCGCCGAGCGAGGGATCCCAGTAGACCCCGTGGTCTCCGAGGTTCGTGGTCAGGCCGGGGTATCCGGGACCGGTGACCGTGACGCGATCGCCGATCGGCGCTGCGTTCGCCGCCACCGCGAGCATCCACGCGCCGTCGTTCTCGTCCCAGGCGATGAGGTCGAACGCGGACGGGTTCGCTCCGTCGAGATCCGCGGCGGCGAACGGGCGCATGACGCAAACGCGAAACGCACCGTCGGGCAGGCTCGTGTCGACGGTGATCGTGCCGCCGCGTGCCGCGTAGCCCTCGTCGTCGGGATGCGCGTCGATCGCCAGGTCCATCGCGACCAGGTGCGCGTCGTCCGGTCCGCCGACGTTCTCGACCACGAGCGCCGTCGCGTGCAGCGGGTCGTACGCCTCCCCCCCGAAGACCGCGAGGTCGATCTCGCCCGTGTCGAGGTCGGTGACCATCGCCGCCGCCGGCATCGGCTCGTGCGCGCCCTCGTGCGCGCCCATGTCCACCGTCGCGCCGGCGATGCGCGGGTTCCCGTCGAGATCGGTCGCCACCCCGGCCGGGATCGCGTCGGTATCGCCGGCGTCGATCGCGGGCGAGCCGAACGCCAGGCGAAGATCATCGGTTCCCGCCTGCACGAACACGGGATCGGCGTCGACGTTGCCCGGCCCGCTCACCCCGCCTTCGACGAGACAGTGGGCAACGTCGGGAACGACCGGGCCGCGGAACGGGCTCGGACCGTTCCCCCACAGGACGCAGTTGCGCACGGCGACGCCGGCGGCGTCCGCGTCCACGAGGATCGCGCCGCCCTCGTTGCCACCGAAGCTGCACTGCACGACGGTCGCGGTGCCGGAGAACACCGCGGCCCCTCCCTGACCGGAGGCGCGGTTGCGGCTGAGGACGCAGTTCACGATCGTCGCCTCCGCCGAGACACCGAGCGCGCCTCCCACGCTGGCGGCCGCATTGGACGTGAACCGGCAACGCTCGATCCATGAACTCTCGCCGGCCACGATCAGGCCGCCGCCGGTGTACCCGCCGTCGTTGTCGCTGAAGACGCAGGCCGTCACCGTCGCGTCTCCGACGTCGTGGACGAACACCCCACCGCCGCCCGCCTCGGCGGTGTTGCCGACGAACGCGCTGTCGTCGAGCACGAGGCTCCCCACGTCCTGTGCGCTCAGAGCGCCACCCACGTCCGCCTCGTTGCCCTGGAACACGCACCCCGACACGCTCGCCGAAGTCGCCCCCACGAGGCGCACCGCGGCTCCGTGGGAGTTCGGCGCCGCGTTCCCCGTGAACGCGCACTCCTCGAACACGACCGGGCTCTCCCGCGCATACACCGCCCCGCCGCCGCTCAGCGCCGCGGTGGCCAGCGACCGGTTCGCGTGGAAGATGCACCGGCGCAGGGTGATCGCGCCCGCGTCGACGTACAGCCCACCGCCGTTGCGCAGGGGCGTCGGCCCCGAGCCGCCGCCCGCCTCACCGGCGGTGATCGTGAAGCCGTCGAGCAACACCGGCATCGGATCGCCGCCGGCAACCACGACGTGCCAGGCGTTGTCGTCACGCCCCGCGAAGCCGGGACCGTCGTCGCCGTTCAGATCGCCGGAGAGCACGCTCGTGGCCGCGCCGGCCTCGCGCTCGTCGAGGCTCATCTCGTCGCCCGCGAAGCCGCCGTACACGGAGACGCCGCCGGGAATCGTGAACGCCGCCGCGCGATCCCCCCCGGGCGGCCCCGGCGTGTACACGCCCGCGGCCACCCACACCGAGTCCCCCGGCGCCGCTGCCGCCAGCGCGTCGTGCGGAGCGTCGAACGCGTGCTCCCAACTCGAGCCGTCTCCGCCGGACGGCGCGCCACCGTCCACGAAGTGAATGGTCGCCGTTCCGAGCCTGGTCACGGCAAGGACCGTCAGCGATGCAACCACTGCTCCTCGTGCGCCCATGACAAAGCCTCCTTGCTCCACGGGTTTTCGTGAGGCAAGGAGGCTAGCAGGACGTTCACGCTGTCCCGAGAGGTGGGCGGAAGTTCGTCAGTCGCACATGCCCCAGGCACCGATCAGCGCGAAGATGTCCGCCGCGTTCACGGTGCCATCGAGGTTCACGTCGGCAGGCCCGGAAGCCGAACCCCACGCCGCGATGACCGCGAACAGGTCGGCCATGTCCACAGCGCCGTCGGGAGGCTGAGTAACGTCGGCGACGCACAGCGAGATGCCGAAGCTCGAGGCGCACGTGCTGTCCACGTTGCCCCAGGCGAAGCCCTTCCCGATCGTCGGATCCCAGTAGACGCCGTAGTCACCGAGATCGGTGGTGATGCCGGAGAACCCGGGCCCGGTCACGGCGATCCGATCACCGAAGACGCTCGAGTGTCCCGGGCTCGCCTGGCCGTTCGCGTAGACGGCGTACGCCCAGTTTCCGGTCTCCGGCGCGAAGCGCGTGACGTTGATGCTCATCGGGTCGGCGCCGGCGAGATCGGCGATGGTGAACGGTCGCACGATGCACGCGTGGAACTCGCCGCTTTCGAAGGACGTTTCCATGTCGATCGTGCTCCCCATCGCGGAGAAGCCGGCCGCGTCGGGATGCAGGTTCACGGTGTGGTCGATGGCGATCATCACCTCGTCGTTCGACCCCGACCGGTTCCCGACGACGAGCGTCTCGTTGGAGAGCAGGTCGAACTCGCCGTTGCCGAGGATCACGAGCACGGTCTCGTCGATGTCGATGTCGGTGACCATCGCGGCCGGAGGCTGCGGCTCGAACGCGCCCTCGTAAGCGCCCATGTCCACGATGCCGTTCTGGATCCGGTCGTTGCCGTCGAGGTCGGTGGTCACGCCGGCCGGCAACGAGCCGTTGTCGCCGACGTCGATCGCCGGCGAGCCGACGGACAGGTGGACATCGTCGGTTCCCGGCTGCACGAACAGCGGGTCGGCGTCGATGTTGTTCGTCCCCGCCAGCCGCCCTCGACGTCGCAATACGCCACGTCCGGCGTTTCCGGCCCGCGGAATGGCTCGCCGGTGTTGCCCCAGATGATCGTGTTTCGAACGACGACGCTCCCCGTGTTGAGCTCGGTGAGGATCGCGCCGCCGTCGTTGTTGGCGAACGTGCAGTTCGCGAGGTCGGCGGACGGCCCCGCGAGGACGGCGGCGCCGCCCTGGGCGAAGGAGTCGTTCCGGCTGAACACGCAGTTGACCATGGTCAGGGCGGCGCTGGTTCCGAACGCGCCGGCGATGCTCGACGCCGTGTTGCTCGCGAACACGGTGTTCGAGATCGAAATGGTCGTGCCGCCATGGATCATCGCCCCACCGGTGAACCCGCCGTCGTTGTCACGAAACTCGCAGCCGGAGATCTCCGTCGCGTCGACCTCGAACGCGAACACGCCGCCGCCGCTTGCCTCGGAGTAGTTGCCGAGGAACTGGCTGTCGGTGATGGTGAGGCTGTCGGCGCCGATGACGCTGATCCCCGCTCCAATGTCCGACTCGTTGCCCTGGAACCGTGTGCCCACGACGATGACACTCGCAGCGTCGACGACCCGAGCGCCCCCACCGTGCGTGGTCGGCACGAGGTTCTCGAGGAACACGCAGCCGTCGAGGGTGAGCGCTCCGTTGCTCGCGTACACGCCACCACCGCCGCCGGTCGCGAAGTTGTGCGTGAACGTGCAGCCCCGAAGCGTGATCGAGCCGACGTCGACGTACAGCCCGGCGCCCCAGCTCAGCGCTCCGCTCGCGTTGCCGCCGCGAACGGTGAAACCGTCGAGCAACGCCGGGGCGGGGTCACCGCCGGCGATGACCACGTGAAACGCGTTGTCGCCGTTCTCGGCGAAGCCGGGCCCGTCGTCGCCGTTCAGGTCGCCGCTGAGCACGGACGGGAAGGCGCCGAGTTCGCGCTCCTCGGGGCTCGACTCGTCACCGAAGAACCCGCCGTAGACCGACACGCCGCCGGGAATCGTGAACGCGGCGGCGCGGCTGCCGCCCGGCGGCGCGGGCACGTACGTCCCCACCGCCACCCAGACGCTGTCGTCGGCGGCGGCGGCAGCGAGCCCGTCGTGCAGGTCGTCGAAGGCCTGGGCCCAGCTCGACCCGTCGCCACCAGGCGGCGCATCCGCGTCGACGAAGTGGACGTCCGAGGCATGCCCCCCCCGGATGAAGGTGAATGCGGCCAGGGTGGCGGCCCCGACCGTCACGATCCGAAGGCATGATCGCATTGAGTTGCTCCCGTTGCTGAGTGAGGAGGATGACCGGGTCGCGACCGGCGCGGCCCGTTCATATGGACGCTACGCGATGGATGATCGGTCGCCTGCGCGCGTGGCCGGAACGGCAACGTGGATAATGCCAGTCGCCACAGGAAGATGCGCCGCCGATGCGCCAGTGCGTAGCGTCCGCGTGTTCAGTCGAACCGCGTCTCGTCGTCGTCGGACACGAACTCGGTGTCCGGATCGGG
>JAAELP010000368.1 GCA_024226535.1 Planctomycetota bacterium | reverse complement strand
TCGCCGCCCTCGTGGCCGCGTCGGGGTGCGTCACCGAGACGACCCGCGTCGAGCCCGTCGAGCGTCTCGCCGGGGCATCCGACATCGTCGGCCCCGGCGGGCAGGGGTACGCCGGCAACGCCGACGTGCACCAGTCGCTCAAATCGCACGTCGTCACGCAGATCCTCCCGCTCGGGAACGTCCCCTACGACAACATGACGCTGCCGCTGGCGAGCCCCGACGCGAGGTACGTCGTCACGCAGACGGGCATCGCCCCGAGCTGGGAGACGGTCCTCGCCCTGCCCGGCGCGACCGTCCCGCACACGACGCGGCTGGAGATCTACGACGTCAGCGAGGCCCCGGAGACCCCGCCCGCACTCGTGGCCGTCGTGGACGAGCCGGTGCTCCTCGGCCGCGGCTGCAACGACGAGGGGTTCCTCGTCGAGGCGCCGCGCGAGGATGGCTCGCGCTGGATCGGCCTCGCATCATGGGAGTCGGGCTCCGTGCGCTGGCTCGTCACGGAGCCGGACGTGATCTGCGCGTTCGCCTCCCTCGGTCCCGACGACCAGGTCGCTTACTCCGCCCGCCACGCCGGTGGTCAGCACTTCGAGCTGTTCGTCGATCACCGTGGTTCGCGTTGGCGGCTCCCCAGCGCCGGCGCCGAGTGGCTCATGCCGAGCTGGGCGCCGAGCCTCAACGATCCCAACGGTCTGTTCGTGCTCCGCCTGGTGGACGACCGCCTCGACCTCGTTCACCTGTCGGCCGCCTCGGAGCGAGCCATGCGCCGTTCGTTGCGGCCCATCCCCCTCGCCGTACGCAACGCGACCATCGACACCTGCTACCAGACGGTGGTCGCGCAGCCGACCATGGTCAGCCAGCCCACGACGCATGATCAGTTCATTTACTTCCACCCGACGCGTCTCCGCGCCACCCTCTGGCGCCCGCCGGCATCACCGAAGCTGCTCGCCCGCGCTTCGCTCGGCGCGGTCGTTGATCCCGACAACGACGCCTACGTGATCGTGACGCTCGCAGAGTTCCTCGGCCGCCACCCAATCTCGACCCCCGGCACCCCGAGCCGGCTCCTCCTCGGAACCCACGTGCCCCGTCGCACCAACTCCGTGCAGAAGCCACTGATCCTGCTCGAGCCGAAGGACAGCGTGATCGGCGTAAGCGTGATGCAGCTTCTGCCGGTGCAGACGGGGTAGGACGCGATCACGGACGCTACTCGTCCGCCCGGCTCGTCACTGCCGTCCAGAGCAGCATCGCCATCACGAAGATCAGCAGCACCAAGCCCGGCCAGTGCCAAGGCTCGGTCATGCCGCTGATCGCGGCGTACCAGTCGGCGAGCTTGTTCTCGCCCTCCCACCACGCGAGCGGGATCGCGAGCAGGATGCCGAGAAGCGCCTCGCCGGTGATCAGGCCGGCGGCGAGGAGCAGGCCGTTGCGCTCGCCCGCCTTCTTGGCCTCCTGAAGGCTCGACTTCAGCTCACCTGCGGCCTCGGCCGCGATGTGACGCATGTGGAAGCGGTGCGCGACCCACGAGACGAGCCCGCCCAGGAGAATCGGCACCGACAGCTCCAGCGGCAGGTAGATCCCGACGGCGACCGCGAGCACCGGTGTGCGGAACGTGCTGCCGCGCTTCTCGAGGATCACGTCGATCGCGATCACGGCCGCAGCGAGCGCCATGCCGACGTAGACGAGGTCCCACGGCAGGCCGCCGCC
>JAAELP010000367.1 GCA_024226535.1 Planctomycetota bacterium | reverse complement strand
TGGTCCGTGCGTCGGTGGAGGGGCTCCCGGGGCACTGGACTCCATGACCGGCCCGCGAGAGAACCTGCGTGTTCTGCCCGACCGCGACTGGCCGGCGGCGGATGCACGGTCCGTCGGTGGCAAGGTCGCGGGCCTGGTTCGCCTGGCGGAGTGCGGGTGCCCGGTCCCTGATGGGTTCTGCGTGACGACTGGGGCGTATCGCTCGCATGTCGAGTGTGCTCTGGCTGGCGACGAGGACGACGATCACCGTGCGGCGCAGACCGCGTCGATCCGGCGCCGGATTCTGGACACGCCGATCCCCGAGTCGCTCATCGATGAGATCGCGGAGGCCTACGCTGCGCTGCCGGCTCCCGGCGCCCCCGTCGCCGTTCGTTCCTCCGGCACGCGCGAGGACACGGCGGCGACGGCCTTTGCCGGTCTTCACGACACTCTGCTGAACGTGCGCGATCTGCCGGCCTGCCTCGCAGCGATCCGGCGTTGCTGGGCGTCGACGTGGTCGGACCGCGCGGTCGCGTACGGCCGCGAACGCGGCCTCGATCCGCACGACGCCGGCATGGCGGTGATCGTGCAGGTGCTCGTGCCGGCTGGCGTCTCCGGTGTGCTGTTCTCGGCGGATCCCGTCACGGGCGATGCGGATCGCGTGATCATCGAGTCGTCTTGGGGCCTCGGCGAGTCGATCGTCTCCGGCCGCGTCGCGCCGGATCGGTTTGTCGTCTCCAGGGCCGACCTTGCGATCGTCGAGGCGCACGTCGGTGACAAGTGCCGCGAGTGCGTGCCGGATCCGACCCCCGGCCCCGGCGGCTT
>JAAELP010000366.1 GCA_024226535.1 Planctomycetota bacterium | reverse complement strand
AACGGCTCCGGGGTTTCGTCATTCACATATTTCGGACACAGATATATTACTTTATGCTTTATTTCACCCAGTGAATTTCCCTTCAGGTCTTTGGGATCAAAATCGCTGACAGCGATATCTTTCTTGTGCCTGTCGCCCGAAGTCAGCACGACAATTGTAAACACTGTCATCGGCGGGGTGTAATCCTCTGCGCTTTTAACCTGTTCCAGGACAGCCGCCATATGATAATGCATAAACCGGTCATAATGATCCGAGTAGCGTTCATGCTGGATATCGACAATCAGGCGGTTTTCGGGATCCTGGGCAAACAGGTCGAAACGGGATCTGACGTAACCGACAGGCGGATCGAATTCCTTTTCCGTTTCAACCAGATCGATTTCAATATTCACACCCGCAATATCCCGCACAAAAGCCGTGAATATTTCCGGGTCGCAGAACGCTTTTTTGAATATAACTCCGTATCGGAGTGAAGCCACTTTTTTCATTTTTGAATATCCTCTGTTT
>JAAELP010000365.1 GCA_024226535.1 Planctomycetota bacterium | reverse complement strand
AGACCGGGGGTAGTCACCCAGGACAATCAGGCGATGAGCCGTCCAGGGTGGCTACCCCCGGTCTGCGCCGCCGCGCAACGATCACGCTCCCTGCCCGGCCCGGCGCCGTCCGGGTCGTGTCGGCGCGCTGTCGCCGCGCGCCGATTCCTCCAAGTGGTACTTGCGGATCTTGTTGTAGACGGTGGCGCGGTCGACCTTGAGGATCTCGGCGGTGCGGGTGACGTTGCGGTGCGTGCGCTCGAGCACGGCGGCGATGTGGCGCTTCTCCATGGCGGCGAGCGAGTCACCGCGCTCGGGCATCGCCCTCGCCGAGGTCCCCACCGGGAGATCCTCGGGCCGAATCGCCGGCGGCGTTCCCACGACCATCGCGCGTTCGATGGCGTTGGACAGCTCGCGCACGTTGCCCGGCCAGTCGTACTCCGTCAGGATCGCCATCGCCTCGCTGCTGATCCCGGTGATCCGCTTGTCCATCTGGCACGCGAAGCGGTCGCGGAAGTGGCGGGCGAGCAGCGCGATGTCGGTGCGCCGGTCGCGCAGCGGCGGCGCCTCGATCGTGAAGACGTTGATCCGGTAGTAGAAGTCTTCACGGAACCGCCCCTCGCTCACCGCCTCCTCGATGTTCTCGTTGGTCGCGCAGATCACGCGGAAGTCGACCTTGATCGGTCGCGAGCCGCCGACGCGCACGAACTCCTTGGTCTCCAGGACGCGGAGCAGATCGAGCTGCATCGACGGGCTGATCGCACCAATCTCGTCGAGGAAGAGCGTCCCGCCGCTGGCCATCTCGAGCTTGCCCTTGCGCTGTTGGTGGGCTCCGGTGAACGCTCCCTTCTCGTGACCGAACAGCTCGCTCTCCAGCAGGTTCTCCTGCACCGCGCCGCAGTTGACGGGGACGATCGGGAAGTACCTCCGTTGGCTGTTGGCGTGGATCGCCCGGGCGATCAGCTCCTTGCCCGTGCCGCTCTCGCCACGCACCACGACCGTCGCCTCGGTCCGCGCCACGTGTTGGATCAACTCCAGCACCTTCTTCATGGGCGGGCTCTCGCCGACGATCGTGTCGATCGAGACCAGCTCCTCGATCGTGTCGCGGAGCTGCACGTTCTCCTCCTTGAGACGCTGTTGCTCGATGGCCCGCCGCACAAGGTGACTCAGCTCGTCGGGGTCGACCGGCTTGGTGAGGTAGTCGAACGCCCCCTGCTTGAGCGCGAGCACGGCCGTATCCACGGACGCGAAGGCCGTGATCATGATGATTACGAGGTCCGGGTCGAGGCCATGCAGATGCTCCTGGAGTTCCAGGCCGTCCATGCCCGGCATCTTGATGTCCAGGAGCGCGGCGTCGAAGTGATGCGTCCGCACGCATTCGATCGCAGCGGCACCGCTCTCCGCCGTGTCGACCTCGAACCCGTCCTTCTGGAGCCAGCGCGCCAGCGAATCCCGAACGGACGCCTCGTCGTCAACCACGAGGATGCTCGCCTGATGTTCTTTCATGACCCTTGCCTCCTGCGGCACCCACCGGCGCCGCCGTCAGAGTGCCTGCTCCTGGAGCGCGGCCGGGTTCTCGCCGGTCGTCTCGTCGGGCGTCGCCGCCGGTTCCCGGGGCACACGCAGCCGGAACGTCGTGCCGCGGCCCGGATCCGTCTCGACCTCCACCGTTCCCCCGTGCCGGTGCGCGATGCCGAACACGACCGACAGCCCGAGCCCGGACCCGCTCTCCTGCTTGGTCGTGAAGAACGGCTCGAAGATGTCGGGAAGCACATCGGCCGGGATGCCCGGACCGGTGTCCCGGACCTCGATAGACGCTTCATCGGCGTCGACGCGGAGCCTCACCGTCAGGTTCCGCTCGCCCTCGCTGGATGACTCCATCGCCTCCACGGCGTTGACGAGCAACGCCACGAGGGCCTGCTCCAACTGGTCCGCGTCCGCCACGATCACGCGATCCTGCCAGGGCAGCTCGGTCTCCAGGTGCACGCCGCTGATCCGCAGGTGATGCCGTACGAGCAGCAGGCTGTGCTCGATGACCTTGCCGAGATCGACGCGGTCCATCCTCGCCCCACCGCGGCGGGCGAACGCAACCAGGTTCGTGACGATCTCGCCGCAGCGCTTGCATTCCTTGTCGATCACGCCGGCGTACTGGTCGAGGTCCTTGCGCGCCTGCGGCTCAAGCGGCTGATCCGCGAGTTCCCGTCGGATGAGACGGGCATAGGTGAGCATGCCGCTCAGCGGGTTGTTCAGCTCGTGCGCGACGCTCGCCGAGAGCTTGCCGAGCGAGGTCATCTTCTCCATGTGGAGGACCTGGTGCTGGGCGCGTTGCAGCGCCTCGGTCTTCTCCGAGACCTTCTCTTCGAGCTTCTGCGACCACTCGGTCACCTCCGCCTGCGCCGTCCGCAGATCCTCGACCATCCCGTTGAAGGCGTCGGCGAGTTGAGCCAGCTCGTGGCCGCCGCCCACGTCGATCCGCGTGTCGAGGTCGCCGCGGGCGATCCGCCGCGTGCCCTCGCGGAGCTTCTGAACCGGTCGCAGCACGACGCTCCGGATGACCAGCGCCGCGACGAGGCCGGTGATGAGGACGAGCACCAGCGTCGCCCATACGAGCTGCTTTCGGGCGGTGGCCACCGCGTCATCGAACGGTGCCATCGACAACTCGACGTCGAGGATGGCGAGCACGCGCTCGTCCGCGGGATGGTAATGACAGGGCGCGCTCGCGCACTGGGGCTGATTCTCGATCACCGTCAACCGCCGGAGCACGTCGGGGCCGTCGGGCAGTTTCGCCAGCGCGCTCCGCTCGAGCATCGCGGCGTCCCGGGGCTCAGCCTGATCGTGGCAGCTCTCGCACGTCTCCGAGTTCAGCGTGATGCGCCGCCCGATCTCGCTGCGATCGGCGGAGAGCACGACCTGGCCTTGCTTGTCGTAGAAGCGGATCGCCGCGATCTGCGGTCCTTCCCCAAGCCGCTCGAGCGTCGCCTGCACCTCGTCGAGGCGATTCAGCATCATGCCATCGCGCGTAGCTCGCTCGAAGAGATCGCTGTGCCTGGTCACGTCGGCGCGAACGAAGTCGAGAAAGTGCTCCTGCGCCACCCGGAAGCCGAGCATGGCGTGCACTGCGAACACCGCCGCCGCCGTCAGAGCCAGCGGCAACAGCAGCCGCCCCCCCACCGAAGTGAGAAATCCCCGAACGTCCCTGAGCATGACTCCCTCGCTAACGGGCGCTCCTGGTCCGTATCCCAAGGGTAGCGTCAATGCGCAGAAGAACGACGCGCGCTGTCGAAAAACACAACACCTCCAGTGCGTTTCGGGGTGGACTCCGGGGGTCTGGACCGGCCAAACACGCTGGCACCGGATTTGCGTTTCCAAGATCAGCACGGAAAGCCCGCGCCGGCGACACCAAACCGGTCGTACCGGATCGCACGGCGCGCCCCGGTGGGACGGAGGATCCGATGAGCCCCCTTGCTGCGTCAAGAGCACCAGCCACGGAAGCGTGCGTGTGGATGACCGCCGGGCTGCTCTCGTACAAGCTCTGCGATCGCGACTTCGACTGCGAACACTGCCCGCTCGACTGCGCTCTCCGCGGCGGCGTGACGAAGACACCGCCGTTCGCGCGGCTGACGGTGGAGTCCGAGCCCGAGGTTGATCTCTTCCCCGACGATCGGCTCTACACGCTCGGGCACACGTGGCTGGAGCCGTCGCGCGACGGCAGCGCCATGCGTTTCGGCCTGGACCGCTTCGCCACATCGCTCATCGGCCGGCCGCGGCGGCTGCGCTGGCGGTCGTCGCCGCGTCTCCTCGTTCAACGGGCAACGGTGTGCGAACTCGAGCTCGATGAGGGCGTGATCCGAATCGGCACGCCGATCGTGGCGCGCCCCGAACACCGCAATCCCCGGCTCCAGGAGGATCCCGGCGCAATCGTCGATGCGCCGTACGGGTCGGGTTGGATCATCGAGTTGGCCCCGCTCGGAAGGGACAACCTCGAAGAGCTGATCTCGCCGCGGGAAGCGCTCGAGCAAGCGCGGCTCGACCTGAAGTGTCTCCGCCGCCGCATCGCCCACCACCTGCTTGCCGACACCGCGCCGGGGCCCGAGATCCTCGCCAACGGCGCCGCATCACTCGCCGATCTCCGCCTCATGCTGGGTCCGGCGGTCTACCTGGACCTGGTGCGTGAGCTGATTCGGTGACCGAGGCTGTGTCGAAGATCTCGACAGGCGCGCCGAGAATCTCACCATTCGAACGCAGCATCGAGTCGCACGGCCTGAGACCTGCCATGCACAAAAGCCGCAGTTTCAGCACGTTACGCACGCTTCCGAACGCCCCGCGCGCATTGGAACGCGCGTTGCATCTCAATAATCGAAATCGATCGAACCCGAACTGGCGGGAGAGTACCCATGGTCGGTGTTGCCAAACGAACCTGTGACGTCCTGAGCACGAGCGTGATCTGTCTGGGCGCGGTGGCGCTGCTACCGCTCCTGGGCCTCCTCTTCTTCGCTCTTCGCCCGTTGCTGCTGTTGGCCGCGGTGGTCGCCGTCATCGCATGCATCGTCACCTGCCTGTTCGGAGGGCCGGGGACGAGCATTGCGACGGACCCACCGATGAACGGCGATGCGGCCGAGAACGAACACAAGTAGCCCTGAGCACAGGCCTCCAGAATGATCGCCCCCACTTCCAGAACAGAAGCCCGCTCGACGCCCCTGCCCCGTCGACCGGAGGTCCGGCACTCGCTCCCGGTGCTTTCGAACCCGGCGCCCGTGCGACCGGACCGCAGCGCCGCGCCGGTGAGCCGCCGGGCGTTCCTGCGACGAGCGAGCGTCATCGGCGCAGCCACCGCCGTCGGCGCCTCCGCGACGAGCGCGCACGGCGCCGGATCGGTGCAGAGGGTCTCCGACGACTGGATGGGCGTCCTCGTCGATCTCTCGCTCTGCGTCGGGTGTCGCAAGTGCGAGTGGGCGTGCCGCAAGGCCAACGAGCTTGCGCACGACGAGCCCATCGACGCGTACGAGGACGACTCGGTGTTCGAGGACCGACGCCGGCCGAGCGCCGATCAACTCACCGTGGTCAACCGCCACACTCCCGCGGCAACGGACGGCGCCCCCGTCCACGTCAAGACGCAGTGCATGCACTGCTTCGAGCCGGCCTGCGCATCGGCGTGCCTCGTCGGCGCGTTCACGAAGACACCCGAGGGGCCGGTCGTCTACGACTCGTCGGCCTGCATCGGCTGCCGCTACTGCATGGTCGCCTGCCCGTTCGGCATGCCCGCGTACACCTACGACAATCCCACCTCGCCCGTCGTTCGCAAGTGCTCGATGTGCTTCGAGCGCATCGCGAAGGAAGGCGGACGGCCCGCGTGCGTGGACACGTGCCCCGTCGAGGCGCTCACGTTCGGCAAGCGCAGCGATCTGCTCGCCCTCGCCCGGTCGAAGATCAAGAGCGAGCCGGAGAAGTACGTCGACCACGTCTACGGCGAGCACGAAGCCGGTGGAACCGGCTGGCTCTACCTCTCGCCGGCGCCGTTCGAGCAGATCGGATTCAACACCAACATCGGCAACACGCCCTACCCGGCGCTGACCAAGGGCTTCCTCTCCATCGTGCCCTTGATCGTCACGCTCTGGCC
This sequence comes from Planctomycetota bacterium, assembly GCA_024226535.1. Lineage (GTDB taxonomy): Bacteria > Planctomycetota > Phycisphaerae > Phycisphaerales > SM1A02 > JAAELP01. Next base: position 3,515 of record JAAELP010000365.1, on the reverse strand, counting down.
CGCGCTGCTGATGGGCGCCTACGCGTTCACGAAACACCGGGAGAGACAGTCCGCGGCGCACGTCGCCGCCGCGGCGGTCACGACGACCGGCGGGGAGGCGCGTGATGTCTAACCACACCATCACCGCAGCGAGCCCCTTCGGTTTGTTCGTGCGGGATCGGCTGCTCCTCGGCCTGACCCCGGGCCAGTACCTGCGGAGCCTGATCACGCCGTTCAACATCGTCGCCGCGCTCATTCTGTGCGTCGGCATCCCGATCGCGATCAGACGGTTCGCCTTCGGGCTCGGCGCGACGACCAACCTGAACGACAACTCGCCGTGGGGCCTGTGGATCGGCTTCGACGTGCTCTGCGGCGTCGCGCTGGCGGCCGGCGGGTTCATCCTCGCCGCGGCCGTGCATCTCTTCGGATTGAAGGACTACCGACCGCTCGTGCGCCCGGCGATCCTGACCGCGTTCCTCGGGTACTTCTTCGTGGTCATCGGTCTGTTGTTCGACCTCGGCCGGCCCTGGCGTCTGCCGAACCCGATCTTCTTTTCGCCCGGCGTCACCTCGGTCATGTTCGAGGTGGCCTGGTGCGTGGCGCTCTATTCCACGGTGCTCTTCGTCGAATGCCTGCCGATGGCGTTCGAGTGGCTGCGGTGGCGGAAGCTCTGGAAATGGGCGTGCTACCTGACGATCGGTGCCACGGTTTTCGGCGTCATCCTCTCGACGCTCCACCAGTCGGCGCTCGGCGGGCTGTTCCTGATCGCCCAGGGCAAGGTCCACCCGCTGTGGTACTCGCCGTACATCCCGGTGCTGTTCTTCACGTCCGCCGTGATCGCGGGCATGTCGATGGTCATCGTCGAGAGCATGCTCTCGCACCGCGTCTTCCGGTCCCAGGTCGCCTCACAGGATCACGCGGCGATGGACCGCCTGATCATCGGCCTGGGCCGGGCCGCGTCCGTGGTGATGATGACGTACTTCGCGCTCAAGGTGGTCGCCCTGGCGCACGGGCAGCACTGGGATCTGTTGCTGACGCCGTACGGGCTCTGGTGGCTCGTGGAGGTCGTGGGGTTCGTCCTGGTGCCATGCCTGCTCTTCGCCCATGCGGCGCGAAAGGGCAGCGCGGGAATGGTGCGGTTCGCGGCGTTGATCGCGGTACTCGGGGTCGTGCTCAATCGGCTCAACGTCTCGTTCATCACGTACCGCTGGGATCAACCGGATCGTTACGTACCGCACTGGATGGAGATCACGATCACACTCACGATCGTGACGATCGGACTGCTCACGTTCCGGTGGATCGTCAACCGGATGCCGGTGATTCGGGATCATCCGGACTTCGAGCCGGAACACTGACGGGGAAAAGGCCATGCAGACTCTGCACGAGTACATGATGGAGACCAAGGCCGTGGAGTACATCCTCGGTGTCGTCTTCCTCGTGCTGTTCGTTATTTTCTGGCGCTTCATCCGCGCCGAACGATGACACGTTGGTTCTTCGGGTGGAGACGAGGTCGATGCTCGATCTGTTGATCATCACGGTAGCGCTGGTTCTCGGCATCGCCCCGGCATCACCGGTGCCCCCGGAGCCGAGGGCGGATGCGGTTCTCATCCTCGACGACCTGGAGGATCTTTACGAACCGGTGTTCTTCGACCACCGGGTCCACGCCGACATGGCGGACATGGGCGGCGGCTGCGCCTCCTGCCACCATCACTCGCCTGAATCCACGCCGTACCCGGCGTGCCGGAGCTGCCACGAGGTGTCACGCTCGCGGTCATCCTTGACCATGCCAGGCCTCAAGGGAGCGTACCACCGTCAGTGCATGGCATGTCATCGCGAGTGGAGTCACCGCGATGCGTGCACCGCGTGTCACCTTCCGAAGGTCAGCACCGCGACGATCGCCGGCGCCAGAACCGGCGCGGTCGCCAACGTGATCACCGCCGCGTACCGTCCGCGCCTCGAGACCCGCCGGTCCTTCGTGTTCCACACCGACCACGAGACGCCGGTCGTCACCTTCCACCATGCCGACCACGCCGGCACCTTCGGATTGAGTTGTGCCGATTGCCACCAGGATGAGTCGTGCGCCGGTTGCCACGACAGCGTCGCGGCGGTGTCGACCCCGGAGCCGTCCGCCGTTCGTGCAAGCTGCAGCACCTGTCACGACCGACAGGCCCAGCAGGACTGCAGTTTCTGCCACAAGACCTGCGAGCAGGACGATCTGTTCGACCATGCGATCGCGGTGGGATGGCCTCTGGAGCCGCATCACGCCGACCTCGAGTGCGCCACCTGCCACGGCCCCGCCGACGCGTTCACCACGCCTTCCGGCGGATGCACCGACTGTCATGCGGGGCTCGGAGTCAGCCAGATCAACCACCGCACCCTGAGTCCGGGAACGGACTGCGGTGACTGCCATGAAGAGGTGGCCGCCGCCATGACCGGCTCGGCGTACCGTCACCCCCCCCTCGAGGACGGATGTACGACCTGCCACGACCTGGATGATTCGGATCAGCGGTTCTTCCTGCGCGACTCGATGTCGGCGCTCTGCTTCGCGTGCCACGATGACGTACAGGACTGCTTCGAGCACGCGACGCTCGTGCATGGACCAGCCCAGGGCGACCACGGCTGCACGACCTGCCATGCGCCGCACGGCTCGTCGCAGCCGGGACTGCTGCGGCAGTCGCGCGACGCCCTGTGCCTCGGTTGCCACGATCGGCCCGTGGACGCGGGCGGCGGTCAGCCGCTGAAGAACGTCGCCGCCCAGCTCCGCGCCGGCCCCAACCGCCACGGCGCCTTGCGCGACGGTGACTGCACCGCGTGTCATCAGCCGCACGGCACCGCGAGCGCCCGGTTGCTGAGAGCGCCCTATCCCACGAAGTTCTACGCCTCGTACAGCGCCGACACGTACGCGCTCTGCTTCGGCTGCCACGAGGAGCAGCGAGCGTGGACAGAGCAGCAAACCAGCACGACCGGCTTCCGCAACGGCGACGCGAACCTGCACTGGAAGCACGTGCAGGGAGCGAAGGGTCGTGCCTGCCACGTCTGTCACGACCCGCACGCGTCGAGCGACCCGTTCTGCATCCGGGAGACGGTGCAGTTCGACCGCGGGCTCTGGTCGTTCTCGATGGGCTACGAGCAGACGCAGGATGGCGGACGGTGCGCGCCGGCCTGTCACGAGCCGGCGGAGTATCGACGATCGGACCTGCTCGCGAGGGCTCCGGTTCCGGTTGCCGACGTGAATCCCTGATTCACCGCTAGTGGTGTCCGCCAAACAGCTTGTGACTTATCGGCGCGAGATCGTCGTCGCTGGCAAGGCGACGCGACGCTGGCATATCCATGAATACGTCGAGGAGCGGCAACGCAGCCAGCGGCGGCGAGGTCCGTCGATATGTTACAAGATGTCGGGCTTCAGGATTTCGTGTGGGTAGCGAGTGCCCCAGGGTACAGATCGAGCCCGCCGAGATGGAACAGGATGGCGTTCTTGAAGCGACTGCGGTTTCGGTAACCGCAGGCCCGGCCCTTCACTCTCTGGATCTTGCTGT
>JAAELP010000364.1 GCA_024226535.1 Planctomycetota bacterium | reverse complement strand
CGTTGTACCCGAGCGCCGGGAACGACCGGCCGAGCTGGTTGTCCTCGCCGATGCGCTCCCAGACGGGCCGGACGATGTGCACCATCTTCCAGTGCGCCACCCACTTGCCGCTCGCCCCGGCCTGCTGCTCGCGCTCGGCGCCCGCCACGGCCCGGCGCATGCTGTCTTCAACGCCCTTGGCCGAGCCCACGGGGATGTTCGGCTCCATGCCGCCCTGCCACAACGCGCACCGACCGGCGCGATCGGGCGTGTTCACGGCGCGGCGCACGCGGTCCTCGTAGTTGCGCATGTAGCCGTAGGTCATGACGATGGCGTCGATGTTCGGGTTGACGAAGCGTTCGTCCCACGTCATCGCGTCGGCCACGGAGTTGATGTAGTCCCACCGGCCGGTGTTGTATCCGACGAACCGCCGGCCGAGCGCCGCCCGGATCTCCATGAGCTGGAAGGACGCCTCGAGTTGCTCCACGAGCACGTAGACCTTGATCGTCGCCGCGGGAAGCGCGAGGTGCCGCTCGAGCGCCGAGAGGATGTCGTGCCAGAGCGCCGCTTCCCCGGCCGTCTGGATCTTCGGCAGATAGAGCACGACCGACCGCCCCGCATCCCGCAGCGCCTCGTGGTTGTTGACCACGTAGAGCGTCGCGTCCACGATCGACGCGGAGAACGCTCCGCCGTCGGCGCACCGCACGTGCCGGTCGGCGAGGTGCAGCCCCCGCGCGCGGTAGAGGATCGTCGTGAAGTCCAGTTGCAGGCGCCAGTCGTCGATGATGGGGCGCCCGAAGAAGCCGTCCGCCCACGCGTTCATCTCGCCGGCGACGTGCTCGGCCACCTCGAGGAAGGACGGTTCGCGGTGGATCGCGGCCCGGAGGTTCCGCTGGTTGTCCAGCGACATCGTCGAGACCTGCCCAAGCGCGTCCTCGCCGTCGAACATCCAGCCGTCGGCGCCGGAGAGCAACGCGTAGGCGACGTTTCGGATGCCCCGCTCCATGGGCACGCCCGGCCTCGTCCCCGGGCCCGTGCCCTGGATCCACTGGCGACGCAGGTCCGGCGGGATCTCGCTGCCGACGAAGTCGCCGGAGCGAGCCTGGCGCACGGTGAGGTCCGTTCGCGGGATCGTCGCTTCGGGGTCGAGGAACGCCAGCGGCTCCCGTCGCCGCGCCCGGTCCGCCCGCCTCTCGATGCGCGCGGACATCAGCTCGCGCCGATCGATCTCGAAGCCGCTCAGAGCCGCCAGCGCCGACATCGCGTCGGGCGTGAGGATGTCGGCGTAGGCCCTCCCGCACGCGGCGCGCACCTCGAGATCCATCGCGGTTCCGGACGCGCCGCGAGCCTCGCCGTCGCCGGCGCGGGCGGTCTCCACATTCATGGTGCTCTACTCCCGTTTGGCCTTCGCCGAGGAGTTTACCGATTCGATCCCGAGGGACCGCGCGTCCCCGGAAGTCCGCGGCAAAAACACGGTGAGATCCTCATACGCCCCGAGCCGACACGCTGCCCGGGAGCCGGCGTCCCGACTCACCCCATCTCCTCCACCATCCGGCGGCGCATCGCCTCGTCGGCCTGGCGTCCGGATCCGGCCGCGCCTGGAGGAGCAGGATCGTGTCCTGGACGAAAAACGAGGACAGGCACAGTTGGTGCCTGCCCTCGTCGTCTCGCAGGGTGATCTCACCCCGCGCGCCCCTGCTCCGTTCGTACCGTGTTACGGCACCGACATGTACTGCTCGAGATACCGGATCGTCTCTTCCTGGACCTCCTGCACCGCTCGATTGAGGTCGCCGATGGAGACGAGGCCGATCACCGTGTCGCTCTCGACGACCGGCACGTGCCGGATGCACTTCTCGCGCATGACGGTCCGCAACTCGTCGCACGTGGTGTGCGGCGACGCGACCGCGACCTGCTTCGTCATGACGTCACGCACCTTCGTCTTCGCCGGGTCTTCGCCGGCGGCGACGACGCGACGCATGACGTCGCGCTCGGTGAAGATGCCGACGAGCCGCGTGCCGTCAAGCACGAGGAGCGCGCCGATGTGCTTTTCGTTCATGACCTGCGCGGCGTCCAGCACGGTCGCCTGCGGCGCAATCGACACCACGCCGAGTTGCTTCGCCGCGATGATCTGTTTCGCATTCGCCATGTGGATGGAGCCTCCTTGCGATACCACTCCCCTGCCACTGCTCGCTTCCAATCACACCATCATCGGGCGTGTCAATCAAGATATGATGCTCCCGAAGGCGCATTCGTTCTTTCCGGCACGAAGTCGCGCCCGCCTCTGAAACCGACGGGGAACAACGAACAATCGGGTCCGAATGCGGATGGCGGACCCCGTTCGCGCGCGGTCGAATGCCCGCTGACGAACGAGGCCGCGTGACGAACGTGAGCCTCGGTGAGAGGGCGACGATCCTGGGGGAGCGGAGTACCGAACGGCCCGCGCACACGTTCGGTCGCCCCGTCGGCGTTTCCGTTCCGGAGCTGAGTTGCGTCGCACGCCCGGCGACGAGCCGGGTCGAGTGCGGGGGGACACCGGGGCTCACTTCTTCAGTGGCCGCTGACTTCCTAGGCGCGGGCCGTGTCCGGGTGACACGCGCATGTCCACTGTTACGCCTTCTCTGAACGGCACTCGCTTCTGATCCCGCTCTCATCGAAGTGCCCCCCGCACCGCCCGCGGCGTCACCGTGATGCCGCGGGCGGCATCGTCTCGATGCCGTCGTCTCGGGGCGGATCGCGTACGATGCTCCGCCCATGACGACGACTCCCATCACCGAACGCATCGGCACCCTCGTGCACCCGGCCGTGCAGGGATCGCGCCGACTGACGGCCGAGCTCCTGTGGAGCATTCCGCGCGTGGGCGCGCCCGTGCCGTCGCCTGACGGCCGGCGTGTCGTCGTGCCGGTCACGACGTACACCGTGGGCGAGAAGTCCGGCGTCACACGTCTCTGGATCCTCGACGCCGACGGTGACGCGGCGCCGCGCGCGATCACCGCGTCCGACGCGACCGCCGGCGCTCCTGCGTGGGCGCCGGACGGCACGCGTCTGGCCTTCACGCGCAAGGCCGTGGACGACGAGGACGCCAAGCCGCAGCTTCACCTGCTGCGTCTCGACGGCGGCGAGCCCGAGCGCGTGACGGATCTTCCCCTCGGCGTGCTGGACGCGCGGTGGCTCCCCGACGGACACGGGCTCGTCGTCGCGTCGCACCTGATCCGGGATCATCTCACGATCGAGGCGACCGCGGCCGAGGTCGCGCGGCGCAAAGACGACCCCGTCAAGGCGCACGCCACCGAGGATCGCGTCTGCCGTCTCTGGGACCGATGGCTCACCACCGGCGAGGTGCCGCACCTGTTCCACCTCGATCTCGACACCGGCGACGTGCGCGACCTCGTGCCGTCATCCGTCGCGTGGTTCGATTTTCTCGACCCGACCGGCCAGTTCGACGTGAGCCCCGACGGCGAGGAGATCGCGTACGCCGGGACCACCCTGGAAGACGAGCCCGCGGAGATCATCACCCGCGTCTACCGCGTCGCCCTGAGCGGCGGAGAGCCCGAGTGCATCACCGCCGATGCGCCGGCCTACACGTTCCGGCCTCGCTATACGCCGGACGGGACGCACCTCGTCTACGGGCGCACCGAGGATCGCCACTTCTACGCGGACCGCGCCCGGATCTACCGCTACGACCGGACAAGCGGCACGCACGCCCCGTGGTGCACCGACTGGGACCGGTCTCCGTTCGGATGGGAGTTCGCCACCGACGGCACGCTCGTGTTCGCCGCGGAGTCGAACGCGCGGTCGCACGTCTACGCGCTCGACGAGGGCGCTACCGAGCCGCGCGTGATCGCCGAGGGCGGCACGCTCGGCCCTCCGGTGCCGGCCGCGGACGGGCGCGTCTACTTCTCGCACCAGTCGGTCCACGCGCCACCGGAGATCCACCGCGGCGTGCTCGACGGCGCGACGCCCGCCGAGCCCTACACCGGCTTCACCGCCGGCGCCCTCGACGACGTCGCCCTCGGCGAAGTGCGCGAGTTCCACGTGCCGGCCTCCGGCGACGGCGCCGACGGCGAACAGGTGCAGTCCTTCGTCATCTTCCCTCCCGACCACGACGACACGCGGCCCGCGCCGTTCGTGAACATGGTCCACGGCGGGCCGCACGGGATCTTCGGCGACGGCTTCCACTTCCGCTGGAACGCGCACCTCTTCGCCGCCCCCGGGTACGTGGTCGCGATGCCGAACTTCCAGGGCTCGACGTCGTGGGGCAACGACTTCGCGGAACGCATCCAGGGCGCATGGGGCGAGCGCCCCTTCGCCGACGTCATGGCCGTCACCGACGCGCTCGTGGATGCCGGCATCGTCGACCCGCGGCGTCTCGCGGCGGCGGGCGGCTCGTACGGCGGTTACATGATGGGTTGGATGGCCGGTCACACCGATCGCTTCGCGTGCATCGTCAACCACGCCGGCGTCTGGAACACGCTGTCGATGTACGCGACGGACATCACGCAGGGACGCCCCCGCTCCTTCGGAGGCGAACCGTGGGACGGCATCGAGGCGATCGACCGCTACAACCCGGCGCGGTGGACGGCGGACATGCGCACGCCGATGCTCGTGATCCACGGCGAGCGCGATTACCGCGTGCCCGCGACGCAGGCGCTGGAGTGCTACGGCATTCTCAAGGCGAAGGGCGTGCCGGCCCGCCTGCTCTGGTTCCCCGACGAGAACCACTGGGTGCTCAAGCCGCACAACTCGATCCGCTGGTACGACGAGGTGCACGCGTGGCTCGCGCGCTGGCTCGGTGATCGCTCACCGTGATCCCCAAGCGACGGTTCTTCATCGAGCGACCGCATCTCCATGAAGATCCAGGCGAGCTTCTCCGACGACACACACCAAGCGGCGCCTCTGATCTTCAAAGCCGGTCGTGTCCTGTGGGACGAGCCAGGGGCTTCGTGGAGATGCGGTCGCGTCGCCGCGCGGCTTGAAACGTCAGCCGCTCTCGACGGCGCGCTCGGCGGCTCGAAGCAACGCATCGAAGCGTTCCTGCTCCATCCCGACGCGGTCGGCGAAGAAGTCGAGCACGACACGCTCTTCCGGCCCCAGCCGGCCGTCGGCGACCGCGACGCGGAAGAGCACCTTCATCGCGTCGTCCTTGTTCGCCGTCAGGAACTGGAGGTGCTCCTCGAAGCGCTCCGGCTCTTCCCGAGCCTGGACGAGCATCGCCTCGAGCGACACCGCGCCGACGCCCGCGCGCTCCGCGAGCGCGCGCACGAGATCCCGCTCGCGGTCGTCGATCGACCCGTCGAGTCCGGCGACACAGCAAGCGGCCTTCAGGATCTCCAGTTCGTCGAACACTGCTCGCATGCTACCACGGTGGGCCATGGACGCTCCCTGCTCCGGGTTGTATTCTGACCCCGCCGCCATGCGCCACACAAAGACACGACGAAGGACGAGCATGACAGCGCGATCACTCGGGATCGCCCTGACGATGCTGTTGGCGTCGCCGGCGTTCGGTCAGAGCGAGCCGGAGCCGGCTCCCGCAGCGCCCCCTCCGAGCGCACCGAAGGAGAAGGAGAAGGAGCCGCCGCCGAAGCCGGACGAGAAGAAGGAACCGGAGGAGAAGGAGCCGGAGAAGCCGGCCGCGCCCACACCGGAGTCCGCCGACGACATCGACGCCGCGCTCGAGGAGATCAGTGAAACGGAGTCGCCTCCGGCTGAAGACGAGAAGGACGACTCGAAGAAGCAGGCCGAACCGGTCAAGCCCGCCGCCCAACCCGCCAAGCCACCCCCGGAGTCGGGTGACGACATCGACGCTGCGCTGGATGAGAGCGGTGCCAAGGACGAGCCGGCCCCCGCGAAGCCGCCCGACGACGCCCCGCCACCGGACGAGAAACCGGCCAAGCCGCCCATCGCCGAGTCAGGCGAAGACGTCACGGCGAAGCTCGAGGAATCCGAGAAGGCAGAGGATCTCAAGGAGACCGTCGAGCAGGAGAAGACCGAACCGGAGAAGGAATCCGGCGACAATGTCACCGGTCAACTCGAGGAGGTCGAGAAGACCGAGGTGGTCGGGCTTCTTCCGCACGGCCCGGTCAGCGAACTCTACCAACTCTGGAAACCGTTTCGCCTGAAGCTCCGCGACGAGACCGGGCTCGCCATCGGCATGGCCTACACCACGCTCCTGCAAGTGGCCACGAGCGGCGACGAGCGGGCGGCGATGGCCGGCGACTTCGACATCTTCGGCAAGTGGCGGCCGCCGGGACAGGGCGACGTTGACGCCGGCGCGCTCGGCTTCGCGGTCGAGGATCGCCAACGGTTCACGACGATCTCGCCCAACTCGCTCAACGAACAGTTCGGTTCGCTCTGGCGGACGACGCATGCCTTCAACGCGCGCGATCTCTCCGTCGTGCAGCTCTGGTGGGAGCAGTACCTCTTCGAAGATCACGTTCGGATCACGGCCGGCAAGATCGACCCCGCCAACTTCTACAACGGCAACCGCTTCCAGAGCCAGAACGTGTTCTTCATGAACCGCGCGTTCTCGCAGAACCCGGCTCGCAAGTTCTCGCGCCAGAGCATAGGCGTGAACGTACGCATGGTGCCCGCGCCGGACTTCTACGTCTCCCTCGGCCTGCACGACGCGAACGGCAAGGCCACGACGACGGGCTTGAACAAGCTGGACGCGGACGAACTGTTCTACGCCGCCGAGATCGGGTACACGCCGGACATCGAGGGCCTCGGCCCGGGACGGTATCGCTTCACGTACTGGAACATGAACGGAGGCGACGCTTCCAGCGGCGAGTCCGGCTACGGGTACGCCTTCAGCATGGAGCAGGATCTCGGCAACAACGTCGTGCCGTTCTTCCGCTACGCCTACCAGGACCGTGAGCTTCGCGACACGAAGCAGTTCTTCGCCGGCGGCGTCGGCATCACGAACCCCTTCGGCCGAGCCGACGACGTGCTCGGCATCGGCGCCGCCTGGGGCCAGGCGGAGGACAAGACCTTGCGCGACCAGACGATCACCGAGGTCTTCTACCGCTTGCAGCTCACGCCGAAGATCCAGCTCACGCCGGGCTACCAGCTCATCTTCGACCCGTCGAAGACCACCGACACTGACCTCGTCGGCGTGTTCCAGTTCCGGTTCCGGCTGGTGTTCTGACCGGCGCGTTCAGCACGGCCCCCACGCCGCGATGATCGCCAGGATGTCCGCGAAGTCCACCTGACCGTTGCCGCTGAGATCCTCGGGACACGGCACGCCGCACGGGCCCCAGTTGGCGATCACCTCGAGGATGTCCCCGAAGCCGACGTCGCCATCGCCGCTCAGGTCGGCCGGACACGGCGCCTCGCAGACGTCCGGGATCCCGTTCTCGTCGGCGTCACGCGTCGCGGGCAGCCAGAACGCCCCCCCGCTCACGGCCGCGTCGTTGCCCTGCACGGCCTCGATCGCCGTCAAGCCGCCCGCCTCGTCGAGCCGGTAGAGCGCGACGATCCCGGTCTCGGTGCCGGTGATCGTCTGGAACAGGTCGGCCTCGATCTCCGCCTCGCTCCGCGCGATGTTCCAGATCCGCACCTCGTCGAGGTCGCCGCGCAGCGGTGACTCGCCGAAGCTGGGCACGCCGATGCGAAGCTGGTTCGCGCCCGGTGCCAGGTTCACGGTTCCCGCCACCGGCGTCGTCGCGGCGAACTCGCCGTTGACGTAGTTGGTGAGCGTGTTCGCGGACGCGTCGTACACCGTCGCGACGTGCGCCCATTCGTCGGCGTACGCGGCGAAACCGAAGGTGTTCAGCGTGCCGTTCCAGAGGCCGAACTGGGCGTCACCGGCCTCGTTGACGAGACAGTACAACTCGCCGTAAGCCTGCTGCACACCGATATCCATGATCCATGTCCGCGACGGCTGGGGGCGGTAACGCACCCAGAACTCGACCGTGAACGAGGTGTTGCCGCTCCACTGGGGCGGCGTGTCCGCGAGGCCGGCGTCGTCGTCACCGTCGAAGGTCAGCGCGAAGCCGTCGATCGGATCGCCCTGGCACGCGTCGGGGACGCCGTCGTCGTTGCAGTCCGGCTCGCCGACGCCGATGTCGCACGTGTCGCCGATCCCGTTGCCGTCACAGTCGCGTTGATCGGGGTTGTACAGCACGCAGTTGTCCAGCGAGTCGGGCACGCCGTCGCCGTCGAGGTCCAAGATGCCGCCGGAGAGGTTGATGATCCAGTTGATCGTCGGAACGCCGAGCGTCGCGAGATCCACCGGCTCCGGCTGGCTGCACGCCGGCGCCGCCCAGTAGCACGGCGCCGTCTGCCCCGCCTCGTTCGAGCCGATCCGGAACTCCGCGGTGGACGAGGCCGCGGAAAAGACCTCGACCACGATCTGGGAGCCCCCCGGCACGGACGCCGCCACCGGCACCGTCACCATCGTCGGCCCGGAGTCGGCGACGTCGACGGTCGCCGTGCCCACCTCGGTCAGGTTGGCGAACGTGAACGCGCCGTCGAGCGTGTACACGTTGACCGTCACCGGCTGCGTTCCCCCGGGACCCACCGCGAACTGCACGCCGAACTGGACCTCGCACACTTCGAACGTGGTCGTGATGCCCTCGGCGGCGAGGTCGAAGATCCGGAAGTACGAGTTGTCGCTCTGGACGCCGCCCGGCGCGCACGCGAAGCTGCTGACACCGTTGGCGGCCTGGGCCGTGTTCTGCGTCAGGCTCGTCGTCCCGCACAGCTCCACGCACGGTGCGGCGGCGCACGACTGCGACGCGGCGAACAGCCCGCCGGCCGCCTCGCAATGCGACTGGATGAAGCCGCCTCCGCACGTGCCGTCGAAGAAGCAGCACGAGCCGGTCGGCAACGGGTCGCCGTCCACCCACATGAGCCACTGCGCCGCCGGCGCGCCGAGGGCAGCGGTGTCCGTCGGCTGGGTGACGCCGCACGCCGGCGCCACGAGGTAGCTCGGCGCCGTCTGCCCCGCCGGGTTCGTGCCCATGAAGAACCCGAACCCCGCCGACGGCGCTGCCTGCGTGAAGACCTCCAGCACGAACGTGGTGCCGGCCAGCAGGTCGACCGACATGGGCACGGTCAACGTGGTGCTCCCGAGGTTCGGGATGTCGACGAGTTCCGACTCCAGCAGCGTGAGGTTCTCCAGCAGCAGCGGACCGTCGAGCTCGTAGATGTTCACCCCGATCGTCTGCGTGCCGGACGGATGGGCGGCGAACTCCACGCCGATACGCACACCGCAGACGTGGAACGGCGTGCTGACGCCTTCCGCGGGCAGGTTGAACGCGCGCATGTAGGCGTTGACGGTCTGCACGAAGCCGATCTCGCACCACGCCGAGGAGTCGGGAAAGACGACCGTCCCGATCGACTGGGTGATCGTGACGGAGCCGCAACCCCCGTCGGCGCCGTCGTCGGCAACCGCGGCGTCGGCCGCGAGCGCGACGAGGGCGAGCGCGGTGAGCGTGACGGTTCGGATGATGGACCGGAGGGGCGCAACAACAGTGGACATCGAGATCCTGCCTTCTTCTTCCTGATCCCGACGCGGTGACCGCTCGCCGCTGGCGGAATCCGGCGATTCTACGTCCCCCGCGTCGGCCGGTCCGGTCAGGACGGGTCCGGCTCCGTGAAGTCGGCTCGCACGAGCGCCACGAGGGCGTCCACGGCCGGTTGCGCGTCCGGCCCCGTCGCGCTGATCCGTATCTCGGTGCCGCAGGTCAGCGCGAGCGTGAGCAGGCTCAGCATGGCCTTGCCGTCAACGGGCGCGTCAGGGCGATCGACACGGGCCACGGTCACGTCGCTCGCGAAACGCGCGGCGGTCTCCGTGAACGCGGTGGCCGGCCGCGCGTGCATGCCGAGCTCGTAGGTGATGGTGACGTTCGCGGTGACCATCGTCATGGCCCCCACGGTACCGGCCGGGAATCAACCCCGTCGAACCCGCGGGAAGGCGGGTTCGGGGATAAATCTAGAAATATTGATCTGCATTTCTTAGACTGGAGGTCTCACCCCCTGAGGAGGAATGGCAGATGAGATCAGCGATCCATCCGGTTCGAGCCGCAATCGTCACTCGACTGGCCCCCGCGGCCGTGCTGCTCTCGATCACGGGCGCCGCGTATGCCGGCACCATCGAAGGCGTCGTGCTCGACCAGGACACGATGGCGCCCCTCGAAGGCGCACTCGTCTCGCTCCAGGCGAGCGGCCTCCGCACCACGACCGCCTCCGACGGCAGCTACACGCTGACCGTCCCCAACGGCACCAACCTCACGATCGTCGGCGCCTCCAAGGGCTATTTCAACGAGTCGATCAACGTGACCCTGGGTGACGAGGGCGTCGTCGGCGCCGACATCCTCCTCGACTTCGTGCCGCAGGACGACGACCCGGGTTACTTTCTCTTCGACCCGATGGAGTGCCGTGACTGCCACCCGGACCAGTACGACCAGTGGATCGACTCGCCGATGCAGAAGGCGGGCCTGAACACGTGGGTGCACGACATCTACAACGGCCAAGGAACGCCCGGCGGCATGGGCGGGTTCGTGTACACGGAACACTCGATCTACGCGGGGGACAACCCGAACTCCGAGTGCGCCTCATGCCACCAGCCCGAGTCGTGGATCTACGGCCTGCCGGCGTTCAGCCGCATGGAGGGGCCGCAGGACGTCGCGACGTACCCCTCCGACACGACCGTCCACGGCATCTCCTGCGACGTGTGCCACAAGATCGCCCACGTCAACGTCGAGAACATCAACTACCCGGGGATCTTCCCCGGCGGCCTCGTCTTCACGCGGCCCGCGGGAGAGGAGCCCATGCAGGTCCAGTACGGTCTGCTCGGGGACGCGGACTACGACGTCTCTCCCCTCTCGATGCGCCCCTCGTACCAGCCGCAGCTCGCCGCCGAGGTCTGCGCCGCGTGCCACCAGGACGCGAACGACCCCGAGGAGGACCACACGTTCACCGGGATCATCTCCGAGCCGACGTACCTGGAGTGGGTGGACTCGCCGTACGGCGACCCCGCCTCGCCGTTCTACGCGGACTGCGTCGACTGTCACATGCCGCCGTCGGGCGCGGTGCAGGTGTGCAACTTCCTGTTCCTGAACCGCGACCCCGATACGATTCGCTCGCACACGATCCTCGGCACCACGCCTGAGTACCTCGAGAACGCCGCGGAGGTCACGGTGACCGCCGATACCGTCGGTGACGAGCTCCAGGTGCAGGTGGACGTCTTCAACGCCTACACCGGGCACCACCTGCCCACGGGCGTGACCGTGCGCAACATGATCCTGCTCGTGGAGGCGTGGCGCGACGCCGACGGCGAGCCGCTGGCGTCCACCGGCGACCAGGTCGTCCACGAGCTCGGCGGCGTCGGCGATCCCGCCGACGGCTACTACGCCGGGCTCCCCGGGAAGTACTTCTCGAAGGTCAACCACGACGCCAGCGGCAACGGGCCGACGTTCTTCACGGACGCCGCGGGCATCGTGTTCGACAACCGCATCCCGGCGCTCGAGACCGACACTTCGACCTACTCGTTCCAGATACCGCCCGGGGGCGGCGCGCTGCGCGTGCGGGCCCGGCTCATCTACCGGCGAGCGTTCCGCTTCCTGGTGGACGCCAAGCAGTGGACGGAAACCGGTCACGGCCAGCCGCTCGCCGACGTGGCGGCCCCACACTACGGCCACCTCATGGAGGACGTCGAGGTGCTCCTCGCGTGCGGCCCCGAGGATCTGAACGACGACTCCAGTGTCGACTTCTCCGATATCATGGCCGTCATCAGTGCCTGGGGTCCCTGCTCGGGCTGCCCCGAGGACCTCAACGGTAACGGCACCGTGGACTTCGCGGACATCCTTCTGGTGATCGCGGCTTGGGGCCCATGTCCGTAGCACGACCACGCGCGATCTCGCTTCCACAGATCCCCCACGGCGGAGATGATGCGGCTCCGCGCCGGCGCTCGTACGGCAAGCTGCGCGCCGCCACGCTGATCGGCGTGCACGTCCTCGCGGCCGCGCACATCGCCCACTGGCGTCTGGCGGGCAAGACGCTCGCGCCGCTCGAGCTGAACGAGGTCATGCACACGCTCGAGCTGGGGATCATCACCGCCGGCTTCGCGTTCATGTGCCTGCTCGTGCTCTCGGCGGCCGTGTTCGGGCGCTTCTTCTGCTCGTGGGCGTGCCACATCCTGGCGCTCCAGGATCTCTGCGGGTGGATCCTCGAGCGTCTGCGTATCCGGGCCAAGCCCGTGCGCTCGCGCGTGCTGCTGCTCGTCGCGCCCGGGGCGATGCTCTACATGTTCGTGTGGCCGCAGGTGAAACGGCTGATCGATGGACGTCCGATGCCCGTGCTGCACCTGCGCAGCGACACGGCGGGATGGGCGTCGTTCGTGACCGACGACTTCTGGCGCAACCTTCCGGACGTCGGCATCGCCCTGCTCACGTTCCTGATCTGCGGCTTCTTCATCGTGTACGTGCTGGGCACGCGCTCGTTCTGCCTGTACGCGTGCCCCTACGGCGTGATCTTCGGCCTCGCCGACCGGATCGCGCCCGGGCGCATCAAGGTCGACCCCGACAAATGCATCGCGTGCGGCGTGTGCACGGGCGTGTGCGAGTCGCACGTACGCGTCCACGAGGAGATCGCCCGCCACGGATCGGTCGTCGACGCCGCGTGTCTCAAGGACCTCGACTGCGTGGCCGCTTGTCCGGAGGGCGCGCTTTCCTGGGGCTGGACACGGCCTTCGCTGCTGCGCTCGCTGCGCCCCGCGCGCCGGGGACTCCCGTACCACTTCACGATCGGCGAGGACGTGCTCATGGCGGTGGTCTTCCTCGCCACGCTGACGATCTTCCGCGGTCTCTACGGCCTGTTTCCGTTCCTCGCCTCGCTCGCGGTCGGCGGCATGCTGGCGTACGGCGCGGTGATCTGCGTTCGTCTCGTCCGCCGCGAGAACCTCCGGTTCAACCGGTTCCAGCTCAAGCTCAAGGGGCGGGTGACACGAACGGGCGCCGCGTTCGCGTTCGGCGCCGTCCTCGTCGCCGCATTCGTCGTGCACTCCGGACTGATCCGTTACCACGCCGAGCGAGGTGAGCGCACGCTCGACGAAGCCACGGTGGCGATGGAACGCGGCGATCGCGCCGCGGCGGCGCCCGCCGCACTGGCGGCGCGACGCCATCTCGAGTGGTGCGAGCGCTGGGGGCTGCGCACCGAGTCCGGCCATCACCTGCGACTCGCCTCGGCGTGCTGGATCGCCGGCGACGACCCGGCGGCCGAGCGAAACTGGCGGGAGGCCGTCGATCGCGACCGCGAGGACTACCAGGCGCGGCTCTTCCTCGCCGCGTCGCTCGGCAACCGCGGGCGGCCCGATCTCGCCGAGCCGCTCCTGCGCGAGGTGACGCTCGCCCGCGAACGCTCGGAGAAGGACGCCGTGCACTACGCCCGGCTCCGCGCCTCGGCCTGGGAGGCCCTCGCCGCGATCGCCGCCGGCCAGGGCGACCGCGCGGCCGCGACCACGGCGATGGACGCGCTCGCCCGCGAGCGCGCCGTGCTCGACCGGCATCACCCCGATCGGTGAGCGCTTTGTTCTTGGCGCCGCGCGAAGCGTTGGCCATCAGCGGCGGCGCGTTCGCGGACGTCGCGTTCGTCGACGGCGTGGTGACGGTGCTGCCGGCTCCCCCGGTGCTCGCGCTCGCGCTCATCGCCGTAGTCGCTCGGCGGCGACGGCGACGCGGTTAGGAGCAGTCCCCGAACTCGCCGATGACCGCGAGGATGTCGCCGAAATCGACGGTGCCGTTGCCGTTCAGGTCTGACGGACACGCCATGTCGCACGGACCCCAGGCGTTGATGATGGCGAGGATGTCGCCGAAGCCAACGTCGCCGGAGCCGTCGAGGTCGGCCGGACAGTTCCAGAGGATGCTCGCCTCGCCGGTGGCCGGGCCGGGTCCGTCGGCGGCGGCATCGCCCACACTTCCGTTGACCACGACGAGATCCTCCGTGGGGTTGCCGACGACGTCGCCGGCGAGCACGATCAGCGGATCGGTCCCCGCGTCGAGCAGCTCGGCCGTCGCGAAGACGAGCTGCGGCCCACTCTGATCGTTGCGAAGCACCTGGATGACGGGCGTACCGGTCTCGGGGTCGTCGGCGATGAACGCGAGATCCAGATCGCCGTCGGGTTCGAGGTCGATCGAGACGACCGAGCCGGGATTCGCGCCGACGGGGAGGTTGACCGCCGGCAGGAACGTCCCGTCGTCATTGAGGAGCACGGACACGGTCCCGTCGATGAAGTTCGTCGTGACGATATCGACGCCGGTGTTGCCATCGAAGTCGTCGAGCACCATGTCGCCGGGCCCCGCGCCGACGGCGATCTCCGAGCCACCGTCGTAGACACCGCCCCCGAGGTTGAGGAGCACCGTGACGGATGCACTACCTGCGCTGAGCACGATGAGGTCGAGATCGCGGTCGTCGTCGAGATCGCGCACGTCGATCATGATCGGGAACACGCCGGTCGGCCGTGTCTGGCTGGCGATGAAGCCGCCGCCGCCGTCGTTGGGGAGCACGAGGATCGTGTCGTCGCCGGCGTTGGTCACGATGAGGTCGGCGTCGAGGTCGCCGTCGATGTCGCCGGTCGTGATCTCGCTGGGCAGCGCGCCGACGGTGATCGGGGCCGACACGGCGAACCCCCCGCCGCCGTCGTTGAAGAGCACGAGCACCTCCCCGTCCTGAACGCCGTCGCCGGCGTTGGCTACGGCGAGGTCGAGATCCGAGTCGCCGTCGAAGAGGCCTGCCGTCAGCGCCGTCGGCTGTTCGCCGACTGTGATCTGCGTCGTGCCACCACCGAAACCGTCGCCGTCGTTGAGGAGGATTGCCACGGCACCGTCCGGCGATGCGACGTCGGGCAGCGTGACGGCGAGATCGAGCAGACCGTCGCCATCGAAGTCGCCGAGGAGCGCGTCCGATGGTGCGCCGTCGAGACCGAACACTTCCGGGTCGCCGAATCCGAACAGCTCCAGCAGGTCGCCGACCCCGATGGTGACGCTCTCGGCCGGTCCGGGCCCCGCCCCACCGTATCCGACGCTGAGGAACTTGGAGTTCGGCAGACCGGGCAGCAGCGCCACGTCGAACGCGCCGACGATGCTCGGCGCGTCGAGGATCGTGAAGCTCTCGCCCAAGGCCGGATCGAAACCGCCCGGCGCGCTCACGATCAGGCCACCGCCGAGCGTCGCCTGGCCCGTCACGTCGAGCCCCGCGAACGTCCCGTCGCCCGGTCCCGGAAGCGCGATCTCCAGCGTGCCGGACGATGGCCCGAAGCCCGGCTGCTCGCCGATCTGCTCGTAGCCGCCGTTGATGCGCAGGCCGTCGTTGTCCGCGAGCGGCGCGACCACACCGAAGTTGATCACCTCGCCGAAGATCTCGCCGTTTCCGTCGATCTTGCCGTCGGCCGAGACGAGCGCGAAGAAGCCGGCGTCAAGCGTACCGGTGCTGTTCACGAAGACCCGCGCGTCGTTGTTGACGTTCATGAAGAACAGCGTGCTCCAGGAGCCGTCGACGAACACGTCGCCACGCGAGCCCGTCTGGTCGCCGACCGCGGCCGTGGCGCTGAGCACGGATCCACCTTCGTTGATCGCAAGCGTACCGGTGCCCTCGCAGCCGATGCAGATGCTGTCGAGCAAGAACAGCGTGCCGCCGTCGGCGACGGTGACGACGCCTTCCTCGCCGGGATCGCTGCCGATGCGGCAGGTGGGGCCGCGGAGCTGACCAGTTGCCGGCGTGTCGCGAACCGTCAGCGTCGGCACGAACGCCGAACTGCCGACGAGGATGGATGACGCCGACGGGCTCGTCAGCTCATAGACGTTCCCGGCCATCTCGAAGATCACATTGCCGGTCGAGACCGTGAGCCGGTCGTTCTGCTGATCCCGGGTGAACTCTACCGTGTACGCAGCGTCGAGGTCGAACACGGCGGGGTCGACTGGCCACGGCGTCTCGGGCATCCAGTTCCTGAAGTCACCAAAGAACCCGCCGCTTGGATCAGCCCAGTGCGCCTCCCCGATCGTTGCCGGCGACTCGCACTCGTCCGGCGTATCGTTCTGGTTGAAGTCGCCGCTCGCTCCGATCGCGATGTCGTCCGCGTCGAACAAGCCGTTGCCGTTGCAGTCGCACGCGTCGATGACGCCGTCGCCGTTCGTGTCGAGCTCACACTCATCGGGGAATCCGTTGAGGTTGCAGTCTTCGCTGGTCCCGTTGGCGATATCGATGTCGTCAAGAATCCCGTTGCTGTTGCAGTCCGCCTGGAACTCGTAGGCCCCCATGTCAACGGTGAGGTCGACGCCGCCGTCGCCATCGAGAAAGCGGGGATCACCGTCGTGATCGACCGACACGATCTCGATGATGTCGCCGTCGCCATCGAGGTCCGCGGTATCCACGGGAACCGCGTCATCGCTGCCGACGTCGATACACGACGAGCCAAGCGTCAGCCTCAGATCGTCATCGACGGTCCCCGGCACGCCGTCGAGCCCGGCCGGCGAGAAGAACATGGGATCCGCGTCGACGTTTCCCTCTCCCGGAAAGCCACCCTGGATGCAGCTGTACATGATGTCGTTGCCGCTGGCCTCGATCGGCGTATTCCCCCAGACAACACAGTTCTCCACCACCGCCCCCCCTCCGACCAGCCCTCCAGCAGCGGACGATTCGGAGGTCGCGTTGTTCCCAGCGAAGGTGCAGTTCGTCACCGCCGGCTCACTCCCACTGACCACGAGCCCACCACCTACGGTTGCTTCATTGGAACTGAAGACGCAGTTGACGACCCGAGCGTCATTGCTGAGGAACAAACCACCGCCGATCGCCAGGGTCGGGTCGAAAGCCGTGTTCCCTCCGAAGAAGCAGTTGGCGATCGTCGTGCTGCCGCTCTGCGGTGCCAGGTACGCCCCACCACCCCAATCGGCCGTGTTGCCGATGAACGTGCAGTAGGTGATCGCGGTGTCGTCGAGGGTGCTCTCCAGTGCGAGGCCACCTCCGTGACCGCCCGCGGTGTTCCCACTGAACTCGCATCGGCGTATCACCGGAGCGGTGCCGCTCCCGCCAATGTACAACCCGCCACCCCTGTTGTTCTTGTTGCTGTTCCCCGCGAACACGCACCACGAGACCGTGGGACTCGACGAGATGATCCGCATCCCGGAACTGACCCCACCGGTAATCGTAAACCCGCTGATCGTGGCTTGGCGACCTTCTCCATTCTCGATCGTGACAACCGTTCCATCACCGCTGATGACGGTCGCATCCACCACCACCTGATCAGTCGGGTCCGTGCTGCGCACCGTGATCGTCTTGCCGATGAAGTCGATGTTCTCGACGTACGTCCCCGGCGCCACGACGACCTCGTCACCGTTCATCGCAGCGACGATCGCCTCCTGGATCGTCGCATGATCCGCCGGCACGTTGATCACGTTCGCCACCGCGCGATCCGCGATCATCCAACCGCACGCAGCCATGATCACCACCAGGGCACGTGTCATGCAACCTCCCCCCACGCTTCGAGGACGACCGGGTCGAGTCTACCTGAGTGCTTCCCACACACAAGACGGAACCGACCAATCCGCGACGGAGCCTTGGCAAAGAAAAACGCCCGCCGATTTCTCGGCGGGCGCTGGGATTCAGGATCGACGGCGGTTGTCAGGGGCAATCACCCCACGCCGCGATCACCTCGAGGATGTCCGCGAAGTCCACCTGGCCGTTGCCGCTCAGGTCCTCGGGGCACGGTACGCCGCACGGGCCCCACGCGCCGATGATCGTGAGGATGTCGCCGAAGCCGACGTCCCCCGAACCGTCGAGGTCCGCCACGCACAGCCCCGCGCACTCCGGCGTCGCCGACGCGTCCGTGCCGAGGAAGTCAACGGGAAGCCCCGTGCCGTCGGAGAGACCGACGATCGCCACCTGCGTCACCTCGACCTCGAGGTACGAGATGCGGATCTCGCCGGTGTAGTGCATCTCGATCTGGAACGTGCTCGAGTTCACGAGCCCGGATTCCGTCGCGCCCTCGAAGGTCACCACGACACGGTCACCCAACGTCTTGTAGCTGACGTCGCCGATGCCCTGCGTCCCCGGATCGAGGTTGTTGTACAACGCCGAGATCCGCGGGATCGAGAAGTGCTTGGTCAGCGTCGGGGCGGGATCGCTGTCCGGAGCGCCGAACGTGATGTGACCGTTGCTGTTGAGATAGAAGTTCGGATACGGCGTGCCGTAGAGCACGATCGGCGGTCCGAAGATCGTGATCAGCGTCGAGCTGTCGTCGCCGGGAACCACCACGACGCCGCCGGCGGGGTCGATCGGCAACTCGGTGATCGGCGTCAGGCACGCGTCGTAGAAGTCGGCGGTGCCGTCCGGGACGAACGAGAGCGTCAGGTTCTCGAGGTCCATGTCGCCAGCGTCGATCTCCTCGGTGAAGTAGTCGAGCTGATCGATCACCGTGAACCCGAACGCCCCGGAGTCCGGTCCGACGCCGCACGCGTTCGTGCTCCGCAGACGCCAGAAGTACGCCGTGCCCAGGTCGAGGTTCGTGGCCACCGTGTGGCTCGTGCCCGTCACCGTCGCGCTGTACGTCAGCGGCGCGAAGCCGGGGTTCGTGGAGATCTCCACCTCGTACACCGCCCCCTGCGTCGCCGCGTCCCAGACAAGAGTCGGGAGCCGTCCCACGTTCGTCTCACCGTTCGCCGGACTCGTCAGCGTCGCCGCGCCCGGAACCGACGTCGAGAGATCCAGCGTCCCGTGCGTCGTTCGCTCCATATCGATCGACGTACCCGTGATCTCGATCAGGTAGCTGCCCGCCGCGGCGAGATCGGTGTCGGAGATCATCAGGGTCGTCGTGCCGGGAGGCGTGACCGGGTTCACGGTGAAGCTGACCGTCGTGCCGGGTGGGGCGCCGGTCGCGCTGAAGGTCACCGCCTCGGTGTAGTCCATGAACTGCTCGACGGTCACGTCGAACTCCGCCACCGCCGGTGCGCAGACACTCTGCTCGGAGACATCGGCGGCGATGCCGAAGCCCGGCCCCTGCTCGCCGCCGCTGACGACGAGGGCGAAGTCCGCGTCGAGTTGCGGGGTCTCGACATGGGCGTCCTCGATGATCTCGTGCGCGATGACCTCGACCGTCCAGACTCCGGGTTCCGGATCCTCGATCCAGACGTTCTCGACCGTGTCGATGTCGTTGGGCAGCCCGCCGGGTGACGAGACGTTGCCGACGAGCAGCCCGTTGTTGCCCCAGTACACGGTGCCGGAAGGCGAGGTCAGCTTGAGGCTGAGGTCGTTGATGCGCGCCTGCGACGAAGCCGGGTTGCCGGGCGGATCGTTGAACACCAACGTGGCCTTCAGGCGCGGCTCGTCGCTGGCCACGGCGACGAGGTACTCGATCGACTGGAGGTTCACGAGCAGATCCACCTCGTCGACGACGAGCATCTTCTCGCGGAGGTCGTAGAGGTTTCCGACGTTCGGGAGCCCCCACCCCTGGTGCGTGCGCGTGAGATCATGGGTCGTCCCGCTGAAGTCGTACGGCTCGGCGGTGTTGACCATCAGTGCCTTGGCCGTCGCCATGTGGGGCCGGTTCTCGAACACCGTCTGGCCGGGGACGACCTCGTTGCCGAAGATCCCGTCACTCCACATCTGGAACATGAGGCCGAAGTGACCGGCGGTCTCCGGTGTCGCAGCGCTCGTGCCCCCGAAGCCCGAGGTGTACCCGCCACTGTTGGAGGTGGTCCGGATGGAGTCGTACCAGAAGGCGAGATCCGGCTTCACCCGGCCGTCGGCCGCGGGACCGATGCTGCCCGCGAAGGTCCAGTGATCATCGGCGCGGGTGAGCGTGTCGTCGTGCTCGATGCCGCCGACGGAGACGACGTTCTTGGCCCACGCGCTGACGTCGGAGGACGTGCTGCCCGAGTTGGCCTGGGCCTGGAGGATCAGCAGGTCGCTGTCGAAGATCATCAGATCCATGTACGCCGACTCGGTGCCGTACTGGGTCGTGCAGCAGGAGCCCCAGCTATTGGTCTGGAAGACGGCGTCGAACGCCTGGACGATCTCCATCGTGTGAACGTAGCGGTCGCTGAAGCTGTTCCACGCCGAGAAGACGCCCTGGCCATCGGGCAGCATCCCGCGACCGTCCGCGCTGCCCGTGCCATCGCCGAAGCAGATGCCGTACACGGAGGTGCCGTGCGACGTGTTGCTGCTGTTGGCGCCGTGGATGATCGCGGGATCGTGCTGGAACGCCTCGTGCGAGGTCAGGAGACCGGAGTCCATGACCTCCCCGCGCACGCCCGCGCCGGTGTACCCGGCCACGACCTCGACGGCGTTGGCACCGCCGTCACTGCGCACGTTGTTCATGTAGGTCGTCGTCGGCAGCCAGCGATCGACGTACAGCACCTCGTCCATGCGGACGATCTCGACGAGGGCGTCCGGCGAGAGCGTGGCGCCCATGAGATGACCGTGCGGCGTGAGTTTCTCGACAATCCCACCCAGCGCCCGGATGCGCTCCGCGACGATCTGTTTCTCGTCTTCGCCGGGCCGAGTGACGTGGAGGTGGTAGCGCCGGTAGCCGAGGTCGCCTCCCTCGACCATGAACTCGTCCAGGATCACCCGATCCAGCCGGTACGCCGGGTGGAACGGACCGACCCAGCGCACGAACGGCAGGGCTTCGACGATCGCCGCCGCGTTCGGGTCCATGCGTATGACCTGCGCGTGGTTCGCGAGAAAGGCAAGCACCTCGCCGCCGGCTTCATGCACCGCGTCGCGGTACGCCTCGAGCGGCTGGGTGGCGTACTGGACGATGTGCAGGTTCGTGTCCGCGCCGGCTTCGAAGCCGGCCTCGATCGCGGGAGCGCCCGCGTCCGCGTCCGCCAGCGGATCGAAGCCGCCATGGCTCAGCTTCAGGTCGTACGACGTCGTGCGCGGCGTGGAGAACTCCGCGCCATCGAGGCTGATCGCGTAGTGCGGCGCCCGGCGCCCGGTGGTGTCCGGCCCCTCCCACAGCTTCAGGACCACGGCGGTCCCCGGCACGGTGACGAACCTCGGCGCATCGCCGGTCGCCGCCGGGGAAAGGGATGAAAGCGACAGGGCCAGCACGGCCACGGGGGCCGCGATCCTCATCATGGGGGCTGCGAACATCGAACCAACCTTCCTCCAGGGTCGGCACCCGCGCGCGACCTTCGCGCGCCCGTCGCGCGTCCATGACCGGTCTGGGTGCTCCGCTCTACTACTGTGTCTAGAGGACAACGTCGCGGTCCGCAACGGGAATCGCTCCCCGTTCTCCGGTGCTCGTCGGGCTCGACCGGGCGGAACGACGTCGACGCCGTTCGATACGTTGACCAGCGGGCGCACATGGACTCTGTGAAGACACGGAGGGCACGGAGGGGGAGATAGGTAAGACCGGCCGCAAAAACGCCCGCCGGCAAGCCGACGGGCGTTTGGGTTCAGGATCGACAGCGGTCGTCAGGGGCAATCCCCGAACGCCGCGATCACCTCGAGGATGTCCGCGAAGTCCACCTGGCCGTTGCCGCTCAGGTCTTCGGGGCACGGCACGCCGCACGGGCCCCACGCGCCGATGATCGTGAGGATGTCGCCGAAGCCGACGTCCCCCGAGCCGTCGAGGTCCGCCACGCACAGGCCGGCGCACTCCGGCGTCGCCGATGCGTCGGTGCCGAGGAAGTCGACAGGCAGGCCCGTGCCGTCGGAGAGGCCGACGATCGCGACCTGCGTCACCTCGACCTCGAGGTACGAGATCCGGATCTCGCCGGTGTAGTGCATCTCGATCTGGAACGGGCTCGAGTTCACGAGCCCGGACTCGGTCGCGCCCTCGAAGGTCACGACGATGCGGTCAGCCAACGGCTTGTAGCTGACGTCGCCGATGCCCTGCGTGCCCGGATCGAGGTTGTTGTACAACGCCGAGATACGCGGGATCGAGAAGTGGTTCGTGAGCGTCACGGTGGGATCGGAATCCGGAGCGCCGAACGTGATGTGCCCGTTGCTGTTGAGATAGAAGTTCGGATACGGCGTGCCGTAGAGCACGACGGGCGGTCCGAAGATCGTGATCAGCGTCGAGCTGTCGTCGCCGGGAACCACCACGACGCCGCCGGCGGGATCGATCGGCAACTCGGTGATCGGCGTCAGGCACGCGTCGTAGAAGTCGGCGGTGCCGTCCGGAACGAACGAGAGCGTCAGGTTCTCGAGGTCCATGTCGCCGCCGTCGATCTCCTCGGTGAAGTAGTCGAGCTGATCGATCACCGTGAACCCGAACGTGCCGGAGTCCGGTCCGACGCCGCAGATGTTGGCGCTCTTGACGCGCCAGAAGTACTCGGTGCCGAGCTCGAGGTTCGTGCCGACGGCGTGCATGGTGCCCGTGACCGTCGCCGCGTAGTCGATGCTCGAGAACGCGGGGCTCGTCGAGACCTCCAGGTCGTACGTCACGCCCTGCGCGACCGCGTCCCACGTGAGCATCGGCAGGCGTCCGACGTCCGTCGCGCCGTTCGCCGGCGTCTGGAGCGCCACCGCGCCAGGCACGCTCGTGGAGATGTTGAGGTTGACGAACGTCGACTTCACCTGCTCCGGCGTCGTGCCCACGATCTCGATCGTGTAGGTACCGGGCGCGGCCAGGTCGGTGTCGGAGATGATCATCGTCGTCGCACCGGGCGGCACGACGTTGTTCTGCGTGAAGCTGACGGTCGTTCCCGCCGGCGCGTCGATCGCCGAGAAGACGACCGGCTCCATGAAGCCCTCGAGCTGCGTCAGCTCGATGTCGTAGCTCGCCGTGTCGGGAGCGCAGACCTCGTCGTAGTCGTCCTCCGCATCGATCCCGAAGCCGGGCCCGAGCGTTCCGCCGCTCACCACGAGCGCGAAGTCGACGTCGATCTGCGGGGTCTCGAGGTGGTTGTCCGCGACGACCTCCGCCGCGATGACCTCGATCGTCCACGAGCCCTGCTCCGGGTTCTCGACGAAGACGTTCTCGACGGTATCCACGGTGTTCGGCGAGCCGCCGGACGTGGACCACATGTTGTCCACGAGACCGACATTGCCCCAGTAGACCGTGCCGCCCGGCGACACGACCCGCAGGTCGAGGTTGTTCACGCGGTGCTGCGTCGAGGACGGCGTGCCGGCCGGATCCGCGTAGGTCATCGTCGCCTTGAACGCGGGCTCGAGCGCGGGCACCGAGACGTTGTAGCTGATGGACGCGAGGTTCGGGAGCACATCGTCCTCGTTGATGATGAGCATCTTCTCGCGCATGTCGTACAGACGCTGCACGTCCGGCATGCCCCAGCCCTGCTTGTACCGGTGAAGATCGCCGGGGCCGGAGAACGGGTACTGCGAGGCGGTGTTGATCATCGCCGCCTTCGCCGTCGTCATCTGCGGACGGTTCTCGTAGACGCTGCCCCCCGGCACGGGCACGGTGTTCTGGAAGACCTCGTTGGCCCACATCTCCATGAAGAGACCCGTGTAGCCGCAGATGTTCGGCGTGGCGCCGCTGGTGCCGCCGAAGCTGGTCGTGTACGACGTCGGGCCGCCGCTGGTGACGGTGAACGTGTCGTCATAGAAGTGGCAGAGGTCCGGCTTGATGCGACCGTCGGTGGCCGGGCCGGTGGAACCGCCGCCGCACCAGCAGTCATCGTCCTTGGTGAGCGTGTCGTAGTGGTTCACGCCGCCGCCGGAGATGATGTTCTTCGCCCACGCCTGCGGGCGGGAGTTCGTGGTGCCGGCGTTGCTCTGCGATTGGCAGTGCAGGATGCGGTGATCGAAGAGCATCGCGTCGTGATCGGCCGAGATGGTCGTGTATTCGGTCACGCGCGGGCTGCCGACGCTCGCGGTCTGGAACATGGCGAAGTACGGGGAGTCGAGCAGCTCCTCCGTCATGTCGTAGCGGGTCGGGCCGGTGAGCGGCATCGTGCCGGTGTCGGAGACGATGCCCTGTCCGGACTTCAGGATGCCCGTCGCGTCCGGGTTGCCGGTGCCGTCACCGAAGACGATGCCGGACGTCGAGGAGCCGTGAGAGCTGCCCCCCGTGCTGCCGTGCTCGATGAGCGGGCGCGATGCGAAATCGACGTGCCCGAGGTTGAAGCCGGTGTCGTACACCTCGCCGCGAACTCCGGTGCCGGTGAACCCGGCCACGGTTTCGACGTAGTTCGCACCGCTCAGGATGCGGGACTTCTCCATGTCCGTTTCCATCGGCCCCCAGCGATCGATGAACAGGACCTCGTCGAAGCGAGCGACCTGGAAGAGCTGGTCCGCCGTGAGCGTCGCCTCCATGATGTACTTGCCCGCGTGGGCGCGGTGGACGACGCCGCCGAGATCCGCGATCCGCTGGGCGACCGCCTCTTTCGTCTCGAGCGACGACTCGAAGAGCATGATGTTGTAGACGAGCGACGGGTACAGCACCTCGGCCTGCCCGACGTTGTCGCGCATGAACGACTCGAGACGGTAGCCCGGCTCGTACTTGCCGACCCAGCGCACGAAGGGAAGCTGCGCGACGGCCGCGCGGGCTTCGGGCGTCATCTTCACGAGGTGGCTGTGATCCGCGAGGTAGAACGGGTGCACGGTGCCGCCGAGGTCGCGGACCGCCGCGCGGTACTCCTCGAGCGGCTGCGTCACGAACTGAACGATGTACACGTTCACGTCGTCGGCGGCCTCGAGGCTCTGGCTCAGGAACGGCGCGTCGGCGGTGAGCGGATCGAACCGGCCGGCACGCAGCTTCAGGTCGTAGCTCGTGGCCCGCGCCGCCGAGAAGTCGGCGCCGCCGTCGAAGCTGATGGCGTAGTGCGGCGTGCGTCGACCCTGGTCGTCCGGCGCCTGCCAGAGCTTCAGAACGATCGACGAGTCGGGCACGGCGATCACGCGCGTCTTCACGGCGTCGCCGGTGTCGGCGGCCTGCGCGGCGGAAGCCGCGGCCAGCAGACCGGCGAGGCACGCGGCGGTGCGTACGAGGACTCGGCGCGGAGTGGGGGCGGTACACGACATGTAAGGAACCTCCTCGGTCGTCGATCGTCGATCGTCGATCGGCGTGGTTTCCCCGGTAGTTACCGTGGGGAAGAATTGAGCGTCGCGCGGTAAGCCCCTACCTTAATGGATCGCCGGACATAACCCAAGCGTCCACCGGGGATTCCGGCACACCAATACCCCAGAACCGCCCCGGATCGGTTGCCCTCGATGGGTCGGGAGGGTGCTATGCTCGACCCGGGGCCACCTTCATGCGGTTCGTCCAGACATCGGATCTCCACCTCCGCCCGGATACGCCGGAGCGTCTCGATGCCCTGCGCCAGGTGATCGGCCTCGCCGGGGACGAGCAAGCCGACGCCCTGCTCATCCCCGGCGACCTGTTCGACACCAACGATGCGGCGACGGCCTTGCGGACCGAGGTGCGGGATCTTCTCGAGTCGTTCGAGGGCGCGACCGTCGTCATCCCCGGCAACCACGATCCCGCGGCCTTTCCGCCCGAAGCCGATTACGGGCAGCGAACGCGCGTGCTCGCGACCGTTCCTCACGAGCGGTGCTCGATCCGCACCGAGCGCGGCGAGGAGGTCGTCATCCACGGGGCGCCGTACCAGCGGAACACGACGCTCGGGCAAGTGCTCGCGGGTCTCGATATCGACGATCCGCTGTCCACCGTGCTCCTGGCGCACGGCACCTTCGTCGGCGGCTGGTCGCTTGTCGATGAAGGTGACGAGGACGCGTACCTTCCCATACGCGACGACGATCTCGCGGGGCGCTTCGCGTACGCGGCGATCGGGCACGTGCATGCGCGCGCCACGTTCGACGGCTGGCGCGCCGATGGCGCGTGGGGATACGCGGGGTCACCGATCGCCGTCACGCGCGGAGAACGGGGACCACGTCACGCCGTCGTCGTGGACTTCGAGCCGGGCGCGGGCGTGCGCGACGTGCGCCGAATACGTCTCGCGACGCCTTACTGGGAACCGGTGGAGATCGCGCTTCCGCCATGGGGTTCCACGAGCGACGCTGTCCGCGACGTGACGGCCGGTCTCGAAGCCGCCTCGGACACACCCGATCCCTGCCGCGGTCTTCTGCTCCGAATCCGCGGGTGGACGGAAGGCGACGAAAACGCGCTGCGCGCCGAGGTGGAACGCGTCGTCGATCGCTTCCGCTCGGCGCACCGCGTGATCGACGTGAGCCTCGGCGTGACGACGATCCGCACGTTCCTCGACGATCGGCCGGAGCTGGAGGACATCCTCGCCCGCGTGCGGCGCCTCGGGGAAGAGGAATCCCGCGACGACGAAGTCGTGCGCATGGCCGCGGCGCTCGTGGTGCGGGCCGCCTCGGAGGCGGGCTCATGACGATCCGCCTGCACACGCTGGAGATCGACCGCGTGGGACCGCTGCGCGGTTTCCGGCTCGAGCCCACCGACGTCACCGTCGTCGAGGGCGACAACGAGGCCGGCAAGTCGTCGATCGTCGTGGGCCTGCACCGCGCGCTGCGCGAGACGTTCGCACGCAGCAACGCGCCGTCGTTCGAGGGCACGCGCCAGCGCACGCCCGGGTTCGACGGCGAGGTGTCGATCGAGATCACGCACGTCGACGGCGACGGTGCGCCGCTCGCCGGACCGCCGGCGCTCCTGTGCGACGTCCCGCTGCTCTGGAGCCTGCTCGTCATCCCGGAAGGCTGGGCGGGTAGCAGGACCGTGGGCTCCTCGAGCGACTGGCTCCAGGAGGCGATCCAGCACCTCACCGGGTTCGACCCCGAGCCGCTGGAGCGCTCGATCCGCGGCCAGGCGGGGCTCACGCGCACCGGTCGCGACGCGAAGGAGTGGTCGGAACGGGGCCTGAGCATCGACGGGCAGATCCGCGCGATCGAGTCGTTCCTCGAGTCGCTCGAGCACCTGGGCGCGCAGGAGGCCGAGCTTCGCGCCGCGCGCGGTCGGCTGCAGGATCTCGATGCCGCGGCCACCGAGGAACGCGCAGCCGCGGAGTTCGATCGCTTCGAGCGGCTTCGCAAGCAGCTCGACGTTGTCGACACCACGGAACGAACGCTTCCCAACTTCGCGCGCTATACGCGGGACGATCTCGCCCGGTGGCGCCGGCTCGACGGCGAACGTCGCGAGGCGCAGGCCGGTGCGACCGAGGCGCAGAGCGCCGTGGAGACGCGCGAACGCGAGGTGACCGAGGCGCGGACAGACGTCGAGCGGCTCCGCGAGGAACACCGGGATGCCGACGATCTCGCCGCCCGGGTGGCGGGGGCGGATCTGCTCGATCGGGCCCGGCGGTGCCGGGACCGGGGTCGGGCCGACGAAGACGCCGAGCGCTCGCGCTGGCCCCGGTGGCTGGGATGGACCCTGGTCGCCCTCGGCTCAGCCGCGGTCGTGATCGGTCTTATTCTGCGCCAGTGGGCCGTCGTCGGCCTCGGCGCGCTCACGGGGGCCGGCGTCGCGCTCATCGTCACCGATGCGCGCCGCGCCGCACCGGCCTCGGCGCGGGCGCGCGACGCCGCACGTCTCCTCACCGAGGCCCGGACGGTCGGGGTGACCGCCGACGATCCCGGCTCGCTCGTGACGGCGCTGGAGCAGGTGACGGAAGGCGCCGCGACGCGACGTGCCGTCCTCGACGGGGTGCGGCGGGAGCACGCGCGGCGGGGCGAGGTTCACGAGGAGCACGCCCAACGGCTACGGACCCTGCGGGAGCAGGTCGACGCGATCGACGGCGAGCTGGCGACGCTGCGCGACCGGACGGGCCTGGCGACACTCGCGGAGCTGGAGAAGAACGTCGACGAGCGCGAACGCCTCGAACACGACAAGGCGCGCGCCGAAGAGGAGCTTCGGCGCATGCTCGACGTGGGACCGAACCGCTGGCGGGAGATGATCGAGGGCGCGCGGGTCCGCGATCCGGGTCGGCGTCCGGCTCCGGGTCGTCTCCGGAAGTTCGAGCGGGAACGCGACGACGTCCGGCACCAGGTCCAGGAGCTGTCGGCGATCACGAGCCGCGTCATCGAGCGCGGGCTCGCGACGATCGGCTTCGACGACCAGGGCGACGCGCGCCGCCGGCTCGAGGAGCTCCGGAACGAGCAGGATCAACGCCGGCAGCGCCGGCAATCCGCGCAGCTCGCGCTCCGCGCGATCCGGGGCGCCGTCGACGATCTCGAGGCGCAGCTCGACCACGCCCTGCGTGATCCGCGCGGTGGCGTCAATGCCATCTTCTCGCGCATCACGAACGGCGACTGGCACGGCGTGCGCCCCACGGAGGACGGCGCGTTCGAGGCGTACGGCGCCGACGGCATCGGATTCCCCATCGCCGCGCTGAGCCGCGGAACCGCCGATCAGCTCTACTTCGCGATCCGCGCGGGCCTCGCAGAGCGCGTCCTCGGCGCGCCGGCGTTCTTCGTTTGGGACGACACGTTCCTGACCGCCGACCCGTCACGCCGCCGCCTGCTCGTGGAGGCCGCGGTCGAGCTGGTCCGGCGCGGCTGGCAGATCATCTACCTGACAGTGGATCCCGCGTTCTCGGGGCTCTTCGAATCGGTGGCCCGCACGGGGGGCGTGCGGGGATTCTCGCGGCATCGCCTCGAAGGGCGGAAGCAGGAGCAGGGACACGAGGCCGAAATCGGCGGCATACGATGATCCATGCCGCCCGAGCTGCCCGATGACCTGACGTCGGCCGTCGCCCGCGTGCTATCGGTGTTGCGCCGGGAGATCGAAAGAGACGAGGAGTTCCGCCGCGCGCTGCGCGGTCTCGGCGAGATGCTCGTCGAGTTGGCCGCCGACACCGACGAGCCCCGCGCCGCCGCTCCGGTCCTGGAGCCCGTCGTCGAGCCGAAGACGAAGACGAAGACGAAGACGCCGGTCGTCGAGACGACGCTCGAGATCGGTGACGCCGTGCACACGATGTTCGTGCCCGACAGCGGAACGGCCGCCCCGCCGCCGGCCCTTCCGCGCGAACGCGGCGCGCAACCGGCCTCGCCGGCGCTGCCTCCGGTCGACATGAGGAGCATCGTCAAGCGCTGTGGCCTCAAGGCGCGTTCTTGTCGATGGGCGATCGACCGTCGCGGGCGGGTGGCCGCCAACGCCGACTGCAACCAGGCGATCGCCCCGACGGACAAGGAGCTGATGGACATCGCCCGCGACTTGCCGAACTGCTACGTCTGGATGCTCGATCCCTACGGCCCGCAGGCCGACGACGACGAGCTCGCGGTGATCGCCGAGTGCTACGACAACCTCGCGCAGGCGGCGGAGACCGCCGAGCACTTCATCGAGAACGACGAGCGCGACGAGCCGCCGGACGAGGATCTCGTGCAGATCATCGCCACGATCCAGTCGGCGCTCCGGCGCGTGCTGGAGGTCGCGATCGACCGCGAGGACCTCGACCAGCGCGAGATGTTCCGGTGGCTGCGCGACCTCACGCAGGAGCACGGGATCCCGATTCGCCAGCACATGCGTCTGAACGACCCGGCGGATCCCGCATCGTGGGACCAGTACCGCGACGACCTGTTCGGGTGGATCGAGCAGCGCGAGAGCCGGGAGCTGCGGCAACGGAAACGCCAGCAGCTCGTGTCGCGCATCCGCTATCACGTCAAGCGCCTGATCGACGGCCCCGACGTGGCGTCGCCACACGACTGGGAGCGCATCCTCGAGACGACGGCGGACTGGACCGACGCCGGCTTCCCCGCCAGTAACAAGGACCTGTGCGCGGAGCTGGCGCGACTCGAGGCCCTCGAGTTCCCCGACGACCTCGACATGCCCCCCGCCGCCGAGCAGGTCTTCGACGCCGTCGATCGGTACATCGCGCTTCGCCAGCGCTCCTCGGCGCCTGCCGCGCCGCGGCCGCAGATCGTCTCCGACGAGGTGCGCCGCGCCGCCGACCTGCTGCGCGGTCGCGTCGCCGTGCTCATCGGCGGCGACGAGCGCGTCCACGCCCGCAACGCGCTGGAGCGCGAGCTGGAACTCCAGGAGCTGCGCTGGATCCCCACCCGCGCCGGCATGCCGCTGGACCGGATCGAGAGCGAGATGATCCGCGGCGACGTTGCCGTCGTCATCCTCGCCATCCGCTGGAGCAGCCACGTCTACAAGTCGTTCGCGGAGATCTGCCAGCGGCACGGCATCCCCTTCGTCAGGCTCCTCGCCGGCTACAGCCCGAACCAGGTCGCGCACCACGTACTGAAGCAGGCCGAGCGCGCCATCGCGGGGAGATAGCCGCGGACGCGGACGTGCAAGGACGCCCGCCCTCACCTGCCAACCGTGACTTCGCGTCCGGCTGCACACATGCGCGAACCCGAGGAACTCAAACGTCTCCGGTTTGCCCTGACCACGCGACCGTCTCTGTTCCGCCGCGAAGCGGTCGAACTCCCTCGCGGTGTTCCAATCCAGCCCCCTTCCCCTTCGACCCCCGCCCCGCCACGCCACCAACACCCGTTAGTTATACTCGGGCTTCAGGATTTCGTGTGGGTAGCGAGTGCCCCAGGGTACAGATCGAGCCCGCCGAGATGGAACAGGATGGCGTTCTTGAAGCGACTGCGGTTTCGGTAACCGCAGGCCCGGCCCTTCACTCTCTGGATCTTGCTGT
>JAAELP010000363.1 GCA_024226535.1 Planctomycetota bacterium | reverse complement strand
GGGAACCCCTCTCCCGCGCAGCGGGAGAGGACAGCCTCGCGCAGCGAGGCAGGTGAGGGCGAGCGTCCTTGAGCGCTATGAGCACATTCCCCACGCCGTGATGACCAGCAGCACGTCGGCGAAGTCCACGCTCCCGTTGCCGTCGAGGTCTTCGACGCAGTTCTCGCACGGACCCCACGCGCCGATGATCGCCAGGATGTCCGCGAACGCGACGGCGCCGTCGTCACCGAGATCCTCGGGGCAGCCGGCGTGGATCTCGACGATGCCGTCTGCGGCGAACGGTCCCGCGAACGTCTCCGTCCGCGACGCGAGGCTCCCGCGACGCGGCCAGAGCACCTCGATGGAGTCCACGACGGTCGCCGCGCCGAGCCCGACGTGCGGGCGGAGATCCTCCGTCGCGGTCGTGCTCGAGCCGCTGACGACGCCGCGCACCTGCGTCGCGCCGCCGGCGCTCACGCGCACGACCGCCCCGATCGCGCTGCGGTTCACGAGCCGGCCGTCGCCGCGCAGACGGAGCGTGATCCAGTGCCCGGTTGTCGTGGAGCGATTCTGGTAGACGCTCGTGTAGTCCGACGGGTCCATCGCCACGACGTCCACGCGTCCGTCGTTGTCGTAGTCCAGCCGCACCGCGTAGCGCGTCGCCACGCTGATGCCGTTGAGCGCGGGTGAGATGTCGTCCCACGCGCCTCCGCCGAGGTTGCGGATGAGCACGTCGAAGTTGGCGCCCTGTCCCGAGCTTCCGCACTGGACGTGGTCGAGGTCGCCGTCGTTGTCGACGTCGAGCCACGAGACGCCCCACGCCCAGATCGACTGGAAGGGGAAGAACCGCGTCATGAAGCCGTCGTCGTTGCGGTAGTACTCGCCCGCGGCGCCGTTGCTGACGGCGACGTCGAAGTCGCCGTCGCCGTCGAGATCGCCGGCGGCGATGCCCATCGGCGCGGGGCCGAGGATGGCGAACCCCGACTCGGCCGTCGCGTCGACGAACATCCGCTCGGCGCCGCCGGGCACGCTTCTCAGCACGCGCGGCCCGTTCCAGAGCGCGAAGCAGTCGGCGAAGCCGTCACCGTCGTAGTCCATCCACGTGTGCGTGTACACGGGGCCGGTGCCGGCGACGGTGGGCATGAGATCGGATCGGTCGGAGAACGTGCCGTCGCCGTCGTTGTGCAGCAGGCGCACCCGCGGGCCGCCGCCCGTGCCCTGGCCCAGCAGCAACAGGTCGACGAACCCGTCGTGGTCGTAGTCGTGCCAGCTCACCGAACCCGCGTACCCGTTGGCGCGCACGCCGGCGTCGACGCTGACGTTCGTGAACACGCCGCCGTCGTTGCGGTACAGCAGGCCGTGCGACACGATCCCGCCGCCGGGGTGGAATCGGCCGATCATGAACACGTCCACGTCGCCGTCGTTGTCGTAGTCGGCGGCGGCCATGCCGTCGCCGATACGCTGCTGCCCTTCGGCGTCGTCAAGGCCGCTGCCGGCGGTCACGTCGACGAACGTGCGTTCGCCGGGACGGGCCGGGTCGACCTCGTTGTGCATGAGGCGTTGAAGCTGGCCACCGGTGCCCCCGATCACGAGGTCCGGGAAGCCGTCGTCGTCGTAGTCGAGGACCGCGAGCCCGCCGCGATACGCGCCGAGGTCGATGACGCCGCCGATGCCGTGATCGACGAACTCGATGCCGTCGATGCTCACCGGGCCGGCCGCGGTCGCGAGGACGCACGGGACGGTCAACCAGGCGCAGGCGAGCAGGCTCTTCATCGCTTCGTCTCCTCGGGCTCGTCCGGCGGTCGCTGATACTGCGCCACGGAGAACAGCTCACCGCACTCCGGGCACCGCCCGATCTCGTTCTCGTCGCACGGCGTGTGCAGCAGGCTGTAGCCGCAGTCCAGGCAGAGCCGTCGTTCGATGACGCGCGGGCGAAACCGCCGGGTGCGCAACCAGTGAACGAGGCTCCACACGCCGAGTATTCCCGACGCAACAGCGTAGTTCGGCTGCGGCCCCGGAATCCAGTCGAGCGGATCCCACCCCGCGAGCAGCGAGAGCCCGAAGCAGACCCCCAGGGCCACCCAGGCCCACGTCAGGAGATCGGCCTGGAGCCCCCCGCCCCGCGCGCGATGAATCCGCTCCGCGGCGGCGTACATCGTTCGGTCGAAGTGGTCGCCGTCGATGTACCCCTGGAACTCGCGGCCGCGGTTCTCACGCGGTCGGCGGTACTCGCCGACGTTGTACGGGCGGTCGCACGCGGGGCAGCGACCGCCGCCGGCGGCATCGAGCGGAACGTCGAGCAGGCTCTTGGCGCAGGTGAAACAGAGACGGTTCCTGATGATCCGACCGTGACGGTTGCGTGTCCATGCGTGGTCGATGACGGCGGCGATGCCGATGAGGATCCACATCGGCTTCACGAGGTCCACGCCCGGAACGAGCCCTTCGCGCACATCCCAGTGAAGCACCCAGTCCGAGAGGTAGAGAAACGCCTGCACGCCGATCAGCGCGAGCCACGCGACGTTCCGGAATACGGGCGGTCCCTCGGCCTTGATGATCGTCTCCGTCGCCTTGTCGAGGGCCGTGTTGAACTCGTCGTCGTCGCGGTAGAACAGACGCTCCCCGGCGCGGCCGGGTGCTCCGTCGCGGGTGTCGGCCTCGTGGCGGTCGGTCGTGGGAGGATCCGGGGTGGTCATCGTGCTCATCCGGATCATAGATCGCTACAGTCAACGCATGTCGCGGGCGTGGACACCGGGCCTGTTCGAGGTCGTCGTACTGCTCCTGTTCGGAGCGGTGACGAACGTGCTGTCGGCGTGGGTGTTCGTGAACGAGGGCGTCGTGGAGGTGCCGCGTGATCCGCCGATCGACGACCGGATGCGCGCGTGGTGGCGCGAGCACGCCCCGCCTGGCTACGACCAGGAGCCGCGCAGCGCGCTCGTCGAGGAGGGCGTGGGCTTCCGGCGCCGGTATCTCTTCAGCGAAGGTGTCTTCAACGAGGTGGCGGTGCGGACCAAGCAGGCGGTGCGGACCAAGCAGGCGGTGCTCGCGAAGGGCGGCTGGCCCCTGCTCTCGATGCGGTGCGAGCTGTGGCGTTCCTGGACGCTGGCCGGCGGCGGCATGGTCGATCTCCCTCCCGCGGACCGCGCCGCCGTGCGGATCCCGGCCACGCACCTGCCGTTCGCCACCGAGACGCAGTGGGTGCTTCCCCTGGCCCCCATCTGGATCGGGTTCATCGTGAACTCCGTCACGCACGCCTCGCTGCTCTGGGTGGTCTACCTCGTTCCCGTCGCCCTGAAACGTCACGTCCGACGCCGGCGCGGTCGTTGCGCGGCGTGCGGCTATCCCGTGGGCGACTCGGCGACGTGCAGCGAGTGCGGGGCGGAGGTCGGATTGAAGAAACTCCCCATTTCGTGACCGCCGTCACCCCCGTTCGTCGCGTCTTCTTCCGTGTGGACGGGAGCGATGCGATGGTGGCGACACGACAGACTCACGGAATCGAGCGATGGGCGAGACGCACGCCGGCCGGTGACGAGGCCGAGCTGCGGTGGTGGGGTGATCTCCGGCGCGACGAGGCGGTCACGACCCTGTTCTTCGCGGCGGAGCGGGCGATCGGGCGCCGTCCGCTGCGACTTCGCGTGGACCTCGTTGCGGCGCGGTCGGCGGATTCGCGGACGGCGGCGTGCCTCGTGCGCATCGTGGGCCTCGCTCGCCGGGCTGATGTCGAGATCGAGGTGCGGCCGAGCCCCGAGATCGACCGCTGGCTCGACCTGTGCGGGGTCCATGCACTGGTGACCGGCGGCGGCTGAACGCGGGCACTTACTCGAGGAACGCCGACACCCGCGCCGCCAACTCCGGCTGATCCCCGGTGAAGAAGTGATCGGCGCCGGGCACGATCAGCATCTCCGCGTCGTCGATGAGCTGGGTGTACCGCACGCTGGTCTCGGCGGGCACGAGATCGTCGGCGCCGTGTGCGACGAGCGTGTCGGCGGTGATGCGGCCGAGGGCCTCGGTGTAGTCGTGCCGGCGGCCCATGCTCAGGTACATCGCCTGGACCATCCAGCCGCCCGCGTCGATGGCATCGTCGTCATCGGGCATCGGTGGGGGATCGTGGTCCATCGCCCGCAGGATGAAGACGCCGAGCCGGAGGTTGAGACGGGCGAGGCCGGCTTCGTCGCGCTCGAACAGGGCGCCGAAGTCGAGGTACTCGTCGAGGACACCATCGAATTGGACGGCCTCGTCCGGCGGCAGACGATCGCGAACGAGCGTGAAGAGGTCCGCATCGTCGGTGGGCATGACGAGCACGTTGGCGGGCGCGAGCAGGATCAGCTTCTCCACGCGCTCGGGGAACTCCGCGGCATACAGCGCGGCGAGGAATCCGCCGAACGAGTGGCCGACGATGATCAGCCGCTCCTCGCCGAGCAGACGCCGGATGCGCTCGATGTCCGCCACCTGCGCGCCGAGCCCGAGCGCCGACTCCAGCCGCTGCATGTTCGCGTACGCGTTCTCGGATTCGAATCGATCGATCGGACGCGTTGACGTGCCGCACCCGCGCTGGTCGTAGAAGACGACGCGGTGCGAGCCGTTGATCGTCTCCAGCCACGGCATCGGCTCTCGCACCGGGAAACCGGGACCACCGTGCACGAAGAGGATCGGTCGCCCCGAACCGCTGGAGAAGTGGTACAGGCGGATGCCCGGCTGCACGACCCACGCCGGATCGCCGGCCTCCTGTGCCGGCGGCTGAAGCGTGCGCAGGCTCGCCAGCGCCCCGGGCTCGTACATCGGTCCCGTGAATACGCGGTACGCCCACCAGCCGAGCCCGACGATCGCGATGACCGCGACGAGGGCGAACACACCGAACGCGATGAGGAGCTTCTTGATCATTCGGGAGGGGTCGAACGGTAATCGGATGATGCACGCGGGGCTGAATCAGTGCAATCAGGACGGGCGAACGGTACAATCATGATAAGGGAATAGACGATCTTTTATTATCGATTGACGTCGGCCGGCAGGAGGGTCGATCGGCTTCCGGTGCACTCCGAAGGAGGAAGACCATGGATGTCGAGACGGTCGTCGCCGGGAGAAGGCGTTCGCGCGCCCCGTGGTTGGTGGTGTGCGCCGCGGTACCGGCCTTCATCGCTCTCCCGTTGCTGTTCGCGAGTGATCCGGACGCGGGTCCGAGGACACGGCCGCACGCGGTGCGCCGCACCGCCCCCGCCGCCCCCGCGCTCCTCGATGGCTCGCCGCGCAACGGACCGTCGATCATTCAGGAGCCGGAGCATCGGCGCTTGCGCATTCTGACGGAAGACGGGCCGGTCTTCATCAATCAACTTGGCGATGGCACCCCCGGCGACGGCCCCACGCAGGGCTGCCTGGCATGCCACAGCCACCTCGAGGACGCGACGCGGAACATGTTCGGGGGAGGCCTCGACTGCACGTTCTGTCACGGCGGCGATCCCGACCTGACGACCATCGAGGCCCATGTCGAGTCGAACGGTGACGTGGTCTACGACAAGACGGTGCCCCCGCTCGACCAGGATCTGGCCTATCAGCGTTTCGTCAACCCGTCGAACCTGCGCGTCGTCAACCAGACGTGCGGCCTGTGTCACCCCGACGCGCTCGAGACGATCTTCAAGAGCATGATGGCCACCGCGGCGGGCCACTATGCCGGCGGTCTTTACCAGAACAACGTCGTGGACACGAAGACGCCCGTCTACGGCACCTTCGCCGTGAGCGACGACGACGGCACCGTTCCCTACGAGAAGGGCGCGGTGCAGAGCCTGCTCGACCTGATCGTCTTCAACGGCGGGGACCCCTCGCTCTTCTCCACGCACTTCGCGGCCGTTCCGTCGCAGGCGTGCGCGCGGTGCCATCTCTGGTCGCGCGGCAAGGGATACCGTGGCGCCGTGGGCGCCGAGGGCACCTACCGCGCCGACGGCTGTGCCGCGTGCCACATGCTCTACGACAACGACGGCCTGTCGCTCAGCGACGACGCGTCGATCAACCACGCCCAGCCCGGTCACCCGATACAGCACATTGTCACGAGAGAGATCACGACCGAGCAGTGCGTCCACTGCCACCATCGAGGCGCCCGGATCGGCCTGAACTTCACCGGCCGCGCGCAGATGCCGCCGCGTCTCCCCTCCGGCCTGGGCGTTCCGGGCACGACCGACGTCCGGTTCAACGGCAACTATCACTACGCCGTCAACGATACGAACCCCCAGGATCTGCACGGTGAGCGGGGCCTCGCCTGCATCGACTGCCACGTCAAGACGGAGATCATGGGTGACGGCAACATCTACGGTCACATGGACCAGGCCACGAAGATCGAATGTCGCACGTGCCACGGGACTCCGGACACGCTGCCGACCCTGCTCGACAACGATCAGCAGGATCTACCGAACGTCATCATGGATCCGCAGGGCGATTACTGGCTCACGTCCAAGGTGACCGGCGCGCAGCACGCGGTCCCGCCCGCGATGGACGTCGTCGCGAGCAACCCATACGCCGCCTGCGCCATGAACGCGAACCACATCAAGGCGGAAGGTGGGCTCGAGTGCTACGCGTGCCACTCTTCCTGGGTACCCAACTGCTTCGGTTGCCACTTCGAGCGTGACGAGCAGTTCCCGGGTCTCAACCTGATGACGCGCCGGCTCGAGATCGGGCGGGCTCGGACGAACAACAAGGTCTTCGAGAGCCTGCGGTACTTCACGATCGGCCCTAACAGCGAGGGACGGGTGGCGCCGTACGTCGTCGCGTGTCAACCGATCGCCGACGTCACGTCGCGCACGGGTGAGAAGCTCCTCGACCTCGTGATGCCGGAAACGTCCAACG
The DNA here is from genome assembly GCA_024226535.1 of Planctomycetota bacterium. Lineage (GTDB taxonomy): Bacteria > Planctomycetota > Phycisphaerae > Phycisphaerales > SM1A02 > JAAELP01. The sequence continues at coordinate 9,903 of JAAELP010000363.1, read as the reverse complement.
GGCGCTCCGGGCTGGCCCACAACCCTGTCAATCCGCACACCGTGCGCGGGGCGGGGGAGGTGCGGAGCTGCGCCGAGTGCCACCGGTCACCGCCCACGCTCGGGATGGGCTCCGGCAACTACGCCGTGGCGCGGGACCGCGTGTACACCGCCGGCGCATCCGGGGTGAATCAATACGATCGGGACGAGAATCCCGAGCAACCCGTCCTCGGCGCGGCGCTGCCCGTGACCGGCACCGTCCACGCGATCGAGGCGCTGCCCAACGTGGTGCACGGCACGGCGGACTTCCTGTACGTGGCTCGCGGGCCGGAAGGCGTTGACATCTTCGATCGGAGTGCGCGCGGCACCCGCGGCTCCCCCCAAACCGCCTCGACGCGGTCCCCGCGGACCATCCCCCAAATCGCCGCAGCGGACGACCCGGTCTGGACCATCGAGGGCGTGAACGCCATCGACGTCAGCCGTTCCGGGAACCACCTCTACGTCGTCGACGCCGGCATCGGTGTCCAGATCTACGACAACGAGGATCCGGGCGTCGCCACGTACGTCGCCACCGTGCACAGCGCCGGTGCCGTGCGCGCCGTGCCGTGGGGCATCCACCTCCTCGTCGCCGCGGGCGACGAGGGGCTGCTCGTCGTCGACATCGCTGATCACTCGGCGCCGTTCGTCGCCGGGTTCGTGCCCGGCATCCACGCCGTCGACGTCCGCCCGTACGCGCACTTCCAGGGAGGCTCGGACTTCGCGGTTCGCGCGTACGTCGCCGACCCGGCGTACGGCGTGCGGGTCGTCGACCTGCTGCCCGATTACGAGTCGCCGCAGCTCCTCGGAGGGCTCTCCCTTCCTGGCGCCGTGAGCCTGGACACGTACGCGCGCTACGTCGTGGCGAGCGGCGTGGAGCCGTCCCGGGAGCACGACTACCTCTACGTGGTGGCAGGCGCGGCGGGGCTCCACGTCTTCGACATCACCGATCCGGACCAGGTGACGGCGGTCGCCGCGGTGGCACTGGGTGGCATCGCGTCCGACGTCGACGTCGCGAGCGAGCTCGTGCCGCCGGGCACCGACGACCACGCGCTCGTGGCGAACGAGACGCTCGGGCTCCAGGTCGTGGACGTCAACGACCCGACGAACCCGGTGCTGCTCGATCCCGTTCCCGACTCCCCCGGCACGTCGCGGGTCCTCGTCGAGGTCCAGCAACTGGACCGCTTCCTCGACGAGGAGGGCAGTCAGCTCAAGGAGAACTCGCACCCGTTCACCGGCATCTTCTCGCGGGCCGACATCGTCCGCGTCCTCTCCGCTCCGATCGGATGCGACATCCCCTCGCCCGATTTCGACGGCGACGGCGACGTCGACTTCACCGACCTGCTGATTCTCATCGGCCAGTGGGGCGACTGCCCGTCACCGCCGGCGGAGTGTCCGACCGACCTGAACGGAGACGGGAGCGTGGACTTCGCCGACGTTCTGTTGGTGCTGGCAGCCTGGGGCTGAGGGCGGCCGCGCGACGGATGAGCCATCGAGAAGACGGACGCCCGTCGTGGGCGTCCGTCTTGTTGTTGGCATACGAGTCGAAGGAAGACGCGATCGTCAGCAGGGACCCCAGGCTCCGATGATTGCGAGGATGTCGGCAAAGTCGATCTGACCGTTGCCGCTGAGATCCTCGGGGCAGTTGGTGCAGGGACCCCACAGTCCAATGACCGTCAGGATGTCTCCGAACCCGACATCGCCGCTGAAGTCGAGGTCAGCCTCGCACAGCTCGGCCATGCCGATGGCCGTCATCTGCTGACGCGTGAGCGGCGTCATGAAGAACATCTGGTGGCCGTCCCAGGTGTCCTTGCCGATGCTCGACCAGTTCGTGCTCGGTCCCGGCGGATCCGAGGTCGCGCCGTCGTAGGTGATGAAGTCCATCTTGAAGCGCGTCACGTAGTCCTCGGGAATCGGCACGATGCCGTGGATCCAGGTCAGGACGTCGGTGTCGTCGTCCGGGACGAGTCGACTGGTGATTCCGATCCGCGTCAGGTCGGCGCCGCACTCGTTGATCTCGAGGGCTGGCCCGAAGGTTCGGTGGCTCGGTACACGCGCGCGCGTCTCCGCATCCTGGGCGCGGGCGTCGGCGCCGCGCCGCTCGAAGTCGATCTCGACTCCCTGATCGCCGCCTCGCCGTGGCATGCTGGCGGCGCCGGCAACGCTCGGGCGGGTATCAGTGCCGACGACATCCTCCAATGGATGCGGCGGGCCGGCGTCGGGTCGGCGGGCGGGCAGACACGCGCCGAGGCGCGCGAGCTGGCCATGCGGCTCGTGCACTGGGCGGCAGCCGGCAGTCTCGGGAGCAGGAACCGGTCGCAGAGCAGGGGGGGAGGCGTATTCACCGCCAGGCAGTCGAGACGACGCACGTTCATGAAGATGCGCCCGTGGGTCGCGATCGCGGCGGTCGTGGCTCCGTGGCTGGCCGGCATCATCGCACTCGAGCGCCTGGCGCGACGGCGCGAGGAGATGTTCCGTCCAGCGGGGGGCAGGCGATGATCGGGGCTGCGATCGCGGTCGGACTCCCCCTCGTGGCGATCGCGCTGCTCGGAGTGTGGATCCGGCGGAAGATGCACGTTATGGCCACCGCCACGGCGCGCTGCGCCGTCTGCCGTGTCGTCCACGAGACCCACGACGTACGGTGCCGGCGGTGCGGAGCGGACCTGCGCGAGACCGGGCTCGCGTCACCGGACGCGGGGGCGGCGCCACGGTGGCTGCGGGCCTGGATGATCTGGACGCTCATGATGCCGCTGCTCGGCGCCGGCGGGTACGCGATGGCGTCTGCGCTCGAGTATGTGACGGGCCCGTCGGACGACCTCTGGCGCTACCGGCACGCGGCTTCGAGCGCGGCTTTGAGCGGTCCGTCGTCCGGTGCCTACGGGGCGGTGTACATCTCCTCGGAGCGACGGGGTGATGTCGTGACTCCGTCAATGCCCCTGCCGTCAGGGTTCGCGATCGTCGTGCTCGAATACCCGGAGGAACGGGCCCTCGCTTCGCTGAGGATCGTCCAAGTGGACGGCGACGCGACGAGACGGATCGAGACGGCGGATGGACCGGCGTTTTCCGCCGAATCGCTCGCGAGGTGGATGATGCGAACGGTGCCGGGGCTGTCGCACACCGACGCGCTGAACGAGGCCGGCGACATCTTCGCGATGCTCACGGTGCTCGACGACCCGCACGAGAGCGAGCGGGTTCGGGAAGCGGTGCGCGTCGAGGGGTACGCCATCGTCTCCGGCGCGACGCGCGACGTGCGGCGTCTGCCCCCCGGCCCCGAGCGAGAGCGAATGCTGGCCGAGCTTGCGAAGAAGCGCGCCCGCGCGAACAAGGCGTATCACACCGGCATTGCACCCCGTCACTTCCGGTCGTGGACGCGGGATCGTGGTTACCACGACTCCGGATCCAGCCCGGTCGCGTCAGCATGGCGCTTGCGGTTCGCGCTCGCGACCACGCTCGTCGTTTGGCTCGCCGGCAGCATGGTGCTCCTGCTCGGCCCGCGCCTGACCGGCGCCGCGATTCGCCGTGTTCTGCGCGCCTTCCGACGTCCTACTTCGCCGCCGCCAGCGTCGCGCCGGCGAAGCGCTCCGCCACCGCCGACCAGTTGACCACGTTCCACCACGCGTCGATGTAGTCGGGACGGCGGTTCTGGTAGTTCAGGTAGTACGCGTGCTCCCAGACGTCGAGACCGAGGATCGGCGTGCAGAGGCAGTCGACGACGCCGGCCATCAGCGGGTTGTCCTGGTTGGGCGTGGAGCAGACGCAGAGCGAGCCGTCGGCTTTGACGCCGAGCCACGCCCAGCCGGAGCCGAAGCGGGTCGCCGCCGCCGCCGCGAACTTCTTCTTGAAGCCGTCGAGCGAGCCGAACGCGCCGTTGATGGCGTCGGCGAACTCACCGGCGGGAGCGCCGCCGCTGCCGCCCATCACCGTCCAGAAGAGGCTGTGGTTGCAGTGGCCGCCGCCGTTGTTGCGGACCGCTGAGCGGATGTTCTCGGGGACCCTGACGAGGTTGCAGCAGAGGTCCTCGATCGACATCGCCGCCAGGTCGGCGTGGCCTTCGAGGGCGGCGTTGAGCTTGGCCACGTACCCGGCGTGATGCTTGCCGTGGTGGATCTCCATCGTCCGGGCGTCGATCGAGGGCTCCAGCGCGTCGTGGGCGTACGGCAGATCGGGCAGGGTGTGGGCCATGGTCTCGCTCCTTGGTTCTGGGGGGATGGATGATAGCATGGCGAACCAAGGAGATCGGAGTGACCGGACCGAAGCAGCGCCTCATCGTGGACGGGGTCGAGTTCGCGAGCGTCTTCCGCTTCCCGCGGATCCTGCGCGCCGTCACGGCGGCGCTTCAGCCGCCGCGTCTCGTCCTCGCATTGCTCATGGTGGTCATCCTGATCGCGGCGGGTCGCTCGTGGGACGCGTTTTCCGAACCGCGGATCCACCCCGGCGGCCTGGTCGCCGGCGCGTGGTCGATCGAGGAGCGCCACGATGCGCGGAACGTGATCGCCGACGAACTGAAGCGAGCGGGTCTCGCCGATGGTCAGGATGTGGGGGCCCTGGACGCGGCCAGCGCCTTGTTGCTCCTGGACGCCACGTACCGATCGGCGCGCGCCGACGGCACCGCGCCCGACGGGTACGACGACGCGGCGTTCCTGGCCGCCCGCGCGCGGCTGCACACGCTGCGACCGCGCGGACCGTACGAGGCCTCGGTGGCCCACGTCGCCGCCTGCTTCGAGCACGTCGTGCGCGGCGTCGTCGAGCTGCGCCCGGGCATGATCATCACCGCCGGCCGCGATCTGTTCGTCGAGCTGCCGCGCACGCTCTGGCGGCAGGAGCGGGGGTTCGCGATCTTCTACGGGCTGCTCACGCTCGTCGTCGTGTCCCTCGGCGGCGGCGCCGTGTGCCGGATGGCCGCGTGCGACTTCGCCGGCCACGAACGGCTGCGGATCAGCGAGGCGACGACCTTCGTCCTGGACAACTGGGTGAAGCTACTTCTCACCCCCATGCTGCCGCTGCTCATCGCGGGTGGGCTGGCCCTGGCCATGATCATCGGCGGCGTGTTGCTGCTGCCGTGGCTCGACGTGATCGGCGGTCTCCTCTACGGGCTCGCCCTGATCGCCGGGTTCCTGCTCGTGTTCGTGCTGCTCGGGTACGCCGTCGGCTTCCCGCTGCTCCTGCCCGCCGTCGCGTGCGAGAACTGCGACGCCGCCGACGCCCAGCAGCGCGCCTTCGGCTACGTGCTCAGCCGTCCGCTGCACCTCCTGGGATACGTGGTCGTCATGCTCGTGGGGTTGGCGCTCGGGTACGTCGTCGTGGCGCTGTTCGCCACGACGATCATCAACTTCACGGCGACGCTCGTCGGCGTGATTCCCGAGAACTCGGCGCTGCTCAGCGCCGGCGGAGTGGGGATCCTCGATCTCGCGCCGTCCGATGCCGGGGCGGTCCACGACGCGTGGCACAGCCGCTGGGCCGCGGCGATGATCACGTTCTGGCAACGGGTCGTGGTCGACCTGGTGATCGCCTGGGTCGTCTCGTACCTGTTCACCGCGTCGACGATCGTCTACCTGCTGATGCGGCGCGCCGCCGACGGGCAGGACGTCGAGGAGATCTGGCGTCCCGGTCTGACCCCGGGCACGCTCGTGCCGCTGCCGGATGTCAGCTACCGCGCCGAGGACACCGGCGACACGGACACCGAAGCGTCCGCCTCGTGAGGGTTTCCGCGCGGTCGGCCGCTCAGATGACCTGGAAGATCGTCTGGGTCCGGAGGATCAGCCCGCAGTCGCTGCGGAGGTGATAGGCCTGGGCGTGGATCTCGTTGCCGTATCGCTGCACGTCGATGAGCGACAGGTTCGGCCTCGACAGGTCGTCCGTCCACATCGACATCAGGCAATCGCCCATCCGGCCATGCTCGAGCATCTCGTTGTAGGTGCCGAGGTAGAGGTGGTCGGTGAGCGTCTCGGTCTGGACCGAGGTCATGTACCCGATCCGATCCGAGAACTCCGCCTCGTGGTCCTTCTCGCCGGCGCAGGGCAGCGTGATGATGTGCCCCCGCTCCGGGAGTTGGCCGAGCTCCTCGCTCACGACCTCGCTGAGGCAGAGGCCCTGGTGCTCGAAGCGGAACGAGTGGCCGCCCTTGAAGATCCACGCTTCGAACTCGTAGTCCCCGCGAGCGACGCGACAGCGCCCCTCGATCTGGAAGAACTCCGGGTGGATAGCGCTTCGGAAGAGGCCGAGGTGGTACGTCTGAAGACTTGACGTCTTTGTGAGACTCATTCGATGTTTCCCTGGTGCGTTCCCTGCTGCCGATCGAGTTGAGCCTTTCTCCTCGTTCCATGACCTCTCACGTTTCCATGCGTGAGAGGGGTCTTCCTCGTGTCCGGCTCCTCTTCCGGATTCGAAGGCCATTTTTGAGCCCATACCCCGGCATGGCAACCGTTTCCTTGTGAAATAATCACACAATGCAGTGACGAGGCGGCGCAGGCCGATACGAGCCAACGGCTTAGGGTGACCTAGTTTCCGTGCGGAACGGGTCAGAAATCACCGCCGGGACACGCGTCATGCCGCCACTGGCCGAGCGATTGAGGCTCCTGAAGGGGGCAGATGCCTCCACGGCGGCCGTTGCGCTCGCCGCCGCCCTGGATCACGCAGCGGACGACGAGGTCCGCGGGCTCGCGGCCGGCGCGATCGCCACCCGCCGCGGAGCTGCCGCCGCGGCTGTGATCCGGAACCTGCACCGGCTCGACCCCGCCGGCCGGGCGACGCTCGTACGCCGCGGAGCCGCCGCCCTGTGGCGGGAGGCGATCGGGCTCGAATCCGGTGGGCCTGCCCGGGAGAACGTCATCGGTTTCGTGGTCGAGCGTGGCGATCCCGCCTTGGCGAGCACGCTCGTCGGGCTCCTGGCCGCCGACGAGGCCGCCATCCGGGAGCGCGCCGCCGGCGCCCTGCTGTCCCTGACGATTGCCCTCGCCGGGGCGACCGGTCGCCACTGGATGCCGCGGGCGACGGAGCGGGCCCTCGACACCGCGCTGGCCGAAGCCCTGGAGCAGTGTCGCGACCACCGCAGCGACGAGGTGCTCCTGGCCGCGGCGCTGGTCGCCGGCCGACCGGGGCCGGCTCTGGAGCGACTCTTGTCCGACGAGGACGACCCGGTCGTGCGCGGCGTGCGCAGTGTCGTCGAGCGACACGAGGAACCGCTCGTCCAGCGGAACCTCCTGCGCTGGCTCACCGATCCCGTGCTCGGTCGATCGGCGGCGCGGTGGCTCCACCGGCTCCGCGGCTCCGCCCAGCACGGCGGAGCCCTGGCGCGGGGACACCTGCTCCTGGCACCGGCGCGACGCCGCGTGCTCGATCGCGCGATGCGACCGCCGGAGTGCGTGCCGCCCCTCGCGACGGCCCTCCAGCTTCCTGCCGTCGCCCAGGCGCAGCTTCCGGGTCTCATCCAACGTCTGCCGTTGTCAGGCCGGACCCGCGTTCGCCACCTCGACGCGCTCCGGACCGTACCGTCGCCGATCGCGCGGATCCGCGCGGTGACGGTGCTGCTCGGCCTCAACGGATCCGGCGCGGCCGAGGCGGTGCATCGGTATTGTCTCGACGCGGATCGCGCCGTCGCACGGCTCGCGGCGCGCGACGCCCTGAGCTCGAAACGTCCCGCCGATGAAGCGGTTCTTCAGCGCATCGAGCGGGCGACGCATACGACGCTCGCGGATCGCGCGCGGCGGCGGCTCGCCGGGCGCAGCGTCGCGGGATTCCGCGCGCACCGGCGCCGGCTCGCCGGGCCGGCTCGCCGGGCGGCGCTGCTGGCCCTGCTCGCTTCCGATGCCGAGCGTCTGCGCGAGGAGCTGACGTCCGAGATGGAGCACGCCGAGCCGCGGCGCCGGATCGAGGCGATCATGCTCACGCGTCGGGCCGGGCTCGTCGCCACGCTGGAGCCGGAGCTGATCGAGCTTGCCGCCGACGAGGACGCGGCCACCGCGGCGACCGCGCTGGCCGCGCTGGCCACCGGGCGCTCGCCGGAGGCGCTGGCGGCGCTCATGGGCGGCATTGATCACGACAACCCGCGCGCGATGGCGAACGCGGTGGAGTCCCTCGACCGCGCGGTGCGACGCACGGGCGGCGCGTCGCGTCGCATCGTCGAGATCGTCGCGCCGATCGCCGACAGCGAGCACAACCGGCCACGGGCCAACGCGGTCCGCGCCCTCTTGCATCACGACCCCGACAGCGGACGCGAGCTTCTGCGCTCCATGCTCGATGATCGGAACCCCCTGCACCGGGTGAGCGGGATCTGGGTCGCGCGGCACTTGCCCGCGATCGAGATCGCCGGCGATCTCCAACGTCTCGCCGGGGGTGACGTGCGGGCGGCGGTGCGCCAGCGGGCGCGGACCGCCTTGCGGATCATCGACCGCCGGGTCGAGGAGGGAGCCACCGCATGATCGCAGGAGTTCTCAGCAGCGCGGCCGTCGCCGCGATCGGCGCCTGGGGGATCCTGGCCGTTGTTCGTCGCGACCGGCGGCAGGGCGGACCGCTGGTTCGGCGGCTCGCCCGCGGGCTGAGGCTCGGCGTCAACGACCGGCGTCTCGTGCAGCGCGTCGCCCGGCGCGCGGGCCTGCCGGGGGCGGGCGCGATGCTGCTCAGCGCCGGATGCTTCGACCACGCGGTCCGGCACGTGCGGCGCGACGGACCGGCCTCGCGGCGATTGCGCGCGATCCGCGCGGCGGTCTTCGAGGGAAACTGTGACCATCCTGTCGCCGATGCAGGGCACATGCGGCGAAGCGCGTAGACTGCTGTCCATGTCCACGCGTGCCGTGCGTCAGTCACTGAAGACGAGCGAGCTCCTCGGCGTTCCGTTCGTGCCGGTCCGCGAGGAGATCGCGTCCGCCGCCACTTCGCCGGAGACGCCGGCCGAGGCGACCGGCGCCGCGGACCCACCGTCGGCGCCGGGGTCGGGGTCCAGGATCGAGGCCCTGGAAGCGCTGCGACGCGAGCACGACGCAGGCTGCCCCCACTGCACGACCGTGACGGGCCACACCCAAACGGTCTTCGGCGAGGGAAACCCCGATGCGGACCTCATGTTCGTGGGCGAGGCGCCCGGGGCCGAGGAGGATCGAACGGGGCGACCGTTCGTGGGGCGCGCCGGCCAGAAGCTCGAAGAGATGATTCGGGCCATGGGGCTCGATCGCGGCGACGTCTACATCGCCAACGTCCTGAAGAGCCGTCCTCCGGACAACCGGACGCCGCTGGCCGACGAGATCGCCGGCTGCGCTCCCTACCTCGCGGAGCAGATCCGGATCATCGAGCCCCGCGTCATCGTCGCCCTTGGCGGGCCGGCGGCGAAGTTCATGCTCGACACCGCCACGGGGATCACGAAGCTTCGGGGGACGTGGGCACAATTTGACGCCGGGGGCCTCGTCGTGGACGTCATGCCCACGTTCCACCCGGCGTACCTGCTCAGAAACTACACTCGCGACACCCGTGAGCGGGTCTGGGCGGATCTCCAGGCGGTGCTCACGAAGCTCAAATCCGAGTGATCCGCGCAAGTGACGGCCTGGAAGAGGCTTACGGATTCGAGCGAAAGAATATCGAGAGATTGTGGAAACACTCGCCCCATCTGATCGAATAGAAGGTAGAAGATCATTCAGTGAGGCGGCGATCGACGACCACGCCCCTCCGTTTCATTTGCCCCCCCCACAAAGAGCCCGTGTCCGCTGGAGACAGCGCCGGGCTCTTTTTATTGCGCTCGGACCGCCCTACGGGACGGATCCTCGCTCTCGCGCGGCGGGGGAGCGGGCTCGGACATGGGTGAGTGCCGCCCTACGGGACGGATCCTCGCTCTCGCGCGGCGGGGGGTGTTGACGTGATCGCGGTGGTTCAGCGGGTGACGCGGGCTTCGGTGGTTGCGGGGGAG
>JAAELP010000362.1 GCA_024226535.1 Planctomycetota bacterium | reverse complement strand
TTCAACTGCCGGCAGTTCATGCGGACTGGTCCGGCGCCGTAGTCAGATCCGGGCATGTCACAGCCCGGGGCCTGGTACTGGGCGAATCCGGGCGTCCCATTTTCGCGGAATACGACAAAGACAATAATCCGGTCCGCGTGATCGCAGAGGCTGCGGGTGCTTACGAGGGCGCATTTGTGATATCGGGCGCCGCCTACTGTTCTTATAATAAGAAATACCTTGATTATATGGAAAAGTACGGGCAGAAAGGCGGCAAAGCGGAAAAAGCATACCTGATGACCAGGAAAAACTTTGAAGATCCCGGCACAGTTTTTCAGACAGTTCCTTCTTCCGGGCACGAGGATCCCCTTGTTATCGAAAAGCCGGTTCTGACGGCAAACACCCTGTCGGTTCTTGTCATGCACAGTGAAAAGCTTGTTCACAGGGATATGAACCCGGTGCTCCTGGAATTTCCCGTCAATCTCCTGACATTCAGTACGGAAGTGACACCTGGGACAGGAGCTGTCCTGCTTGACAGAAACGGAGATTACAGGGACAGGGCAAAGTATGATATCGGATACCGCACAGC
>JAAELP010000361.1 GCA_024226535.1 Planctomycetota bacterium | reverse complement strand
TGTTTCTCGAGGGCCCGGATGCGGTCGCGCAGGCGCCGGCGGCCGATCTCCATCACCGTCTCGCCGGGACCGCGGCCACCGATGCCGCCGGTCAGACGCGACAGGCCGGCGTCTTTGTCGGTCAACCGCGGCAGAGAGTACTTCAGCTGCGCCAGCTCCACCTGCAGCTTGCCGTCGCGGCTCTTGGCGCGCTGCGCGAAGATGTCGAGAATGAGCTGCGTGCGGTCGATCGCCTTGAGCCCGGTGGCGTCCTCGAAAGCGCGCGCCTGCGCCGGCTTCAGGTCGATGTCGAAAATCGCCACGTCGGCGCGTTTTCTCATGCTCTCGAAGACGATCTCCTTCAGCTTGCCGCGGCCGACGACAGTCTTGGGATGGACGCGGAAGCGCTTCTGGCGGGCGGTGCCGGCGACGTCGACGCCGGCGGCCTCGACGAGCTCCAGCATCTCCTCGAAGTGGTCGTCCTCGGGACGCGCGCCGACGAGCAGGGCCCGCTCCCGCTTGGTCTTGCCCGCCGCTCCGCGCGTCAGGCGGGTGAACTCGGCTTCGAGTGCCCGGATCTCGAGATCGAAATCGAAGTCCAGGCGATGGACGTCACGCGCCGCGACCCGCCGGAAGGGCTCGTCCGCCGAATCGTCCTCGCCGCCTCGCAGCGGCTCGATGAGTGCCACCTCGACGCGTCCGGGCTGCCCCTCCTCGTCGACCTGAACCATCGCCACCGCGTCGAGACGCAGCAGCGCCAGGTCGTTGAGGTCGTCGTCGCTCAGCGGCTCGCCGCGCAGGTGGGTATGGACGTAACGCAGGGCGCGGAAACGCCCGACGCCGCCGCGCAGACGGCCGACGTCCGGCAGGTGGAGCTCGGTCGCGTCGCCGACGAAGACGTTGCGGATGGCTCCCTCGCGGGTGATCAGCACCCCGACCT
>JAAELP010000360.1 GCA_024226535.1 Planctomycetota bacterium | reverse complement strand
GACTTCACCGACTGCACCGATGAGACGTGCGAAGACGCCTGCCCCGCCGACGTGAACGGGGACGGACAGGTCAACTTCGCCGACGTCATCGCGCTCATCGGCGCCTGGGGGGCGTGCCCGTAAGCCGGAATGCCGTTCAGAGAAGGCGTAACCGCCCGCGGCTACTTCTTCAGGTACTTCCCCCACCACGCCAGGATCTGATCCAGCCGGTGGAGACGCAGGTCCGGGGGACCGTTGCGGCTCATGCCGTGGCTGGTGGTGCGCGGGTAGCGTACGAACCGGGTCGGGACGTTCAGGAGCTTGAGCGCGGCGAAGAGCTGCTCGGCCTGCTCGATGTTGCAGCGCAGGTCGCCTTCGCTGTGGATGATGAGCGTCGGCGTGCGGGCGTTGCCGATGTACTTCATCGGGCTCTGGTCCCACCGGGCTTCCGGGCGGTCCCAGAAGTTGCCGGGGAAGTAGCGGTCGGGCTCGTCGATGAAGTCGCTCGTGCCGCCCATCGTGTGCACGTTCGAGACGCACCGGTCGGTGATCGCGCCGGCGAAGTCGCGGCAGTGACCGATGACCCAGTTGGTCATGTAGCCGCCGTAGCTCCCGCCCATCACGCCCAGGCGCTTCGCGTCGACGTTGGGGTGGTCCTGCATGTGCCGCGTGACGGCCTGGATGTCCGCCCAGTCCGCCTCTCCCCACTTGCCGCGGATCGCCGCGCAGTGATCTCGACCGTACCCCTTGCTGCCGCGCGGGTTCGAGAAGAACACGGCGTAGCCCGCGGCGGCGAGCACCTGGAACTCGTGGAAGAAGCCGACGCCGTACTGCCCGTGCGGGCCGCCGTGGATCTCCAGCACCGCGGGATACTTCTTCCGGCTGCCCTTGCGGTGGCCCGGCGGGAACATGGCCCACGTCTGCACCTTCGTGCCATCGGCGGTGCGCACCCAAACCGAGGAGATCGGGGCGCAGGTGACCTCGCGGAGCAGCGGCCCGTTGAGGTTCGTGACGGCGCGCGTGCGCACGGTCGCGCCGCTGCGCTCGCCGACGTGCACCTCCGGCAGCTTCGTCGCGCTGGCGACGGTGAACGCGAGACGCTTGCCGTCATCGGCGAAGTTGCCGGGATCGATGTCGAGCGCGCCCGACGTGTGGACCTGGATCTTCCCCCCGCGCGACGACACCGAGGCGAGATGGGTCTCGCCGTGATGCCCGATCTTCATGTAGATGCGGCGCGAGCCCGGGCTCCACCGGATCGAGGGCTGGAACGAGGCCTCGGCGGTGTCGGTGAGCGCGACCGCCATCAGGCAGACGTCCTCCCGTCCCGTGAGGCTGCGGGCGTCGCCGCGGACGGGATCGCACACGAACAGCTCGAGGTTCCCCGTGCTGTAGGTGTAGTCCTTCCCCCGGCGTCCCGCGAACGCGAGCAGCTTGCCGTCCGGCGACCACGCGATCTCGTCCTTCGGTCCTTCCGGGAGCTTCGGCACGGCCCTTGTCTTGCCCGTGGAGAGGGTCAGGATCAGGATCTCGTCCTTCCACGGCTTGATCATCGCCTTGCGATCACGGTTGGTCGTGATCGCCAGCTTCTTCGAGTCCGGCGAGAAGTCGTAGCTGAAGAACCCGAGGGTGTCCCGGTCGTAGATTCGGCGGTGCTCACCCGTCTCCGCGTTCACGAGGTAGAGGTGGTGACGCGCCCCCCCGAAGTAGCCGTCGCCGTCGAGCCGGTACCACCAGTCGTCGATGACGCGGGGCGGCTCGGAGAGACCCTTCTCCTTGCGCTCCTTCTCCGCCGCCTTCGTCCAGTCCGGCTCCTTCACGCGGAAGCGCACCGCGAGGTGCCGGCCGTCCGGCGACCACTTGAAGTCGCCGATCGTTCCCTCGGGGAAGCTCGTCAGGGCTGTCGCCTCGCCCCCGTCGGCGCCGATGACGTAGATCTGCGTCGGGTCCTTCTCGAAGCCGCGGATGAACGCGATGCGTTCGCCGTCGGGCGACCAGCGCGGATGGGTATCGCGGTCGCCGCCCGTGAAAGCGACGGGCTTGCCGCCGTCGGCGTCCACCATCCAGAGCTGGTTGGCGTACTCCTTCAGCTTCTTGCCGACGCGCTTCCGCACGAAGACGACGCGCGCGCCGTCGGGGGATATTCGCGGCGAGGCGACGAGCTTGAAACGGGTGAGATCCTCCGCCGTCATGCGGCGCGTGCGCTTCTTCGTGGCCATGGGTTTCGTGCCCCGTTCCCGGCGTGAGTACCGATCGGGCATGATAACGCGCCGGGGGGGTCCGGTACGATGACGCCGAGCCGCCGACGTTCACCGGGACGGCGATCTATGATCTGCCAGATGCCCGCCGGCTCGACGCATTCCGAAACCACCCACTCCGGCCGCCTGCTCACGGTGGAGGTCCGCTCGTTCACCGACGACGACGGCCGCGCGGTCGTGCGCGAGATCGTCCATCACCCCGGCGCCGTGGTCATCGTTCCCGTGCTCGACGACGACCGCGTGGTCCTCATCCGCAACCACCGCATCGCCGTGGACGAGGTGCTCTGGGAGCTTCCCGCCGGCACGATGGAGCCGGGGGAGGAGCCGGCGGCCACCGCCGCCCGGGAGCTGACCGAGGAGACGGGCTACGCCGCGCGGCACGTCACCGCGCTCACGCAGTTCTACACGTCGCCGGGCTTCTGCGACGAGTTGCTCCACGTGTTCGTCGCCGAGGACCTGAGCTTCGTGGGCCAGGACCTCGATGCCGGGGAGACGATCGAGGTGGTCGAGCTGCCGCGCGACGAGACGCTCGCCATGATCGACGACGGCCGCATCCGCGACGGGAAGACGATCGCCGGCCTGCTCCAGTGGCAGCGTGTCCGGGAAGCGCGAGCGGGGGGGGCGGCGCCGTGAGCTGGTCGGATCGGCGCTACGACGACGACCCGTCGGGTCGCTTCGGCCGTCCCGGCGGGGACTGGCAGGGCGTGCGCCCGAGCTTCGACAACCCCATGACGTGGTCGGTGCCGCTGCTTCGGTTCGCGGGCATCGCGGTCCGCGTGCACGTCATCTTCGTGATCATCATCGTGGTCTGGCTCGCCCGGGCGGCGGTCGGGCCCGACGGCTCGTCGGCGCGGGCCGGGGACGTCGGGCTGGTGGCGCTGGACCTCGCGGGGCTCTTCCTCATCGTCCTCCTCCACGAGTTCGGCCACTGCTTCGCGTGCCGGTGGGCGCGGGGCGAGGCGAACGAGATCCTCATGTGGCCGCTGGGTGGTCTCGCCTTCTGCCTGCCACCGCACCGCTGGCGGGCGCACCTCGCCACGGTTCTCGGCGGGCCGGCCGTGAACGTCGTGCTGTTCGTGCTCCTCGTTCCCCTCATCGGCGTGCTCAGCGGTCATTGGATGGGGGCGGCGCTGCACAGTCCGTTCGTGCGCCCGGACTGGGTCAGCCTCGGCCCCGACTTCTCGCCCCTGTGGCTGATCTACGCGCTCGACGCGTTCAACACGATGAACCTGATCCTGCTCCTGTTCAACCTCCTGCCGATCTTCCCGCTCGACGGGGGCCGGACGGTGCAGACGTTGCTCTGGCCGAAGTTCGGCTACCGCCGGTCGATGCGGCTGGCGGTGTACACGGGGTACATCGGCGCGATCGGGCTGTTCATCTTCGGCGCGGTGACCAGCGAGTGGATGCTGATCGGGATCGCGTTCTTCGGCGGGATCACCTGCTGGTTCACGCTCAAGCAGCTCCAGTGGACCGGGTCGGTCATGGGCGACGGCGGTGACGACGACATCTTCGCCGCCTCGCAATGGTCGGAGTCGGAGATCGTCGGCGACGCCGAGCCCGAGCCGCCGCCGGAGACCCGCCGCCCGGAGCGCCGGCCGCCGCTCGACGAGGCCGAGACCCGCGAGGTGGACCGCATCCTCGCGAAGATCGGCGAGCAGGGCATCGACAGCCTGACGTCGCGTGAGCGTCGCCTGCTCCAGGAGGCGACGGACCGCCGCCGGGGTTCCTGAGGCCGGGACGCGGTATTCTCGGGATTCGGGGACGATCGATCCGAAGAACAGGCGTCACGCGTTTATGGGCATCCACGACCGACATTACGTTCGCGACCAGCCGCCCCGGGGGGGCTCGGGGTCCGGCCCGATGCGCTCGATGCGTATGTGGTCGGTGAACACGTGGCTCATCGTGATCTGCGTGGCGGTGTTCTTGATCGACGGCTTCCTGCCGCTCCAGACGGTGGAGATGGCGGTGCACCTGAACCCGGACCTGACGCAGGAGCCGGATCTCAGCGCGGTCGTCGGCGGGCCGGTGGAGGTGCTGGTCTGGGCGCCGCTCACGCGAGGATCACGACCAGCCGACCACCCGCAGAGGGAATGGCTGCTCGGAAAGCAGCAGCTCCTCACGCCCCAGGGGCAAGTCGTGGGCTGGCGCGAGCTGCGCAAGATGCGGTCGCTGCAGTCGATGCTGCACTTCTCGACGCGGCGCGGCTTCTTCGAGGTCCATTTCTGGCGCTTCATCGGGTTCCAGTTCCTCCACGCCAACTTCGGGCACCTGCTGGTGAACATGATCGTGCTCTACTTCTTCGGCGGGATGGTGGAGCGGTACCTCGGCTCGAAACGCTACCTCGCGTTCTACCTGCTCTGCGGGCTCTTCGGCGCGCTCATGTACACGCTGCTGAACATCGGCGGGTACGTGGCCGCGGAGTTCTTCGGGGTGACGAAGGCGATCCCCGGGCTCCTGTTCAACGACTTCTACAAACCGTTGATCGGAGCGTCCGCGGGCGTGTTCGGCGTGCTCATGGCCGGCGCCTACCTCGCCCCGAAAGCGACGGTCCTGCTCTTCTTCATCATCCCCATGCAGCTGCGCACGCTGGCGTACGGCCTCCTGGCCTTCGCGTTGATCATGATCATCACCGGCGGTAAGAACGCCGGCGGGGAAG
>JAAELP010000359.1 GCA_024226535.1 Planctomycetota bacterium | reverse complement strand
TTCGTCGTCCTGCTCGTCGCCGCCATCGGCTTGCGCCCGGGGATCGCCGCGCTCATCGCGTACACCAGCAAGCTGCCCATCGACCTGCGCAAATCGCTGCACGACTTCGAGCCGTCGCGGCTCACCGCGTACCGGTCACGGCCGAGCGATCCGAACTTCACCCGTCTCTTCTCCGACCAGGACCTGGGCACCGCGGAGTGGCTGGGACTGTGGGTCGAGGAGCGCCGCCCCAGCGTCGAGCCCAACGGCGAACTGATGCTGTTCGTGACGTACTACAGTGATCCGCGCGACTCGATCCCGCACACGCCGGAAGTCTGCTACCGGCAGGGCGGGGCGACCGTCCACGCGATCGAGAAGGTGAGCGTCGAGACGCCCGGCCTCGGACCGGACACGCCACGGATCGACGCGCGGCTGCTCAGGATCAACCAGGGGGAATCGCGGATGGCGGTGCTTTACGTCATCTGCTGCAACGGCAAGTACTTCCACGGACGCGAACGGGCGCGGCTCCAGATCGGGCTTCCCGGCGACAGGTACACGTACTTCAGCAAGATCGAGGTCGCGGTCAACTGTCCCGAGGGCGTCATCGACTTCGACGTCGCGGTGGAGCGCGCCAAGAAGCTCCTCGCCGAAGCGCTCCCGGTGCTCGTCGACGAACACTTCCCCACCCGCGAGCAGGTCGTGGGAGACTGAGATCACGCCGTCGAAGAGGGCATCATGTCGATTCCGCGGTGGAGTCCTGCGCGTCCTCGACGCGCCGCGCGGCGGCGGCGATGAACTCGCCGCGTGTGGGGTGCGGGTGCATCGTTGCCGCGAGGTCCGTGGTGACCGCGCCCATCTCGAGGGCCAGGGCCGCCTCGGCGATCAGTTCCGCCGCACCGCGACCGACGATGCCCACGCCGAGGATCACGTGGGACGCCGGGTCGTGGATGATCTTCGTGAACCCGGTGCCGGTCGAGCCCGGGCCGGCCGGCGCCCATTGGCACCGTTCGACGCGGAACTCGATGCCCATCGCGGCCGATTGGGTCTCGGTGAGCCCGCACCAGGCGAGTTGCGGCTCGGTGAACAGGACCATCGGCACCGCGCGGGTGTCGTAGCGGCTCTCCCAGCCCGCGACCACCTCGCCGGCGATGTGCCCCTGGTGGGCGGCCTTCAGCGCGAGCATCGGCTCACCGGTGACGTCACCGACGGCGAAGATCCGCGGATCCGTCGTGCGCATCTGGTCATCGACGTGCACGAAACTCGCCTTGTCGGGGTGCACCTCGGTGCGCTCGAGCCCGAGTGACTCAACGTGCGCTTCTCGCCCCGCGGCGACGAGGGCGGCGTCGAATCGGCGGGGCGAGGCCGTCTCGGCGCTTCCGCCGAGCGTGACGTCGAGTCCCTCCGGGCCGGAATGCCACGACTCGACCCATGCGCCGAGATGCAGCCCGTCCAGCGCGCACTCCAGCTCCGATCGCAGCGGAGAAACGAGGTCGGGGTCGGCGTGCGGCAGGAGCTGGTCGTGCCGATCGACGAGCGTGACGCGGCTGCCGAGCGTCGCGTAGATGCTGGCGATCTCCAGCGCCGAAGAGCTGCCGCCGACGACGAGCAGCCGCGGCGGGGTCCCGGGCATGAGCAGCGCGGAGCCGGTGTCGAGAAGCCCGGACGACCCCGGGTCGATCCCGCGGGGCGCGACCGGTCGCGTGCCACAGGCAATGACGGCGCGCCGGAAGCGGATACGCGGGACCTCGGGGTTGCCCTCGACGCTGATCTGCCGTGAGCTCTCGAACCGCGCGTGCCCCTGGACGCGCGTGATGTTCAGCCGTTCGCACTCCGCCTCGAGGTGCTGCGCGTGGCGGGCCACGGTGTCGTCGAGGCTGACCCGGATCTGCTCGAGGTCCACCTTCGGCGGACCGAACGAGATCCCGGCGTCCCCGACGCGGGCCGCGGCGCGGATCACGTCCGCGAGCGAGGCCAGCTCCTTGCTCCGGATGCAGCCCGCGTGCAGCCACGTGCCGCCGAGCCGGTCGCGATCGTCGACGATCGTCGTCGCGATCCCCAGATCCGCCGCGCGGAACGCCGCCGAGTAGCCGCCGGGACCACCCCCGATGACGACCAGCTCCGTTTCGACTGTGAACTCACCGACGACCATGGTCTGCCTGCTCGAACACGTTCGGGCTTCGTGGCCCTCCGTGCTTCATCAGCATCCTTATGTTCTAGAGCATCAACCGCCCGGGGTTCTCGAGATCGCCGATGAGCTGGGCCATGAAGGCCATCTCGTTCGCGCCGTCGATGACGCGGTGGTCCATCGAGTGGCTCAGCGGCATGACGAGCCGCGTCTCGGGGCGACCGTCCACGATCCACGGCTGGAGCCGGGACCGACCCACCGCGAGCACCGCGACCTGGGGTGGCGTGATGATCGGCGTGGAGTAGCGGGTGGGACCCATCGCGCCGGCGTTGGAGATCGTGTACGTGGCGCCTTGCGCATCCTCGAGCGAGAAGGTGCCGCGGCGGGCGCGCTCGACCATCTCGCCGAGCCGCGTGTTGATCTCGGGGATCGTCAACGTGTCGGCGCCGTGCAGCACCGGCGCGACGAGACCGCGCTCGGTCTGCACGCCGATGGCGATGTTGAAGTACCGCTTGTAGACGATCTCGCCGGTGCTTTCGTCGAGGCTCGCGTTGACGATCGGGTGGGCCTGGAGACCGCGCGCCACGGCGCGGATCACGAACGCCAGCATCCCGAGACGTCGCTCCGGCGGCATCGACTCGTTGTATCCGTGTCGAAGCCGGTCGAGGTCGGTGACGTCGGCGTCGTTGGAGTCGGTGACGTGGGGGATGGTCGCCCAGGCCCGCGCCATGATGCCGGCGATCGCCTTGCGTGTTTGCGTGATCGTCTCGCGGACGACGGGGCCGTGGGCGTCGGTGTCGGGGCGGCCGGCGAGGGGCGCGGATGCGGACACGGGCGCGGACACGGGTGTGGACACGGACGCGGACACGGGCGCGGACACGGGCGCGGTCGCGGCCCCGGACGCGAAACCCTCGACGTCCGCACGCACGACGCGGCCGCCGGGGCCGGAGCCCGTGACCTGCTGGAGATCGACGCCGAGTTGACGCGCGAGCTTGCGCACGGCCGGCGACGCTGGTCGGCGCGGTCCCGCCGGCGCCGAGCCGTCGGAGGCCGGGGCCGTTGCGACCGCGGTGGCGGCGGGTCGCGCTCGGCCGTCGCCGGAGGCCGCGGCACGTCGCGGCGCCACCTTCGCGGCGGGCGCGTCGGGGTCGTCGGCGTAGGTGACCATCAGGTCGCCGACGTTGACGACCTGCTGCTCGTTCACGTGCCACTCGGTGATGACGCCGGTGTAGGGCGAGGGGATCTCGACCGCGGCCTTGTCGGTCTCGACCTCCATGATGAGCTGGTCTTCGTCGACGTGCTCGCCGGCGGCCACGAGCAGGCGGAGGACCTGGCCCTCCTGCACGCCTTCGCCGAGATCCGGGAGTTTGAACTCTCGCTTCATGCGTCGAACGCCATCGTCTCGCGGACCGACTCGATGATCGTGTCGGGGTCGGGCAGGTAGTGCTCCTCCGTCTGGAAGTACGGGAAGTGCACGTCGTAGCCCGTGACCCGCCGCGGCGGGGCGAGCAGGTGCTCGAAGGCGTGCTCGTTGAGGCGGGCGATGATCTCCGCCGCCACGCCGCACGTGCGCGGGCCCTCGTGGACGATGACGCACCGGCCCGTCTTCGACACGGATTCGACGAGCGTCTCGGTGTCCATGGGCGAGATGCTCAACAGGTCGATGACCTCCACCGACACGCCGTGCAGGTCGGCGAGGTCGTCCGCCGCCTCGAGCGTGGGTCGCATCATCGCGCCGTAGGCGACGAGCGTGAGGTCGGTGCCGGCGCGCTCGACGATGGCCTTGCCGAGCGGGATCGTCTCCGGCTCGTCCGGCACCTCCTCGCGGAAGGCCCGGTAGACGGCCTTCGGCTCGTAGAAGATCACCGGGTCGGGGTCGGCGATCGCCGACGCGAGCAACGCCCGCGCGTTGCGCGGGCCGGAGGGGATGACCACCTTGAGGCCGGGCGTGTGCGCCCAGTACGCTTCGCGTGACTCGGAATGGTGCTCGACGGCGCGGATGCCGCCGCCGTACGGCGTGCGGAGCACCATCGAGATCGGGTAGCGTCCGCGCGACCGGTTGTGGAACCGCGCCATGTTCTGCTCGATCTGGTCGAACGCCTGCACCGTGAAGCCGGAGAACTGGATCTCGACGACTGGCTTGAGCCCGTAGATCGCCATGCCCACGGCGGTCCCGATGATTCCGCACTCGGCGAGCGGCGTGTCCGCGACGCGTGTCTCGCCGTACTTCGGCTGGAGGCCCTTCGTGACGCGGAACACGCCGCCGTTCACGCCGACGTCCTCGCCCATGAGGCAGACGTCGGGGTCGCGCTCCAGCGACTCGTCGAGCGCGAGGTTGAGGGCTTCGACCATGGTCAACTGGGTCATTCGATACCCTTCCGATCCAGCTTCGCGAGGTACTCGCGCTTCTGCGCTTCCAGGGTCGGGGTCAGCTCGCCGAACACATAGTCGAAGATCTCGCGGGGTTGCCGTACCGCCTGCTCGTAGAACTGCGTGCGGGCTTCGAGGACCTCCTGCTCGCACTCCTCGGCGACGCCCTCGGCCCCGGCCGCGTCGAGAATGCCGCGGTCGGCGAGATACCGCTCGAAGCGGGCGATCGGGCACTTCGCCTTCCACTGCTCGACTTCGGCTTCGTCGCGGTAGACCTTCGGGTTGTCGGCGGTCGTGTGCACGCCCATCCGGTAGGTGACGGCCTCGATGAAGGTCGGGCCCTCGCCGGTGCGGGCGCGCTCGACGGCGCGGCGCGTCGCCACGATCATCGCGAGCACGTCGTTGCCGTCCACGCGGATCGCCGGCACGCCGAAGCCGGGGCCACGCAGGGCGAGCACCTCATGGGCGCACTGCTTCTCGGTCGG
Source organism: Planctomycetota bacterium (assembly GCA_024226535.1). Lineage (GTDB taxonomy): Bacteria > Planctomycetota > Phycisphaerae > Phycisphaerales > SM1A02 > JAAELP01. The sequence goes on along the minus strand of JAAELP010000359.1, from coordinate 42,539 downwards.
CGTGGAGATCGCCCAGCCGTTGTTCTCGCAGATGAAGATCACGGGCGCCGCGTTGACGGCGGCGAAGTTCAGGGCTTCGGATACGGCGCCCTGCGAGAGCGCGCCGTCACCGAAGTTCGTGACCATCACCGTGTCCTCGCCGCGGTACTTCATGCCCATCGCGGTGCCGACGGCGGGCAGCACGTGCGAGCCGATCACGATCGAGAACGGGAAGTCGTTGACCTCCGGCGGCGGCGGGAAGCCCTCGAAGAAGCCGTCCCACAGCAACAGGAGCCGGGTCATCGGCCAGCCGCGCCAGATCTGCGCGCCGAAGGACCGGTACGAGGGTGCGTACCAGTCGCGCTCGGTGAGCGGGAAGACCTGGCCGATCTGCGTCGCCTCCTGGCCGTAGCCGGGGGCGAACGTGCCCATCTTTCCCTGCCGCTGCATGTTGATCATGCGGATGTCGAACCGGCGCGTGAGGACCATCGCCCGGTGGATGCGCATCAGGTCGGCGGGGTCGAGGTTCGGATCGAGGGCGTCATCCACGCGGCCGTGCTCGTCGAGGATGTGCAGGTCCTCGATGAATCCGGACTCGGCGGCGATGCGTGGTCGCCCGTCTCCGCCTCTCTTTCGCGTGGGTCTGTGTGGCGCCGATCGGACGGATTCGACGGTCTTGTCGGGCATGAGCGAGATCACTCCGCGTCGAGACGGGTCGGGGTCAGCGGGGCCGGGATTTCGGGATCGCACCGCGCTCCGGAAAGAGGACGTCCCACGCCATTTTAGCACCCCGAATGATCGTCGCTCGCGACTCGCTTGAGACGTTCGAACGTATTCCGGCAGCCGTCGCAGTAGAAGATCATCCGGCACCGCGTGGGGCCGAATGGGCTGTCCAGACGCGTGCGATCGGATCCGCAAAACGGGCACTTCACCGCAGACGTTCCCAGCGGAGTCGTGCCACCGTCGCCCGTGTCGTCCGGGCGCCCGCCGCGCTCGGGGACGGTGACCCCGTGCTCGCGCAGCGACTCGCGGCCGGCGTCGGTGATGCGGTCCACCGTCCACGGCGGGTCGTAGAGGAAGCTGACACGCACTGAGCCGACGCCCGGCATCGAGCCCACGCTGTTCTCGATGTCGCCGCGGATCATGTCCAGGGCCGGGCAGCCCACGAACGTGGGCAGGATGTCGACGCTCACGACCTCGCCTTCCGGCCCCGCCTCGACCCGCACGTCCTCCACGAGCCCGAGGTCCGTGATGCTGATGGGCATCTCGGGATCGGGGATCGTCGAGAGGACGTCGAAGATGGAATCGGTGGTGGTCATTTCAATCGACACGTTATCCACGGGGTCATCACGGGATTCAACTCTCCGGGTGCCGTGGTCTTGCCGTAGGCAAGGCCGCGTCGGCCGGCTACACGCGGCCTTGGCTGCGCCAAGACCACGGCACCCATCCAGTTACCAGGCCGCGGTGGGCTCGATCCGGTAGACCTCGCACATCTCGTCGAGCAGTTCGGGGAGGTGGGTCGTGTGGTGACCGCGGCGGCCGCCGGGACCGTCGAGGTCCGCCGGCAGCGACAGCTCGAGCCCGGCCGCGTTCAGCTCGGCCGCGAGGCCGGCCGTCCAGCGTTCACGCATCGACGTCCCGCCCGGCTCGGGATACAGGCCCGCGGCGACCAGCTCGTCCTCGCCCGCAACGGGCTCCAGCAGCGAGACGGCCTCCGGGGCGAGCTTCTCGAGGGCGTCGGCGAGACGGGCCTTCGACTCGTCGGTCCCCTTGCCGAGACGCACGACCCAGTCGTCGACGTGCGCGACGTGGATGCGCTCCTCGGCGGCGAGCCGCGCGCCGAGCGCCGCCAGCGGCGCCCACGCCGACCGCGCGAGCCGGTCGAGACGCAGCACGTCGAAGTGGTCGCAGAAGAGCTGCCGCACGATCGCCATCGCCCAGTCGAACTGATCGGGGATCTCGACCACGGCTGAACTGCGGTATTCGTCGACGCCTCGACCGAACGCCAACGCGTTGGCGTCGCGGCCGAGCAGTTCGCCGGCCATCTCGTAGAGCACCTGCGCGTGGGCGATCTCGTCCTGGGCGAGCGAGGAGAACGCGATGTCCTCCTCGAGCATCGGCGCGAGACCGGTCCAGTCGCTGTTGCGGTGACCGAGCAGCAGCTTGTCGTCGGCGATGGCGAGGAGCAGGTCGCCGAGCACGGGGCTCAGATGAGCAGGTAGTGTTTCCATTACTCGAACATCTCCGTCAGCTCTTCCTTCTCATACTCGCGGAGCGCCTGTTCCTCGCGTACGCGTTCCCACTTGGTGCGCACGTCACGGCTGTAGCCGCGGGCGAGGCGATAGGATTGATCGGTGTGGCGCCAGATGAGGTCGCCTTCGCGGGTGGCCGCGATGACGTCGCACGGGATCGCCCAGATGTTGTGCATCTCCGCGGCGCCCGGGACGCGTTTTCGCGCCTCGGCGATGGCGTCGATGGCGCTCTCGGCGGTGACGGTGATCGAGGAGATGTGTTGGTCGCCCGCGTTGGCCTGCGTGAAGACCTGGTACTCCCGTTCCGCCACCCGCTCGCTCGCGGCGACCTCGTTGACGCGGATCCCGCCGACGAACGCCTGCGGTACCGCCCAGATCGCCACGCACTTCTGGTCCTGCCCGTAGTGCTCGCGGGCGAACCGCAACGCCAGCTCTTCGTCGGGCGCGTCGAGCCACCCCGCGTAGACGAACGGCCCGTCGGCCCGGAGCTGCGTGAATATGACGTACGGCGTCAGGTCCGGCTCGGCGGGAACGTCGAGCTCGTCGTGGCGTTCGGGAACGTGTTCGCGGATCTTGGACATCGTTCGCTCCTTCAGGCCGCCGGCGGCACCGCGGTGCTTGCGTTCAGCACGGCCGCCCGCACCCACTGGCCCTGTTCGTAGGACATGCGTCGCAGCGCGACGCGCTGCGCGTTGCACGGTCCGTGGCCGCGGATCACGCGGTAGAACTCCTCCCAGTCCGGCTCGGTGAAGCTCCAGTGGCCGGTGGCCTCGTCGAAGCGGAGGTTCTCGTCGGGTCGCATGCTCGTCACCATGCCGGCTTCGTCCTTGGTGACGACGTGGATCTTCAATCCGAGATCGAGCGCGGCGGGGGCGAAGCGGTCCACGAACCGCTGGCGCAGCTCGTCGTTGCGTACGGTCTTCATCCGCCAGCGCATCGGCGGCAGGTTCTCGCAGTTCGGTTTGTCCGGGGGGCCGAAGAACATGAGCGAGGGATACCACCACCGATCGAACGCGTCCTGGCCGAGCTTCTTCTGGCGGGCGGTACCGCTCATGATCGTGAGGACCATGTCCTCGCCGCTCTTGAAGTGGAACGCCTCCTCCATGTTGATGCGTCGCATCGTCCGCACGTACGGACCGAACGCACCGTCGGCAAGCGTCTTCTGGTTCAGGATCGCCGCGCCGTCGATCAGCCACTGGATCATGGCGATGTCGCCCCACGTCGGCGCGGGGTAGTTGAAGACGTTGTGGTACTTCGTCTTGCCCGTGATCAGGTCGCGGAGCATGGCGTCGCGGCTCTTGCCGAGATCCTGCGAGACGCGGTAGAGCATCTGCCCGTGGCCGACCTCGTCCTGCACCTTCGCCGTCAACGCGAGCTTGCGCCGGAGGCTGGGGGCGCGGGTGATCCACTCGCCTTCCGGCAGGGCCCCGATGATCTCGCTGTTGGCGTGGTGCTCGGCCATCTTGAGCATGCCGATCCGGTACGCGTCCGGCATCCAGTCGTCCTGCTCGATCAACTCGCCGGCCGTAATCCGCGCCTCGAACTCGGCGATCTGCTCCGGGCTCTCCGGCGACGCGTGATCGACCCGCGTCCCTACGTTCGAGCTTCCGCTCACGGTTCTGCTCCTTCGATGAGGGTGGCCAGCCCCTGGCCGACCCCGATGCACAGTGCGGCGAGGCCCCGGCGCGCCTCGGTGCGCACCATCTCGTGGACCAGCGTGGTGACCATCCGAGCACCCGTGCACCCGAGCGGATGCCCGACCGCGATGGCGCCCCCCTTGGGGTTCAGCCGCGCTTCGTCCACGCCAAGCTCGCGTACGCAGGCGACGCTCTGGGCGGCGAACGCCTCGTTCAGCTCGATTATATCCACGTCCGCGAGGTCGACCCCGGCGCGCGCAAGGACCTTGCGGGTCGCGGGGACCGGCCCGATGCCCATGCACGCCGGGTCCACGCCGGCCGACGCCGATGCCCCGACGAACGCAAGCGGCTTCAGGCCCAGCCGTCGCGCCGTCTGCTCCTCGACGACGAGCAACGCCGACGCGCCGTCGTTCACGCCCGATGAGTTGCCGGCGGTGACCGTGCCGAGGTCGTCGTCGGCGAAGACGGGTCGCAGGCGGGCGAGCGTCTCGAGCGTGGTCTCGGGGCGCGGATGCTCGTCGGTGTCGACGACGATCGGGTCGCCCTTGCGCCGCGGCACCTCGACGGGAACGATCTCGTCGTCGAACAGCCCGAGATCGTGCGCCGCCGCCCACTTCTGCTGGCTCCAGACCGCAAAGCGATCCTGCTCCTCGCGCCCGACCTCGTACCTGCGGGCGACGTTCTCGGCCGTCTGGCCCATCGTGTACGGGTGGTACAGCGCCGAGAGCCTCGGGTTCGTGAAGCGCCAGCCGATCGTCGAGTCCTCGACGGTGGCCCGGCGATCGAACGCATGCTCGGACTTGCCCATCACGAACGGGGCGCGGCTCATCGACTCGGTGCCGCCCGCGATGAACACGTCACCATGGTTCGCCTCGATCATCCGGGCGGCGATGTTGATCGCCTCGAGCCCCGATGCGCACAGCCGGTTGACCGTCGCCCCCGGAACCGTGTCCGGCAGCCCCGCGAGCAGGCCCGCCATGCGTGCGACGTTGCGGTTGTCCTCGCCGGCCTGGTTGGCGGCGCCGAAGTAGACATCGTCCACCAGCGCGGGGTCGATCCCGGAACGCTCGATGACGGTCCGTATCACGAGGGCGGCGAGATCGTCGGGACGCACGGCGGCAAGCGCGCCGCCGTACCGCCCGATCGGCGTACGGACGGCGGTCACGATGGCGGCTCGGCGCATGGCCCGGATGATAGACGGCGCGGTCCACTTTGTCCCGCCCGCCTGGAACGGTGTGGGCACCGGAGCGAGCCGGGTGAGGGGCGAACCCGCAGGGATTTCGCCCCTACTTGAAGCGGTCGTCGCTGACGTTGCTGTTCAGTTGCGCGAGGAGCGCGTCGCAGGCGTCGGTGCCGATGCGGCGGGACCACTCGAAGGGGCCGTTGGGGTAGTTGGTGCCGTACTTGAGGGCGGTGTCGATGTCGGCGCTCGTGGCGACGCCGCGGCGCTCGGCGTGGGCGGCCTGGGCGATGAGGGCGACGAGGATTCGGGCGAAGACGTAATGCGCGCGCCCGTCGCCGCGCTCCGCGGTCGCTTCGGTGACGAACGCCTCGACCGCCGCGACGAGCGCGGGGTCAGACGGCGGATCGTGTCGCTCGACGACGAGGGCCTCGACGGTCCCGTCGGCTCCGTGGTCATAGACGCCGCGGCCGGTCTTGCGTCCGAGGTGGCCGTCGGCGACGAGTTGCTCCTGGAGCGCGCTGGGGTGGAGCAGCGGGGGCCGGTCGAGCTGTTCCCACACGGAGCGCGTCGTCGCTGTGTTCACGTCCTGGCCGATGAGGTCGGTCAACTCCAGCGGCCCCATGCGGAAGCCGCCGAGGCGCTTCATGGCGTCGTCGATCTCCGACGCCGACGCGTAGCCGTCTTCGAGGATGCGGAATGCCTCCAGGTAATACGGCCGGGCGACGTGGTTGACGATGAACCCCGGCACGTCGGCGGCCCGCGCGACGGTCTTGCCCCACGCTTCGGCGATCGACGCGACGCGATCGACGACGGCCGGATCGGTGCGCTCGCCGGCGATGACCTCCACGAGCTTCAGGAGCGGGGCGGGGTTGAAGAAGTGCATGCCGACGGTGCGGTGCGGGACGTCGATGGCGTCGCCGAGCTTCGTCACGGACAGCGACGAGGTGTTCGTGGCGATGATCGCGTCGTCGGCGAGGTGGGCGAGCACGCCGCGCAGGACCTTCGCCTTGACGTCGAGGTCCTCGACGATTGCTTCGAGGACGAGATCGCAGCCGGCGAGGTCGGCGGCGTCCGTGACGGGGCGCAGTCTCGCCATCGCCGCGTCGCGTCCGGCGTCGTCGAGGCGTCCCTTCTCGACCATCCGGTCGAGCCGCTTGCCGATCGACGCGCGCGCGTTCGCCACGATCTCCGCATCCACGTCCAGCAGGACCGCGTCCCACCCGCCGGTGACCGCGACCTGCGCGATGCCCGCGCCCATCGTGCCGGCGCCGATGATTCCCACGGCGGTCATGTCGTCAGGCGCCCTTGAACTCGGGCTTCCGCTTCTCCAGAAACGCCGTCACGCCTTCCATGTGGTCGGCGGTCAGGCCCGCGGTCTCCTGGGCGTACGCCTCGGCCTCGAGCTGCCCGTCGAGGTCGTTGCCGAGCGACTGGTTGAACAGCCGCTTCGTGAGGGCGATCGCCTTCGCGGGCATCGCGGCGAGCGAGGAGGCGAGCTTCATCGTCTCGTCCATCAGCTCCCCGGCGGGCACGACCTTGTTCACGAGCCCGAGCCGCTCCGCCTCTTCGGCCTTGACCTTGCGGCCGGTGCAGCACAGCTCCATCGCGCGGGCGTGACCGACCAGACGCGGCAGGAAGTAGCTGCTGCCGGAATCGGGGATCAGCCCGACGTTCACGAACACCTCGATGAACGTCGCGTGCTCTGATGCGATCCGCAGGTCGCACGCGAGGGCGAGGCTGCACCCGGCGCCGGCGGCGACGCCGTTGACGGCGGCGATCACCGGCTTGGGCATCCCGCAGACCTGCTTGATGATCGGGTTGTAGCGCTTGCGGATGTCGCGGCTCAGCTCCGGCACGTATCCGGGCACGTACCGCTCCTTCAACTCCCCGAGATCCTGCCCGGAGCTGAACGCCTTGCCCGCGCCGGTGATGACGACGACGCGCACGTCCCTGTCGCGCTGCGCTTGCTTGAGGGCGCCCGCGAGATCGGTCGTGAGCTGGTCGCTGAAGGCGTTGAAGACGTCGGGACGATCGAGCGTGATCGTGGCGACGTGATCGGTGGTGTCGACGGTGAGCGTGTCGTAGTCGGTGGCGGTGGCGGTCATGGTGTGAGCCTACTTCCCTTCGAACTTCGGTCTGCGCTTGTCGACGAACGCCCGCATGCCTTCCTTCTGGTCGTCGGTGGCGAAGAGCATGTAGAAGAGCTTGCGCTCGTACTCGACGCCCTCGGCGAGCGATGACTCGAAGGCCTTGTTGACGGCTTCCTTGGCGATCCGCAGGGCGATCGGGCCCTTGGACGCCATGAGGCGGGCGATCTTGAGCGCCTCGGTGTAGCAGTGTTCCGGGGGCACGACGCGGCTCACGAGGCCGCGCTGGAGCGCCTCGCCGGCGTCCATGAAGCGCCCGGTCAGGATCATGTCCATCGCCACCGCCTTTCCGACGGCGCGGGTCAGACGCTGCGTGCCGCCGGCGCCCGGCATCACGCCGAGGTTGATCTCCGGCTGGCCGATCTGGGCGGTCTCGGAGGCGACGACGACGTCGCACATCATCATCAGCTCGCAGCCGCCGCCGAGGGCGAAGCCGCTCACCGCGGCGACGATCGGCTTGCGGACGCGGCGGATCCGGTCCCACGTCGCGAACTGGTTGCGCTGCTCCATCTCGACGACGCTGCGCTCGGCCATGTCGCCGATGTCGGCGCCGGCGGCGAACGCGCGGTCGCCGCCGGTGATCAGCAGCACGTGCAACGAGTCGTCGGCGTCCCAGGCCTCGAGCTGATCGGCGAGTTGGGTCATCAGCTCGGGGTTCAGGGCGTTGAGGACCTTGGGCCGGTTGAACCGGATGATGCCGACCGCGCCGTCGGTCTCGGCGAGGATCAGCGATTCGGTCGCGCCGGGGGGCGGCGCGTTCTCCCTGGGGGGCTTGGTCATGCTGGCGGTGCTCGTCATCTTTCGGCCTTTGCGATGAGTGCTTGGAGTGTCTTGCGGGGCAGGATTCGCTGGACCTGTCGGCCCCGACCGACGACGTTTTGCCCGGTGGCGCGCACATGATATGCGGTGACGTCGCAGACCAGCGTCGTGGGGCCCAGCTCGACCGCCTCGGCGACGAGACGCACGTGGTGTCCCAGCGGCGTCGGCGCGAGGTGATCGATGGAAAGGTGCGACCCGATGCCCTCCTCGTGCTCGTCGAGGTGCGGCGCGAGCACCAGCCGCGCCGCCAGCTCCATGTGATGGGCCATGGACCAGGTCGAGTACACCCGGTGGACGACCACCTCGTCGAAGGCCGGGCACATCTCCTCGGTGACCTCGATCGTGATCTCGGCGGTGTTGCCGACGCGAAGGGAGGGCTTCATGCAGCCGCAGAGTGTAAGGAAAATGGTGACTGTCACCATTTTCGTAGGATGGGGGTGTGCCTGGACTGCTGACGTTGCTGGTGGTGGCGGGGGTGCTGCTGGTGTTGCTGCTGGCGGGGGTGCTCGTCCACGGGGCGACGCATCCGCCGCGGCACGGGGCGGGGTACGCGGTCGCGCGCGGTCTGCCGGTGGATCCGGGAGATCTCGGCCTGGCATTCGACTCGTGGCAGTTCGACGTGCCGGGGGCGTGTCTGCCGGTCTGGGAGATCGCCGGCGAGCCGGGCGCTCCGGCGCTCACGGCGGTCCTCCTGCACGGCTGGGGCCAGTCACGGGTGGACATGCTCGAGACCGCCCGCCGCTGGCGAACGCGGGCGGCGCGGGTGGTCGCCTACGACCTCCGCGGACACGGCGACGCGACCGGCGGCTCGAGCCGGATCGGGTGCGGCGAGGAGCGCGACCTGCTCGTGCTGTTGGAGCGTCTCGGGCCGGGTCCGTTCGTGCTCGTCGGCTTCTCGATGGGCGCGACGATCGCGATCCGGGCCGCGGCCACGGCGGAGGCCGGCGATCGCATCGCGGGCGTCGTCGTGCGGGCGATCTACGACGAGATCTCCGGCAGCCTGCCGCGGCGGCTCCGCAGCCGGGATCTCCCGGCCCGCCCCATGACCGACCTCGCTCTCGCGTGGCTCGCCTTCCGCGGTATCCGGCCCCGCTCCGCGCGTACCTCCGCCCCAGCGCTTCGCTGCCCGCTGCTGGTCATCCACGGCACCGACGACACCATCGCACCGCTCGGCGAGGCCGAGGCCCTCGCCGCCGCTGCCCCGAACGGGACGCTTCACCGGGTGGACGGGGCGACCCACTCCGACCTCGAACGCGTCGGCCGCGCCGGCCAGGACGAGGCGATCGACGCGTTCCTCGTGCGGCTTCGGACCCCGGTCGAAGGATCGGCTCAGTACGAAAGGAACTCGACCAGCCACTCCGGCGGCGCGTAGCGGACCCACCCCTCGGCGACGAGCGACGCGATCCACACCATGAGCAGCAGCGTCAGCACGATGCGCCGCGTCGTGCGCAGCGCAAGATACGACCGGCACGCCGCGTGCCACCAGAAGCCGAACCAGGCGGACAGACCGACCGCCAGGGCGAGCGACGGACCGGACATCCGGAGCACGTGCAGGAGCACGCCCTTGCCGAACGGGATCTGCTGGGCCCACCACCACGGGCTCAGCTCGCGCTCGATGAAGCTGATCCGCATCCGCCAACCGACGAGCTGCATCGTCATGTACGCCAGGCCGATCAGGATCGGAACGACCAGCGAGTAGAGCCAGATGCGCAGCACGTGCACCGGTCGCACGCGGGCTTCGCGAAGCGTCGTCGGGATGACGAGGAAGGCCAGCGGCATGCCGACGAGCATCACCATCGCGCCAGGCCCTTGCTCGAACACCCGCGTCGGCGCGCGCGGACCCGCCATCAGCACCGCGTCCCACCACGTGAACTCGACGAGCGACCCCCAGACGTTGACGAAGTCGTACACGGCGAGCGTCTCGGTGACCACGGTGACGGTCAGGAAGACGAGGATGATCGCCAGCAGCACCAGGATGGGGGGGGCGAGGCGGATCGGCCCCGTCAGCCGGACCTGCGACCAGAAGCGGCGGGGGGTGAACGCGTGGGTGATGGTCGAGGCGATGCGCTGGAGCGGCCGGAAGCGCCACTCCGCCTCGAACAGCCAGGGGTGACCGGCGTGGGAGAAGACCTCCGCCCACCGAAGGTCCATCCCGCACTCGATGCAGCGACCGACCAGGGGACACGACCGCCGCCACGTCGCGACCTCGCCGCGAAGGTCGTATCCGCAGCGGGGGCACAGTGCCGTCTTCGGGGCCTGATCCCCGGGATGCTCGTTCGCGGTCGTCGGGCTATAGTCGGGCGCGAACGCCGATCCATCCATCGTTGACTGCGAGCCTACCCATGATTACGGACACGCCCACGATGACGACGAAAACGCGCACGGAACGCGACTCCATGGGGGAGATGACGGTCCCCGAGCATGTCCTGTACGGCGCCAGCACGCAACGCGCCGTGCTGAACTTCCCCGTCGCGCAACGCCCGCTGCCGCCGGAGGTCGTCCACGCGTTCGCCTTGCTGAAGCGCGCGTGCGCCGAGGCGAACCTCGCGTTGGGCAAGCTCGACGAGCACCGCGCGCGGCTCATCATCGACGCCTGCAACGACCTCGTCGCGGGCCTCGACGGCAGCGACTCGACGCTCGGGACGGGGGCCGCGGCGGTCATGGAGCATTTCCCCGTGGACGTGTTCCAGACAGGCTCCGGCACGAGCACGAACATGAACGCCAACGAGGTGCTCTCGAACCTCGCCTGCCGCGCCGAGGGGCAGCCGATCGGGGCGAAGGACCCGGTCCACCCCAACGACCACGTCAACATGGGCCAGTCGTCCAACGACACCTTCCCGACCGCGATGCAGGTCGCAGCGGCGGTGAGCATCGACCGCGTCCTCGTCGGCGCGATGAACCGACTCGCCGACGCCCTCGACGAGAAGGCCCGCGTGTGGAACGACGTCGTCAAGACCGGCCGCACCCACCTGATGGACGCCACGCCGATCACGGTCGGTCAGGAGTTCAGCGGGTTCGCCGCTCAGGCCCGGTACGCCGCGAGTCGCGCCCGACGGGCGATGATGAGTCTCGCGGAGAACCTCCCGATCGGCGGAACCGCGGTCGGCACCGGTATCAACACCCACCCGAAGTTCGCTGGTCTCGTCGCGAAGAGCCTCGCGGATGCGACCGGCGTCGCGTTCGCGGAGGCGGACAATCACTTCGAGGCGCAGTCGACGCGTGACTGCGTCGTCGCGGCCTCCGGCGAGTTGCGCACGATCGCAGTGAGCCTCTCCAAGATCGCCAACGACATCCGCTGGCTCGGATCGGGTCCGCGCTGCGGGCTCTTCGAGCTTTCCCTGCCCGCGACCCAGCCCGGATCGTCCATCATGCCGGGCAAGGTCAACCCGGTGATGTGCGAGTCGGTGATGCAGGTGGCGTGCCAGGTCATCGGCAACGACGTCGCGATCACGACCGGCGGCCTCGGCGGCGTCGGCTCCCTGCTCCAGCTCAACGTGGCGATGCCGATGATGGCTCACAACCTCATCGAGTCCATCAACCTGCTCGCCCGCGTTGCCGACACGTTCGAGGAGCGTTGCATTCGCGACCTGGAGCTGAACACCGACATCGCCAACGGCATGGTCGAGAAGAGCCTCATGCTCGGGACCGCGCTCGCCCCGGAGCTCGGGTACGACGAAGCGGCCCGGGTCGTCAAGAGCGCGTTCGCGAGCGGCCAGACCGTGCGCGAGTACGTGCTGGAGCACGGGCTCGTCGCCGCCGACCGGCTCGATCAACTCCTCGACGTGTCGTCGATGACCCATCCGTCGGAGGCCTGAGCGCTTCGTCCGTGCGCATCCTGGACCGCTACATCCTCGGCGACCTCGTCCGAGTGCTCCTGCTGACCACCGGCGTGCTGGTGACGGTGATCGCGTTCGGCGCCGCGATCAAGCCGCTGGCGCGGGACAACCTGCTCACGGCTCAGCAGACGATCAAGTACATCGGGCTCGCGATCGTGCCCATGCTCCAGTTCGCCCTGCCGTTCGCGGCGGGCTTCGCCGGCACGCTCAGCATGCATCGCATGACCGCCGACAACGAGACGCTCGCCGCGGCGGTGGGCGGGATCAGCTACCGGCGTCTGCTCGTGCCCGTCGCCGGGCTCGGGGTGGTGATCACGATCGTGATGGTGCTGCTCACGCAGTGGGTGATCCCGCGTTTCTGGAGCCTCCTTCAGGCGTCCGTGGCCGAGGATGCCACGCGGATCTTCCAGGCGGCGCTGGACCGGGGTGATCCGTTCACGATCGGCGACCGACAGATCCACGCCGACCGGGTGATCCCCACCACGGGCGCGATCGGCGGCGCGGACACGCGCCTGGTGCTGATCGGCGTCGTCGCCACCGATCTCGATCCCGACGGTCGCGTCGACAAGGACGTCACCGCGAACAAGGCGGTGCTCGACATCTACCGGCGGCCGGGGGTTACCTACCTCAAGCTCGATATGTACGACACCGTGGCCTACAACCCCGACGCGAGGCTGCTCGTCCAGGCCGAGCACCTGGACTTCGACACGATCGCGATCCCCAGCGTGATCGCCGACCACGGGCGGCACATGTCCCAGGGTGAGCTGATCGAACTGCGTCGGAACCCCGACGGGTTCGGGGAGGTGCTCACGCACAAGCAGATGCTCGCGGAGAACCTGCGTGACCGCGCGCTCTGGGATCGGCTCGACGAGCGGCTCGCTCGCGGCGAGGCCGCGGAGTTCGCGGCGTCGGTGCCGACGGAGGCGCGCTACGTCGTTCGCGCCGCCGGGCTCCTCGACGGGCGTCTCGGGGCGACGCCGGAGTCCCCGATCGTCGTGGAGCAGGAACTCGCCTCCGGTGGCGGGCGTGTCTTTCGCGCCGAGATGGCGACGCTGACGCGGCACGATGCGGGACCGGACGCGACGTTCACCTACGATCTCGTGCTGGAGCACACGGAGGTCTTCGACCCGGAGTTTCCGGACACTGCCAACGTTCGCGAACGCGTGGCGCTGGAGAACCTGGAGGTGCTGCACGTCGACGTGGAGGATCTCGGCGCGCTGCCGAGCGAGACGCTCGTCGAGCGGGCAAGGGACACGAACGACCCGGCCCTGGTCACGGAGGCCTCGCACCTCGTCTACCGGATCGACCAGGTGCGTCGCGAGGCGATCAGCCGGCTCCTGAAGCGGTACGCCCTCTCGGTGACCGCGATCCTGCTGCTTTGCCTCGGCGCGACCCTCGGGATGTGGCTCCGATCGAGCCAGGCCCTGACGATCTACCTCTGGGCGTTCCTCCCCTCGATCCTCGACCTGCTGCTCATCACCGGCGGCGGTCAGATGATGCGCGCCGGCTCGCTCGGGATGGGCGCCCTGATCATGTGGGGCGGCAACGCGATCCTGTTGGCGATCACGCTGGCCGCGCTGATCCGGTTGTCGAGGCACTGACGGAGCCCATGTCGATCATCGACCGGCACATCCTCGTCCGTTTCACCGCGAACTTCGTGGTGCTCTTCACGCTCCTGTTCGTGTTCGCGATCGTGATCGACGTGATCTCCGCGCTCGACTCCTTCGTCGAGGCCGGACGCCGGCAGGTGGGCGAGGAGGCCGGGTTCCTGCGGATGTTCGGCGCGGTCACGATGCTCACGATCGATTTCCAGAGCCCGCGGTTCTTCCAGTTCTACGCCTACCTGCACGGGCTCGTGGCGATTGGAGCGATGGGCTTCACGCTCGCGCAGATGCACCGGCACCGCGAGTTGGTCGCGCTGCTCGCCGCGGGCCTCAGCATGCACCGGATCGCGATGCCGTTCGTCGTCGGTGTCTTCGCCCTGAGCCTGCTTCAGCTCGTGAACCAGGAGGTGTTCCTCCCGCGCGTCGCGCCGCTGCTGCTGCGCGACCACGACCACATCGGCAAGCGCCGGCTCGAGAGCTTCGCGGTGCCCCCGACGGCGGACGGAGGCCGCAGCATCTTCCAGTCGCCGTCGTTCGACCCGAAGGCGGAGGAGCTGTCGACGGTGACGATCCTGGAGCGAGACGACCGCCTGCGCACGACGCGGCGGGTCACCGCCGACATCGCGCGGTGGGTCGATCCCGGCGACGGCGAGACGGGCTGGGCCCTGACCGGCGGCGAAGCGATCACGCTCGGGCGACCGGGGGAGCGAGGAGGGCGGGCGCCGCTGGAGTTCTATCCCTCCGATCTGACGCCGCGCATGCTGCTCGTGGATCGGTACGGCCAGTTCGCGGCGATGCTGAGCCTGCGCCAGATCGCCGAGATGCTCGCGACGCTCGACGTGAACGACCGCGCCGATCGCGACATGCTGCGCCGGTACCGCTACTCCAGGTTCGCGGTGGTGCTCGTGAACGTCCTCGTGATGTGGCTCGCGTTACCGACCTTCCTCGCCCGCCAACCGACCAACCTGATGACGTGCGCGCTGCTCTGCGCGATCATCGCCATCCCGACGATGATCGGCGCCGCCCTGTTCATGATCCTGGAGCTTCCCGGCATCGTGCCGGCGGTGGGGGCGTTCCTCCCGGTGATCGTCCTGATCCCGGTGGTCCTTGCGCAGTGGACGTACGTGAAGACCTGACCGCCACTTTGGTGGAACAGAACCGGGTTGCGTGCGTTTGTATAGAGCAGGGCGAGGAGGATTCCGATGAACGAACGGAACGGGCTGGCGATCCTGCCGGCGATGCTGGCGGCGATGCTGATCATGGCCGCGGCGGTAACCGGAACGAGCGCGCTCGCCCAGACGGGAGATCGCGACGGCGTTGAGCGCCCCGACGATCCCTACGTGCACGCCCCGCGCCGGGCGCCGGTCGGGACGCCGCGGTCCGTGGCTCCGACCCTCGGCCCGATGCAACCGGTGCAGGCCAACATCGACTTCACCGGGGCGAACATCAACGGTGACGCCGCCAACGAGCCGTCGCTCGCGGTGGATCCGACCGCGCCGAACCGGATCGCCATCGGCTGGCGTCAGTTCGACAGCATCTTCTCCAACTTCCGGCAGGCGGGATGGGCCTACAGCCGTGACGGCGGGCGAACGTGGGTCTTCCCCGGCGTGCTTGAGAACGAGGTCTTCCGCAGCGATCCCGTGCTCGACTTCGATGCCAGCGGCACCTTCTTCTACAACAGCCTCCACGTGAACGACTCCACGGAGTTCAGTTGCCAGGTGTTCCGCTCCGACGACGGCGGCATCAGTTGGGAGGCGCCGGTCAACGCGTTCGGCGGCGACAAGGCGTGGATGGCGGTGGATCGCACGAACGGGATCGGCGCCGGCCACGTCTACACGGCGTGGAGCGCGGCGGCGGCGTGCTGCGGCCTGGCGACGTGGAACCGGTCCGTCGACGGCGGCGCGTCCTTCGAGTTCCCGATCAACTTCGTCGAGGCGCCGCGCTTCGGCACGATGGCGGTCGGTCCCGACGGCGAGCAGTACACGGTGGGGGTGCAGTCGGTGCCGCTCGACCTCGACCGGTTCCTGTTCGTCCGCTCGTCGAACGCCCGCGACGCGATGCAGACTCCCACGTTCGATCTCACCGTCGACGTGGACATGGGTGGACGCATGGTGCTCGGGGACGGGCCGAATCCGTCCGGGCTCCTCGGCCAGGCCGACGTCGGCGTCGACCGTTCGGGCGGGCCGCGCGACGGCTTCATCTACATGATCGCGTCGGTCGCCCGAACGGGCGTCTTCGATCCGATGGACGTGATGTTCGTGCGCAGCGAGGACGGCGGCGCGACGTGGAGCACGCCGACGCGGGTCAACGACGACGTCGTGTTCAACGGTGCCTGGCAGTGGTTCGGCACGATGTCGGTGGCCCCGAACGGCCGGATCGACGTGGTCTGGAACGACACCCGCGCGGATCCCACGGTGATTACGTCCCAGCTCTACCACGCCTCCTCGTCCGACGGCGGCCTCACGTGGAGCACGAACACGGCGCTCACGGTGCCCTTCAATCACTCGGTGGGATACCCGCAGCAGCAGAAGCTCGGTGACTACTACGACATGGTCTCCGACGACGTCGGCGCCCACGTCGCCTTCGCGGCAACCTTCAACGGCGAGCAGGACGTCTACTACCTGCGGATCGGCGACTACGACTGCAACGGCAACGGAATCGCCGACACCGACGATCTCGCCGCCGGCGCTCCGGACTGCAACGACAACGACATTCCGGACTCCTGCGAGGTCGCGGCGGGCACGACCCTCGACGCGGACGGCAACGGCATCCCCGATATCTGCGAGGGCGCATGCATCGGCGACCTCGACGGCTCCGGCGACGTCGGCTTCGGTGACATCCTCCAGGTCATCGCCGCCTGGGGCCCGTGCGGCGGCTGCCTCCGCGACCTCAACGGCAACGGAATCGTCGACTTCGCCGACATCCTCGTGGTGATCTCGAACTGGGGTCCGTGCGCGTAGATCAGAGAACCCGGGGCGGGATGCGGCCGACCGAACACGATGTTGCCTTCCGGATAAAAAACGCTATAGTTATCAACTTGTATTGCGGTTATTATCCGATAGAGGCCCCATGGCAGCATCGAGCGGCACTGCATCCGAGAACGCCGAGCGGATCTTCCGCGAGCATGGCGGCACCCTCCGGACGGGGGAGGCCCTGAAAGCGGGCATCCACCCGCGAACGCTCTACGCGCTCCGGGATGCGGGCCGGGTCGAGCGCCTCGCCCGTGGGCTCTATCGCCTGGCCACCGCCGAGCCCGCCGTGAACCCGGATCTCCTCACGGTCGCCGCGCGGATCCCCAAGGGCGTCGTCTGCCTGGTCTCCGCGCTGGCGTTTCACCAGATCACGACACAGATCCCGCACGCAGTTGATCTGGCGCTGCCAAAGGGCGCGTGGACGCCCAGACTCGAACACCCGCCCGTCCGGACGTATCGATTCGGCGGCAAGGCGATGAGCGAAGGTATCGAGACGCACGATGTGAGCCACGTCAGTGTTCGAATCTTCTCTGCGGAGAAGACCCTCGCCGACTGCTTCAAGTTCCGTCACAAGATCGGGCTCGACATCGCAATCGAAGCGCTTCGAATGTACTGGCGCCGGGGCCGCGCCGACCTGTCGGCGATCACACGGTTCGCTGAGATCGATCGCGTAACTGCCGTCATGCGCCCCTATCTCGAGGCCATGCTGTGACCGAACGGGCCCCGAAGAACGTCGCCGCATCCGTCCACCAGCGTCTCAAGGACGAAGCGAAGGCGTCCGGGCGGACTTTCAACGATCTACTTCAACACTATGCGCTCGAGCGCTTCCTCTTTCGGCTCTCGAAGTCAGCGTACGCGGATCGCTTCGTGCTCAAGGGAGCCCTGCTCCTTCGCGTCTGGCGCCTCTCGTCGATACGGCCGACGCGCGATATCGACCTGCTCGGCGAGATGAGCAACGAAGTCGAGGCAATCGAGGCGACGGTTCGCGATGTCTGCGAGATCCCGATCGAGGATGATGGGCTCAGCTTCGACGGAGCGTCCGTCCGGGCGACGCCGATCACCGAAGACGCCGACTACGAAGGGCTGCGCGTCGAGTTCGACGGGGCGCTCGGCAATGCGCGGATCAGGATGCAGATCGACATCGGGTTCGGCGATCGCATCACGCCTGGGCCCGAAGAGATCGAGTACCCGACCGTGCTTGACATGGAGCCGCCGCGTCTTCGCGCGTACCCGCCGGAGACCTCGATCGCAGAGAAGTTCCAGGTCATGCTCTATCGCGGCGTGCTCAATAGCCGGATGAAGGACTACTTCGACATCTGGACACTGGCCCGATCACGTGCATTCGACGGTGCCGTGCTCGCAGAGGCTGTGCGCGCCACGTGCGAGCGACGCGGTACGCCGGTTGAGGCAGAGCCCGTGGCTTTCTCAGACGAGATGATGGCCGATCGCGCGAAGCAGGCGCAGTGGGCGGCGTTCCGTCGCCGCCTTCGACCCACGGACGCCCCGGAGTCGTTCGCCGACGTAGTAACGGCCGTTGCCAGGTTCCTGGCTCCCGTCGCCGAGGCGGTCGCGGTCGGCATCAGTCTCGAAAGCCGGTGGGAGCCTGGCGGTCCGTGGGCGTGACCTATTGGAGCCACGCCGCGATGTGCGTGATCAACGGCAACGGCATGGATGTTCATGCGCGATCGCCGCTACTCGCGCGCGATCACCGCGGTCGCCACCGCGACCATCGCCGCCGCGAAGATGGCGGCAAGCACCAGCGGCCATGCCCCGTCCACTCCCGTCAATGGTCCGCGGATGCTGTCCGTGCACCACGTCAACGGGTTGATGGTCATCACGCCGCGGATCCAGCCCGCTGCGCCGGACGCGGGGAAGAAGGCCCCCGACAGCAACCACATCGGCATGAACACGAGGTTCATGACCGCATGAAAGCCCGCGGACGTTTCGCTGCGCCACGCGAAGGCGACGCCGAGGGCGGTCATGCCGCAGCAGGTGATGGCGAGTGCGAGGGCGACGAGAATCATGGACCCCGCGTCCATCGAAACCCCGGCGGCGACGGCGAGGGGAAGCAGGAGCAACGCCTGGATCCACGCGATCAGGCCGCCGCCGATCGTCTTGCCCAGCGCGATCGACCAGCGCGGCGCCGGCGAGACGAGCACCGACTGGAGCCAGCCGTCGTTGCGCTCCTCGATGATCGTGATGCTCGAGAAGATCGACGCGAAGACGGCGACCAGCGTCATCATGCCCGGCAGGAGGAACGCGCCGTAGCTCCCGGCGGACAACGCCTCCGGCCGCAGCGACGATCCGACGCCGGCGGCGAGGAAGAGCCACAGCACGGCGGGCGTGCCCACCGCCGCCGCCACCCGCACCGGTTGCCGGACGAAGCGAATGAGCTCGCGTCGCGCGATGACCGCGACCGCGACCCATGGTGACGGCGCGCTCACGCGTCCACCTCCGGATCGACGAGGGCGTGGCCGGTGCGTGTCTCGAAGACGTCGGCGAGGGTGGGCGGGCCGATCGTGCAGGTCACCTCGCCGCCGAGGATCGACTCCCAGCCAGCGGCCGGGGCGTCGTCGTCGAGGGTGCGGGACCAGCCGCGCGGCCCGGGCTGCCAGCGGCCCGCCTCGGTGGTCGGCGGCTCCCAGGCGTCGTCGGTGATGGTGAGCCGGCGCGCCCCCAGCGCCCGGCGCAGGACCTCCGGGGTGTCGTCGGCGACGATGCGCCCCTCGTCGAGGAGCACGACGCGGTCCTGCCGGTCCGCCTCGTCCACGAGGTGCGTGCTCATGAGGATCGCGAGACCGTGCCCGGCCCGCCGCTCGTCGAGCGTGGCGAGGAAGGCGGTCCGCGCGGCGGGGTCGAGGCCCGTGGTCGGTTCGTCGAGCAGGAGCACCGACGGATGGTGGAGCAACGCGCGGCACAGGTCGACGCGTCGTCGCAGGCCGCCGGAGAGCGTCTTGACGAGCGCGTCGGCCCGATCGTCGAGGCCCGCGGCCGCGAGGTCGCCATCCACGCGTTCCGCGGCCGTCGCCCCGGTCAGCCCGTACAACGCCGCCTGGTCGCGGAGGTTCTCGCGAACCGTGAGATGCCCGTCGAGCGCGTCGTGCTGGAAGACGACGCCCAGGCGGCGGCGGCGGGCGCCGCGGCCGACCTTACCACCGACGGCGATCGCGCCCGGCGGCGAGGGCAGGAGCCCGCTCACCAGCCGCATGAGCGTGCTCTTGCCCGATCCGTTGGGCCCGAGCAGGGCGACGGACTCGCCCGTCGCCACGGTGAAGCTCACGTCGTCGAGGGCCGTCCGCGCCGGCTGGCGTCGTCGTTTCGGATACGTATATCCGAGTTGGCTCACGGCCAGCGCGGGGGTGTCGGTGTCTGTTGGTCCGGCCATGGGCGGTGGATGGTACCGCACAGAACCCAGTATGATCGCGCCCGTCATGATCCACCGCCTCACCGTGCAGACCGACGGCCCCGGGATGTACGAGTTCACGCCCGAACTCGCCGCGATCGTGGCCGACACCGGCGTCGACGAGGGCCTGTGCACCGTGTTCGTCCGGCACACGTCGGCGAGCCTGGTGATCCAGGAGAACGCCGACCCGTCCGCCCGGCACGACCTGGAGCGCTGGCTCGAGCGGCTCGTGCCCGAGGGCGACCCGGACTTCACGCACACGCAGGAGGGACCGGACGACATGCCGTCGCACATCCGGTCGGCCTTGACGGCCACGAGCCTGTCGATCCCGATCCTGGACGGGGGCCTGACGCTGGGAACGTGGCAGGGCGTGTACCTCTGGGAGCACCGCCGCCGCCGCCACGCGCGGCGTCTCGTCGTGCACCTGACGTGAGGGCGCGCCGCTACTCGCGTTCGATCGCCACCTCGTCGAGTTCAGTCGAGTCCCAACGCACGCGCTCGTAGCCGAGCAGCGTGCCGGTGGCGAACGCGAGGTCGATCTGGGCGATCTGGTAGTCGGCGAGGGCGAGGATCTCGCGGGACTGCGCGTCGGCGAGCCGGGTCGCGGCGTCGAGCACGTCGGTGCTCGTGCGGGCGCCCACCTCGAACTGGCGGCGCTCGGCCTCGTAGGTCTCGCCGGAGAGCAGCGCGTCCTGACGGGCCGCGAGGATCCGCTGCCAGTTCTGGCGGATCTGGTCGGTCGCGTCGTAGACCTCCTGACGGATCGCCGCCTCCCGCAGGTCGCGCGACGACAGACGCTGGATCCGCTGGAGCACCGCGCGGTGCACGCGGGCCTTGGCGGCCTCGTTGCCGATGGGGATCTCCGCGCTCACGCCGAAGATCTGGTCCTCGAAGGAGTGATCCGGAATCTGACCGAACGATCGTCGCCAGCCCGTGGCGAGGCCGTTGACGTTGTATGTGTAGTCGAGCGTGACCAGGGGAAGCCGAGCGTTCTCCTGGAAGTCGATCGTGCTCGCGTCGATCGCGAGCTGAAGCTCCATCTCGAGCATCTCCATCCGATTCTGGAGGGCGTACTCCGCCAACTCCGCGGGATCGAGCTCCAGGCCGAGGGGATCCGGCGCGGTGGTGATGGTGATCGCGGTGGCGGAGTCCATGGGGAGATCGTCGCGGTTCATGATCCGCTTGAGATTGCGGGCCCGCAGGCGGATGAGGTTCTGGGCGATGATGATCGCCTCGACGCGCTGCGCGACGCCGGACTGCGCCCGGAGGATCTCGATCTGGGGGGCGGCGCCCGCGTCCACCCGGCGGCGGGCCCGATCCAGTTGCGTCACCGCAAGCTCGTACTGCTGGTGTCGAACCTCCAGCTCGCGCTGGGCGGCGTAGAGACGCCAGTAGGCGCGGTCGGCGTTGGCGAGGATGCGGATCGCCTCCAGCTTCGTGCGCGCCTCGGTGATCTGGTGCTGACGCTTGACCACGCGGATGGAGTGCGTGTTCGTGCGGTTCCCGGCGCCGCGCAGCAGCGGTTGGCTGATCGAGAAGCGCAGGTTCGTGTCGAACGTCTGGGGCGCGAGCGACAGCGCGAAGTTCGAGTCGAAGCGCGAGAAGGGGAAGTCCACCGAAGCGGTGCCGCCGGTGCGCAGAGGGACGCGCACGCCGATCGCGTAGCTGTCGGTCTCCGTCTGCGAGCCCTCGAGGGTCGGCGTGGCCGTCGGAGAGTCGATGAGCGAGCGGCGGGCGGAGGCCGTGAACACCGCCTCGAACTTCGCCTCCTCCGCGTCCACGTCGTATTGCGAGAGCGTGGGGTTGACGAGCTGCACGCGGAGGTCGAGGTTGTTCTCCAGCGACGCGGCCCGCACGTCTCCGAGCGACAGCTCCATCGTGTCCGGCGGGTCGGTGAGGTCGAGCTCGAGGTCGTCGAACGCGTCCGCCACGTGCACGGGCGGCTCCAGCGAGCGCTCCTCGAGCCGGATCGACTCGATCTCGTGCACGAGCTCCGGCGGGGGCGACCAGCTCATGAAGTCGCGGGTGTCGAACGGTCCGACGCAGGCGCTCAGCGCGAGAACGGCGCCACCCGCCGCCACCGTCGCGATCCCGCACCCAGACCCTCGTGGCCCCAACCGACGAATCTTCATGCGCATGGTGTCTTCCGCGTTACTCGTGACGCAAGGCATCGATCGGGTCCAGCCGCGAGGCCTTGATCGCCGGGAACATTCCGAACACGACGCCGACGGTGCCGCTGAACGCGAAGGCCATGATGATCGCCCACATGGGCACCGACGCCTGCTCGAGCTCGCCCACGAGAAGCGTCATGGCGAACGTGAGCGCCTCGCCCCCGAGCACGCCGACGAAGCCGCCGAGCACCGAAAGCGTGATCGCCTCCAGCAGGAACTGCATGAGGACGGCCGACGGCGTCGCGCCCACGGCCTTGCGCAGCCCGATCTCGCGCGTCCGCTCCGACACCGAGACGAGCATGATGTTCATGATGCCGATCCCGCCGACGAGCAGCGATACGCCGACGATCCCGCCGGCGATCGCGGTGATGCCGCCGGCCAGCGCCTTGAACTGATCGATGATCTGGTCGATCGCCTCGGCCCGGAACGTGTCGGGCTCGTCGGGTCCGAGCTGTCGCATGTTGCGGAGCACGAACCGAACTTCCGCCTTCGCCTCCTCGGCCAGCTCCGGCGAGACCACCTGAGCCATGATGAGCATGAAGAAGTGCCGTTGGACGTGCTTCACCGCGTTCGAGAACGGGATGAACACCTCCGTCTGCCCGGTGTTGCGATCGAACATGCTCGACTCGTGCGTCTCGACGACGCCGACGATGAGGAATCGGCGCGCGTTGACGAGGATCGTGCTGCCCGTCGGGTCGCGCGGGAGGTCGAGTTCCTCGATCGCCGCCTCGTTGACGAGACAGACCTGGTGCGCGTTCTCCTCGTCGCTCGGCGTGAACGGGCGACCCATCCGCACCTGCCGGCCCTCGATCTCGTGCCACGTCGGCCAGATGCCGGTGACCTGAATCCCTTCCTCGCGCTGGTCGGCGTGCTCGATGATCGCCATGAAGTTCGTCCGCGGCGTGACATGGCGGATCGACGGGCATTTCTCCGCGATCGCCTCCAGCTCACTGACCTTGAGACGGATCTTCTCCCACGAGTACTTGTTGCGCGGAGCGTTCTCGGGCCAGTCGTGGACGATGAACATCTTGTTCGCCCCGAGCGACTCGAACTCGGTCAGGACCATGGTCTTCAGGCCGGTGAGGGCCGCGATGACCGCCGTGACCGACGCCACCGCGATGATGATGCCGAGGGTGGTCAGGAAGGACCGCGTCTTGTTCGCCCAGATCTGGCCGAGGGCGAGAACGATGGCCTGGTAGTAGAAGAACGGGCTGAGCATCGATCCGGCGGAGCGGTTGTCTGGAGGAGCACGGGAACGCCTGCGGGTCGCGGAGCGAACAGTCTATCGGAATCCACGTCCGGTTCTTACCGGCGAGGGGGTCGGGCGATGCCTGGCCACCGCCCGTATCATGGCAGCGGGGCAACCGGCGATGATTGACGCGACCAGGACCACGACGATGCTCCTGGAGGGGCTCTTCGACACCGACGATCGGCTCGCCTGGAGCGAGTTCGACGCGCGGTATCGTCCCATCCTGCTCGCATTCGCCCGCCGGCTGGGCATGAACGACTCCGACGCGAGCGACGTCGCCCAGGAGACCCTGCTCCAGTTCGTCAAGGAATATCGCTCCGGACGATACGACCGGCGGCGCGGGCGTCTCCGCTCGTGGCTCATCGGAATCGCGCGATACCGCGTCGCCTCGCTGCGAAGGACCGGGGCCCGGCAGCCTGCGTTCCCCGCGGGCTCGGCGATCCTGAACCTGCCCGACCAGGCGGAGCTGACCACCGTCTGGGAGTCGGAGCGTCGCGCGATCGTCCTCCAGGAGGCGCTGAACGAGCTTCGCGCCCGCACGCGTCTCACCGAGCAGACGCTCCAGGCCTTCGAGATGCTCGTCATCCGCCAGATGCCGGTCGTGGCCATCGCCGAGGAGCTGGACATCAGCGCCCACGACGTCTACCTCGCCAAGAGCCGCGTTGCCTCGCGGCTGCGCGAGATCATCGAACGGCTGGAGCGCGCTTTCGACGAGGAGGTTCCGTGAGCGCAGCCGGCGGCGTTGCCGGGCCGTGCCCCGCTCGCGCGGAGCTGGAGGCTTCCGCCAGCGGCGCGTCGAGCGAGATCGTCACCGAGCACGTCGCGATCTGCCCGGCCTGCGCCGAGGCGATCGAGCAGATCAGACGCGACAACGCGTTGCTCGCCGAGTTCGTCGAGGCGAATGCCCCGCGTCTGGAGCCGGCGCGCCCGTTCGCGACGGAGGTGGCGCCGGCGGGCTACCGGATCATCGAGGAGATCCACCGCGGCACGCAGGGGATCGTCTACCGCGCGCACCACGAGGCGACGCATCGCACCGTGGCGTTGAAGGTGATGCTCCAGGGCGCGTTCGCCACCGATCGACAGCGGCGGCGCTTCGAGCGCGAGCTGGAGCTGGTCGCCTCGCTGCGGCACCCGAACATCGTGACCGTGCACGACGGCGGCGTGACGCCCGAGGGCCGGCAGTACATCGCGATGGAGCTGATCGAGGGGCGCCCGCTCAAGCAGGTGCTCGCCGCCCGCGGGCCAGCGGAGCTCGCGGCCGGTCTGCGCCGCGATCTCGAGCGCTTCGGCGCGATCTGCGACGCCATCACCGCCGCCCACCGGCGCGGGATCATCCACCGCGACCTCAAGCCGGACAACGTCCTGGTGGACGAGACCGGCATGCCGCACGTGCTCGACTTCGGGCTCGCCAAGATCATGGAGGAGGAGGGCGTCGGCGAGGAGATGACGGTGGTGGGGGAGTTCCTGGGGACCTTCGCCTACGCGGCCCCGGAACAGGTCTCGGCCGATCCCGGACGCGTGGACACCCGCACCGACGTCTACGCCCTGGGGGTGATCCTCTACGAGATCCTCACCGGTGGGCGTCCGTACGCCCTGACCGGCTCGCTCGCGGAAGTCGTCCAGACCATCATCGACACCGAGCCCGCCTCGCCGCGCCGGTCCGTACGCGACCTGCCGCGCGACCTGGAGACGATCGTCCTCAAGGCGCTGCGGAAGGACCCGGAACGGCGGTATCAGTCTGCGGCCGATCTCGCCGCGGACGTGCGGCACTTCCTCGCCGGGCGCGTCATCGAGGCTCGGCGCGACGATCGCTGGTACGTGATCCGCAAGACGCTGCGCCGGAACGCGACGGCGTTCTCGGTGGCGGCGGTGATGCTCCTGCTCGTGATCGGCTTCGCCGTCTCCACGATGTTCAGCTACCAGAGGCAGCAACGCGCCAACGTGCAGATCACGCGCTCGCTCGGCACGGCGCTGGGCATGATTGGCGCCATCGACTCGGAGAACCCCGAGGCGCCGGTGGCGGCGGGCAACATCCCGATGCTGCTGAGGGCGACGGAGCGGATCGTTCGCCAGGATCTCCACGACGCGCCGAAGATCGAGGCGGCCGTGCGCGACGCGCTTGGCCGCGCGTATCTCAGCCAGTCCCTGTACGAGCCCGCGACCGAGCACCTGACCGAGGCCCTGGCCATCCGGCGACGCGTGCACGACGGCCCGCACGAGGAGGTGGCCGAGAGCCTTCACAACCTCGGCCGTCTCGCGTGGCGTGTCGGGCCGTACGAACGCGCCGAGGAGTACTACCGCGAAGCGCTCGCGATGCGCCTCGAAGTGCACGGGCCGCGTCACCGCTCCGTCGCGCGCACGATGCAGCACCTCGCCTCGACGCTCCGGCACCGCGGGCGGCTGGACGAGGCGCTTCAGCAGCAGCGCGAGGCGCTGGCGATGCGGCGGGAGCTGCTCGGGCCGGGGCACACCGACGTCGCCGTGAGCCTCAACGCGATCGGGTTCTGCCTGCACGATCTCGGGCGTCACGACGAGGCGGTCGAGCACTTCGAGGAATCCCTGAAGATCATCCGGGCGTCGGGTGGCGAATCCGACTGGCGGGTGCCCCGCGCGATGCACAGCCTCGCCTACGGGCTCATCGACCTCGGGAACCTCGACGAGGCGGCCGACCACCTCGACGAGGCGATACGGCGGCACCGCCACACGCAGGGCGAGGACGACCCGGACGTGCTGCGGGTTCGGCACGAGCAGGCGCGGCTCGCCCTGGCCCGCGGGAACCTCGACGAAGCGGCACGACTCTGCCGCGGCGTGCTGTCGGCGCGCGAGCGTCGTGAGCCGGCGCACGATCCCCAGCGCGCCGACTCCGGGGAGCTGCTGGGGCGCATCCTCATCGCCCAGCGACGCTACGACGAAGCCGACGTCGTGCTCGTGAAGGTCGTAGCCGCCCGCGAGTACCGCCTCGGACCCGCGCACTGGCGCACCACGCTCGCGCGTGACCTGCTCGCGAGCGCGCAGCCCGGCAACTAGCGCAGCGTGCGGCGCGGTTACTCAGGCCCGCCCTCGCAACGCCCCCATTCCTCGATGATCACGAGGATGTCGCTGAAGGCCACGTCGTTGTCGCCGTCGAGATCCGCCGGGCACGGTCCCTTCGCCGGGCACGGTCCCCACTGGGCGATGACGGTGAGAATGTCCGCGAAGTCGACGTCGCCGTTTCCGCTCAGGTCCGCGGGGCAGAAGATGAAGCTCACACCCTCGACGAAGATCTGGTAAGTGCCGGTCTGCGGCGTGGTCGGCGGTTGCCAGTCGGTGATCGGGAGGTTGGAACCGTCGGGACCGGATATCTCGGTGCGGGTCTCCTGGATGAAGATCGGGGCGCCGGCCGGGTCGATGGGATCGCTGTTGAAGCCGGAGATCGCCAGGTAATACAGCCCCGGAATCTCGACATCCGTGTTCGTCCCGTCGTCGGAGCCTCCCGTCGGCAGGATCGACAGCGGCCCGCCCTTCGGGTGATCGTCGTTGCCGATGATGCCCTTGCCGCTGAAGTAGAAGGTCCACAACTGCGTGTCGAACGTCGTGTCCGTCGAGTCACCGATCGTCGCGGAGAACGCGTCGGGATCCGCGATGTAGATCAGGAACATGTCCTGGAAGTCCCCGGCGCCGAACCCGAAGCCGCCGAGCTGGCCGTCGATCCGCACGAGACTCGTGCTCGCGGGACCGGTGATCGAGATCGCCTTCGCCGGCAGGGCGCCCGCGTCGCCGGCCGCGGGTTCGCACCACTCCGGTCCCACCGCGACCGCCGTTCCGGCGATGGTCAGGACCCCGCAGATCGTCGTCGCCGGCGCATGCCGCATGGATTCCTCCCTATGGCGGGCACGCGCTCCCGAGGCCGCCCGCGGGAAGATCCTACGACGAACCGGAGCCGGTCGGGAACCCACGACCGCCCAAAAAACAACACGAGCACCGCCACGTAGCGGTACTCGCATTGGAACAGGAGTGTCTCTTTGGTCAGTTGCTGTTGATGCTGCGACGCCGAACGCGACGCATCTCGCGGTTGATCCCGTTTGCGGGATACGCGCTGCCGTAGCGCCGGAACGACCGTGATCGGGTGAAGATCGACTCGTTCTCCTGCCGCTGCCGACGCTGCGCGGCGATCTGGCGGAGACGCTGGTCCCTCTGACGCTTCATCTGCATCTCGCGGTCGTAGCGATTGCGTCGCTCCTGGGTGGTCTCACGGGGCTGAACCGGGCGGGCGGGCCGCCGGGCTCGCTCGTGGACCTCCTGGCGGGCCTCCTCGAGACGCTCATGCCAGCGATAGGCGGCCTGGTCGAGGTCGGTCTCGTTGACCGCGCGGACGGTGGCGACGTGGACCTGCTCGCGAAGGCTCGCGGCGGCTTCGTTGGTGGTATCGGCCGCGGCGCGGGGCGCCTCGGTGAAGGGGGTGACTTCTGGTTGTTCGGCCGGCTCGGCGGCACCGAGGGAGACGATCCCGACGATGGTGGCGGCACAGGCCGTGGTGAGCAGGGGGGTCAGCGACTTCTTCATGGGTCCACTCCTTCGTTTCTTCGGATGTCGTTGCCTCACCACGAGCTTGCGCCGAGATCCGGGCCCTCCAAACGCAGGCAGCGCAGAAAGGCGCCGGGGCGTCGGGATGGTGCGGACGCGCGGTTTGCGCGGGCGGCGCGCGTTCGGTCTGTGCGGGTCGTGCGGGTCAGCCGCCCGGCTGGTGGTACGGGCGCTTCGCCCGGTACAGCGCCAGGCGGGATTCGATGAGAAGGACCTGTTCACGGTTTCCCTGGGCGCGAGCCAGCTCCAGCGCCCGCTCGCCGGTTCGTACGGCGGAGACGAAGTCGCCCGACTCGGCCTGCGCCACCGCCAGCAGCTCGAGCGCGCCGGCGCGTCGTCGTCCGTCGCTGAGCTTCACGAGCCGCTCGGCGAGACGCACCGCGGTCGCGCCGTCCCGGTAGCCGGGGTCGGGGCACGTCGCAAGGACGGTCACGGCGGTGGCGAGCAGGGGGACGTCGTCACCGTGGGTCCGCAGGGCTCGGTGGAGTACGGTCGAGGCGTCGGCGAACGCCCCGCGGCGGCTGGCGGCCATCGCGTAGGCGACGACGTACTCGGGGGCATCACGGCCGAAGTCCGCCGCGTCCCGCCAGTGACCCATCGCGGCGTCGTGGTCGCCGCGGGCCGCGAGCAGCCGGGCGAGGCCCGCGTGGGCGGCGTGGTTCACCGGGTTCAGCTCGATCGCCTGCCGGTACGCCTCGATGGCGTCGTCGGCCTGCCCGGTCCGCTCGCGGAGCCGGCCGAGGTTGGAGTGCGCTCCGTCGTGGGAGGCATCGAGCCGGGTCGCCGTGGCGAGCTGCTCGGCGGCCTCGTCGAGCCGGCCGAGGTCCATGAGCACGACGGCGAGGTGGTTGTGCACGTCCGGCTCGTCCGGGGTGGTCGCCAGGATCTCGTCGAGCAGGGCCAGCGCCTCGTCGCGCCGGCCCTGACGGGCGAGCACGCCGGCGAGGTTCAGGCGGTTGCGCCGGCTCGCCGGCCGCTGGTCGAGCGACAGGCGGAAGGCCCGCTCGGCCTCGCGGTTCATCCCCAGGGCCGCCAACGCCAGCCCGCGTTGGGTGTGCGCTTTCGGGCCGATCGCCGCTTGCTCCACGAGCAGCCGGTGGGGATCCGGCTCGGCGGCTCGATTGGGATACGCGCGGACGAACAGGACCGCACGGGCAGCCAGCTCCGGCTCGGAACGCGCCCGGTGAAGGCGGGCGAGCATCGCGTGCAGGCTGCGATCGTGGAAGGCGAGGCGGGCGGCGCGGTCGAGCAGCGCCGCCGCTTCGCCGAAGTCGTCGCGACGCGAGGCCAGTTCCGCGAGCCCGAGGATCGCCCGGCGGTCGTCGCCGTCGCGCTCCAGGGCCTCGTCGAACCGGCGTCGAGCCTCCTCGTCGCGGCCGACGGTGAGCAGGGCAACGCCCCACGCGTGCCGGACGAGGGCCGAGCCGGGGTCGATCTCGGCGGCGCGCTCGAAACGAACGATGGCTTGCTCGGGCTCGTCCATCACGAGCACGGTCGCGGCGAGGTACGGCCAGCGGGCGATGTCCGGGGCGAGGTTTGCGGCCATCTCGTAGCACGCCGTCGCGTCGGCGGGGAACCCGTGGGCGTCCAGCGCGATCCCGAGATCACCCCACGCCGAGGCGGATCCGAGCTTGCGCAGCGCGGCCTCCCGGGCGAGCGTGATCCGTTTGACCACGGGCGCGCCGGCGTCGTCCAGGACGGGCCGGGGCACGTCCTCGGCGGTGGGGACGCGACGGGGGGTCGAGGTGCCGCCGGAGCCGCATCCACCGAGGAGGAGGGCGAGGGCAAGCGTCACCACGCAGGATTCCTGACGCATCGGCACTACTCCCGGCCCGTGCCTCGCTCCAGGGTGAGCACCTGGTCCGCGGGGACTGGGGGGAACGTCTCGACCAGCCCGTCCGGCCAGCGGATCTCGATCGAGTCCGCGGCGGCAGCTTCGCCCAGGCCGAAGTGCGCGCGGGGATCGCAGCTCGACGCGTAGCTGTAGCCGGCGTTGATCGTCCGGTGCCGCTGCCGGCCGCCGGCGGTCACGATTACCCGGGCGCCGTACGCGTCGCGCTGCAACGTGGGATCGACGGCACGGACGATCAGCCAGTGGCCGCGGTTCGGCGTCGTGTTCCGGTACAGCCGCGCCGGGCCGTGGCAGTTGGTGACGAGCAGGTCCACGCCCCCGTCGTCGTCGAGGTCGCCGACGGCGAGGCCGCGGCTGACCTCGGCGGTGGAGCAGAAGGTGCCGGCGCCCGCGCTGGTGTCGGTGAACCGGCCGTCACCCTCGTTGCGGAACAGCAGGTTCGGCTCGGCGTAGGGGGCCAGCGGGTCCTGGTCCGGTCGGCGCGACCCGGCTCGGGTCACCCGGCCGTTGGCGATCGCGAGGTCCATCGCGCCGTCGTTGTCGAAGTCCAGGAACGCGGTGCCGAACCCGGTGTAGCGGCGGCTGGGCGCGCCGAGACCCGCCGCGGCGGTGACGTCGTCGAAGCTGCCCGTGCCGTCGTTGCGGTACAGCGTGTTGCTCTCCCGAACGAGGTGGGTCATGAACAGGTCGAGGTCGCCGTCGTCGTCGACGTCGGCGGCGGTCACGCCCATGCTCGCCTCGGTGGCCGCGAACATGTTCAGGGCGGCGCCGAGGATCATCGCCGACTCGTCGAACGAGCCGTCGGCGGTGTTCACCCAGAGTTGGTTGGCCTCCCCGTCGTTGGCGACGTAGATGTCGACGAGGCCGTCGCCGGTGAAATCCTCGCAGATGACGCCCAGGCCCTTTCCGGCGACGCTCGCGATCCCGCTGGCGTCGCTCACGTCGCGGAACGTCCCATCCCCCTCATTGTGCAGGAGCAGGTCGGGCACGCCGGGGGAGGCCGTCGGCCCGCAGTACTCCGGTCGCCCGGCGTCGTCGGCGCAGACCTTGGGCTCGGGATAGTGGACGTAATTCACGACGTAGAGGTCCAGCCAGCCGTCCCGGTCGTAGTCGAGGAAGGCGGCCGATGAGCCCCAGCGATCGGTGTCGATCCCGGCGTCGGCGGTGACGTCGGTGAACGTGCCGTTGCCGTCGTTGCGGTAGAGCGAGTCGGGGCCGTAATTCGTGAGATAAAGATCCGGATCACCGTCGTTGTCGTAGTCGCCGACGGCGACGCCCATGCCGAAGCCGCCGTCGCCGACGCCCGCCTCGTCGGTGACGTCCGTGAACCGCGGGCCGTCGTCCTGGCGATAGAGCACGTTGCGCGGACCGGGGCCGGGGTCCCCGTGATACGCGCCGTTCACGAGGTACACGTCGAGATCGCCGTCGCCGTCGAAGTCGAACAGCGCCGCGCCGGCGCCGAGGATCTGCGGCATGAAGTAGCTGTCGTCGAGCCCGGCGTCGTGCACGAAGTCGATGCCCGAGGTCTCGGTGATCTCCTGGTACCGCGGAGCCGGGGCCGCGCCGGGGGAGGGCGATG
Source organism: Planctomycetota bacterium (assembly GCA_024226535.1). Taxonomy (GTDB): domain Bacteria; phylum Planctomycetota; class Phycisphaerae; order Phycisphaerales; family SM1A02; genus JAAELP01. The sequence continues at coordinate 11,293 of JAAELP010000359.1, read as the reverse complement.
CGGCTGGCGTCGTCGACCCATCGCAGGCCGTGAGGCCGGTCGCGACGAGGAGCGAGGCGAGGGCCCGCGCGTGAACATGGGCAAGGTTGTGGAGGAGGTGACGCGTCATCTCAAGGGTCGTGGACAAATGTAAGTCGTGGTCCCGACCGGAGCAAAGACGTGCTGCGCGGCGTGGTCGCGGAGCGGGCTGTGAATCTGGGCAAACCCAGGTTGGCGAATCCCCCCATCCACTCATGGTCCGAACGAAAATAGTCTCGTTTTCGCGTATTGCACGCGTGATGTTCTCGGTACCATGACAAGAGTTCGGACACTTCGAGGGAAGGGGAATCGGTGCCGACAGCACGGCGGGGATTCTTTGGTCATTCGGGTGGAATTGGGTTCGTTGCCGGCGATCCCTGCGCCCGGGTCCATGAGACCACCGCGTGTGTCGAATGTACCTGTTTCGTTGCGCTCCCCTGCGGATCGTGTCGAGCGAAAGAGGCCTCGTGCGTCGTGCACGGGGCATCATCGTTTTTGTGATCCGCGCGCGGCCTGGAGGGCCATAAGGCGGATTTACGGAAGGAGTCAAGACATGGGAATGTATCGTTCAAGAGGCGCGCTCCTGTGTTGCACTGGAGTAGTGTCGGCCGTCGCTTTGGCCACCGGGGCCACGGCGTCCGACTTCCACCAGGGTAACCAAGTGAGTAAGAGGGCGCCCGCGGCCGGCCCGCACACTCTGCTGGTCAACATCCAGGATCAGGCGGGTAGCCCGATCACGGATGCGGGCGTGAAGGCCCTCTACGTGAATGGTCAGAGCAACCGTGGCGGGACGTCCGCCAACGGTGGGCACATCCTGACCAGCCTGCCGTCCAAGTTCATGCTCGAGATCGCATGCCCCGGCCTCAATGACGTGGTCGTGGACATTCACCTCCCGGGTGTGGTGCTGGAGGCGAACGTCGATGTGACGCTGGATGAGACCGGCATGATCGCCCTCACGGTGCGTTCGGTCGGTCCGAACCTCGGAACCTTCGCGCTGGGCGAGACTGAGCCCGGCCTGTACGTTCCGACCGAGGGTCCGGTCTGCGACGGCAGCGAGACCCCCGAGGGCGAGCCGGCCTGTTTTCCTAACTACCTGGACGACTTCAACGGCGGCCTGAACTCGACGCCCCCGGTGTACTCCCCGATCGCCTGTGGCGACACCGTCTGCGGCGAGTCGGGCAACTACATCGACGGTGGTTTGAACTCCCGCGATACCGACTGGTGGCTCGTAACCGTGGCCGACGACGACACCGACGTGACCTGGACGGTCACGGCGGCTGGCTGGGGCCACGCGATCACGACCGTCGATATCTCGGTCCCCGGCGGCGCGATCGTCGGTGCCTTCCTCGAGAGTGTTGCGGGCGAGACGCTCAGCGTCACGAACTGCCTCGCAACTGGTGACTGGGCTCTGTTCGTTTCGACGTCCGCCTTCACCGGCGTCGCCTGCGGCTCCGAGTACCAGGGTGTGTTGACGTGCGGTGAGTGCGTGGCTCCGCCTACGGGTGCGTGCTGCAACTCGGACGGCTCCTGCTCGGACGGCGTCCTCGATGCCGACTGCGCCGCCGCCGGTGGCTTGGCCTGGTTCGAGAACGACTTCTGCGTGCTCGTGCTCTGCCCCGAGCCGCCGGAGGTCTGCGGCCCGGGTGCCGGTGACTGCTTCGTCAACAACGGCACGCCTGGTTGCGAAGACATCGAGTGCTGCGAGGCCGTCTGCGCGGTCGACCCGTTCTGCTGCGAGACGACCTGGGACGGCATCTGCGCCGGCCAGGCCGCTGATATCTGCGGCTTCGCGGGTGAGGCAGCCTGCTGCTTCGACGACGGCTCCTGCCAGGATCTGATTGGTGAAGCATGCACCGAAGCCGGTGGCATCGGCCAGGGTCCGGGTACGTCCTGCGCTTCGTTCACCTGCCCGCAGCCCCCGGGTCCCAATGATGACTGCGACGGAGCTCTGCCGGTTGGCGATCTCCCGACCACCATCAGTGGCACCACGGTTGGCCAGGGTCCCGACGTTGCTCCCTTCTGCGTGACCGGCGACGGCGCCGGTGGCGGCGTCTGGTTCACGGTGATCGGCACGGGCAACACCATGACCGTCACCACCTGCGAGAACCAGGGTGTCGGTGGTAGCGCGGACTTCGACACGAAGATTCGCGTGTATTGCCAGGGTTGCGATGTCCTCGCCTGCGTCATCGGCAACGATGACGAGTCGGGCTGCAGCTTCCACTCCACGGCCATCTTCTGCTCGCAGGAGGGCTCCGAGTACCACATCCTCGTGCACGGCTTCAGCTCTTCCGAGGGTAACTTCACGCTGGCCGTCGTCGATGACGGCACGCCGTGCAGTGGTGCGTTCGAGTGCATCCCGCCGACCCCGGAGGGTGCTTGCTGCTTCCAGACCGGTCCTTGCGACGGCGAGTGCGTCGACGCGCTGACCCAGGAAGACTGCGAGGCCCAGGGCGGCGTGTATCAGGGCGACGATTCGAGCTGCCTTGGTGGCTTCGAGGGCTATGCCGTCGAGGATTGCACCAATGCGTACGCGTCGATCGCGAATCTCCCGGGCGCCATCCTGGCCCCGAACGCCAGCAGCAGTGACGACGACGGTGATCTGGTCGACATCGGCTTCACCTTCCCGTTCCACCTGTCTGGCTCGACGCACGACACCGTGTCGATCGCGTCGAATGGCTACCTGACGTTCGGTTTGGACGTTAGTGACTTCTCGAATGATCCCATTCCGAGCACCATCGACCCGAACGACTTCATCACCGCGCTTTGGGACGACTGGAGCCCGAACCTCGCTGGTGACGTGTACTACGGCACCTTCAGCGACCCGCTGCGCTTCATGGCGTCGTGGGAAGGCATGTCTCCGTTCGGTGGCGGCGACCCGACCGACTTCCAGGTCGTGATGTGGCCCGACGGTACGATCGAGCTGCGTCGTGGTGCCCAGGATGCTGGCACCGCCGCTACGTGTGGTATCGAGAACTCGGACGGCACGGATGGCATCGCCACCTCGTGCGATCCGGATTCCTGCACGCGTATCGTGGCCACCTTCGGTGACCCGATCGTGTGTGTGCCGCCTGACATCACTCCGCCTGACCTCACCTGCATCGCCGACGAGGTGACGGGTGGCGCCAACAGCAGTGGTGATTCCAGTGGCTCCAGCGGTTCCAGCAGCAGCACCATGTGCTTCAACCCGAACCTGATCCTGGGTTGGGAAGCCTCTGACCTGTGCGGTGACGTCATGGTCACGGCGACGCTGGACATCGGCTGCATGGTTCTCGACATCGAGAACGGCCAGGAGATCAAGCTTCTGTGCCACAACGCTGGTGGTGGTAGCGGCTCCAGTGGTGCCGGTATCTGCGGTGTTACCTACTGTCACACTGGCGAGGTTGCCAAGATCAAGTCCAACATGGCGATCTACACGGTCACCGCGGTGGACGAGGCTGGCAACGTCAGCACCTGCGAGCTCGACCTCTGCCCGCCGCCGCCGCATGGCAGCAGCAGCAGCAGCAGCAGCAGCAGCAGCAGCGAGAGTGGTGCTTCTGGCTGGAGCAGCAGTGACGACAGCGGTAACAGCTGGGACGGCTTGGTTCAGTGATCACACGCGTCGGAGTGATTCGTCACTCCGGCCGGTAGGTTGATCCCAACGGGAGCCAGGATCTTTGATCCTGGCTCCCTTTCTTTTTTTGCGGGTTCGGGAACAATGGAGGCGTGACCGACCCGACACGACCTCTCGAGCTGACCGTTCGCGCCGATCGCTGGCTGGCGGGGATCTTCGTCTTCTGCGTCTCGGCGCAGCTCCTGTTCTTCGCCCTCGACTACCACGTCAACTACGGGCGGCTGACGGACATCGGCGCGATGCGCCGGCTGTTCAACACCGCACGCGAGGACGGTCTCGCCTCGTGGTTCGCGGTCACGCAGACGACGCTGCTGGCGCTGACGGTCTGGGCGCTGCTGGTCTGCGCCCGGGCGGGCGGCGCGTCGCGGTGGAGACAGATCGGCTGGCTCGTGCTTGCCGTGTTCTTCTCGTTCATGTCCGCCGACGACGGGGCCACGATCCACGAGCGTCTGGGGACCACCTTCAAGGCGATCAACAAGGGAGCCGTTGGGTCCGACGAGGCGCCGACGCTCGCCGCTCGAATCCTCGAGCAGTTCCCGAGCTACTCGTGGCAGATCGCAGTGCTGCCGTTCTTCGCGGTGATGGGCGTGTTCCTGGCGGTCTTCCTGTGGCGAGAGTTGCGTCGTCCGCGGGCGCGTCTGCTCGTCATCCTGGCGCTCGGATGCTACGTGACCGCGATCGGCCTCGACTTCGTGGAAGGCCTCGGGAAGGACCACCCGTGGAACCCGTTCACCTGGCTCACCGAGCACACCAGCGTCAACGAGTGGGCCCGCGAGCGCTTCCATCGGACGGGGTACGACGCGCTGCGCCACTTCCAGAAGTCGCTGGAGGAGTGCGTCGAGATGTTCGGCACGACGCTCCTGTGGTTGGCGTTCCTCGGCCACCTCTTCCGGGTCGCGAAGGAGACGCGTCTTACGTTCAGATTCGGTGCGCCGGAGCCAAACGAGCCCGACAATGGGAGTTCTTGTTAACTTAGGTACTCCAAGCGACCCTGCCCCGCGGGAATCGCGTCAGATCGGGGTGATCTTCGACTTCGTTGGGCCGGGTCTTTTCGGTACGATGGGCTGCGGTGCCGGAGGGAACACCCATCACGAACAGGGTCAGACGCGAATCCGGGCGTCGCGTCGCCGGCATCGGTATGAGGCGAATGATGACCGGTTGGCGGGGCGCGCGCTGAACCGCGCGGGCGATCGGCCCGTGCGCGGAAGGGTGAGCTTCGTCTCGCCGGCGGCGGACATGCCGGAAGGAGACGACGATGTTCAGGTTTCGACGTGCGGCCGGCGCCCTTGGCGCCGTGGTCCTGACGCTCTGTTCGACCGGGGTCGCGGTGGCGGCGGACGAGTCGCAACCCGCGCGCACCCTGCACATCCGGATCGTCGATGACGAGGGGCAGCCGATCGCCGGATCGCTGGCGACGCTGCTCGCGCCGGGCGATCAGGAGATGCCGGCGACGGTCCTGCGCGACTGGTCGCACTACGCGGTGCTCCACGGCGACGAGGTTACGTTGACCGCGGTCGCTCCCGCGTACGACGTCACGGTCATCGACCTCTTCCTGCCCGCGGGGCTCACCGAGGCCCGCGTCGACGTGGACGCCGCCAGCGGGAGCTACAACGTGCTCCCGCAGGCCTGGACCACCGACGTCGGGACGCCGCTGCCGCTGCGGGACATCCCCGCCAGCGCCGAGGACGGCGAGGGTCCGATCGTGTGCATGATCGGCCAGATCCCGGAGGGCGAGCCGGACTGCTTCGACGGCTACGTCGACGAGTTCAACGGCGGCTTCAACTCGGATCCCTCGGTGTTCTCCGACATCGAGTGCACGAACATCATCTGCGGCCGTTTCGGAACGTACGAGACCGCCGGTATGCCCCAACGCGATACCGACTGGTACCGGCTGGATCTCACGTTCGCCGCGGAGGTGACGTGGGAGGCGACGGCGACCGTGGGCCACGCAGTCACCACCCTCAACGAGGCGGGTTTCGTCGTGGGCTCGTTCGCGATCTCCCAGGGCGGCGAGTCGATCAGCGTGACGAACACGCTCGAACCGGGCATCTGGTATGTCTTCATCGCCCCGTCGGCCTTCGCCGGCGTGCCGTGCCCGTCGTCCTACGTCGCGGAGCTGACGTGCGTCCCGGTGGCCGATCCCCTGATGGTCACGGCCGACGACGCGGTGCTGTGCCCGGGTGAAACCGCGAGTACCTGCGCGGTCGCGACGGGCGGAACGCCTCCCTTCACCTACGCCTGGACCGGCCCCGGCGGCTTCACGGCGGGCACGGAGTGCATCACGGTGTCCGTGCCCGGCATCTACTCGGTCACGGTGACCGACTCCGCTCAGGAGACGGCGTCCGACGACGCGGTCATCACGCTCTCGGACCTCGCGGTGACCGTCGACGACGCCACCGTGTGCCAGGGCGACACGTACGAGTTCTGCGCAAACGCAACCGGCGGGACGCCCCCGTACGCGTACGCGTGGACCGGCCCCGGCGGCTTCACCGCCGACACGATGTGCATTACCGTCGGCACGCCCGGCACCTACAGCGTGACCGTCACGGACCTCGACAACGAGGGATGCCAGGCGACGGACGACGCGACGCTGACCGTCACCTCGCCCGACGTCGTGGTCGAGGACGCGACCGTCTGCGTGGAGGAGATGCACACCTTCTGCCCGACGGTCACCGGCGGCACGCCGCCGTTCACGTACGACTGGACGGGTCCCGGTGGCTTCACGGCCACCACCGAGTGCATCACCGTCGGCACCCCCGGCACGTACATCCTGACCGTGACCGACGCGCTCCAGTGCATCGGAAGCGACGACGCCACGCTCTCGTTCGGCGCGCTCGAAGTGACCGTTGACGACGCGACGATCTGTGAAGGCCAGACGCACCAGTTCTGTCCGACGGTCATCGGCGGCACGCCGCCGTACACGTACGCGTGGACGGGTCCGGGCGGCTTCACGGCCGGCACCGAGTGCATCACCGTCGGCACGCCCGGCATGTACTCGGTCACCGTGACCGACCAGGATGGCGAGGGCTGCAACGGCAGCGACTCGGCGATCCTGACCGTTACCACGATCACCGTGACCGTGGACGACGAGACGATCTGCGAAGGCGAGACGCACCAGTTCTGCCCGACGGTGGTCGGCGGCACGGCGCCGCTGTCGTACGCGTGGACGGGTCCCGGCGGCTTCACGGCTGCCACCGAGTGCATCACCGTCGGCACCGCCGGCGTCTACGCGCTGACCGTCACCGACGACAACGGCTGCACGGGCACTGACGACGCCACGCTCACCGTGACGACGATCGACGTGACCGTGGACGACGAAACGATCTGCGAGAACCAGACGCACATGTTCTGCCCGACGATCATCGGCGGGACGACGCCGCTCACGTACGCGTGGACGGGGCCCGGCGGCTTCACCGCCGCCACCGAGTGCATCACCGTCGGCGACGCCGGCATCTACGCGCTGACGGTCACCGACGACAACGGCTGCGTGGGCACCGCCATGGCGACCCTGTCCGTGACCACGATCACCGCCATGGTCGACGACGCGACGATCTGCTCGGGCGAGACCCACATGTTCTGCGCCACGGTCGTCGGCGGGACGCCACCGCTGACCTACTTCTGGAGCACCGGCGAGTCCGGCGAGTGCATCACCGTGGACACGGCCGGCCTCTACACGGTCACCGTGACCGACGCCAACGGGTGCAGCTCCGGGGCCGGAGCCACGCTGACGGTGACGACGATCACCGCAACCGTGGACGACGCGACGATCTGCGAGGGGCAGACGCACCAGTTCTGCCCGACGGTGACCGGCGGCACGGGGATGCTGACGTACGCGTGGACCGGCCCCGGCGGGTTCACGGCCGACACCGAGTGCATCACGGTGGACATCGCAGGCGACTACGCGCTGACCGTCACCGACGCCAACGATTGCATGGCCACCGCCGACGCGACGCTGACCGTGACGACCATTTCGGTCGTCGTCGACGATGCCACCGTCTGCGAGGGCCAGAGCCACGAGTTCTGCCCGACGGTGACCGGCGGCACGGCGCCGTACGTCTACGCGTGGACCGGTCCCGGCGGGTTCACCGCCGACACCGAGTGCATCACCGTGGACGTGGCCGGCACGTACACGCTGACGGTGTTCGACGACCTCCAGTGCTCGGGCACCGACAGCGCGGTGCTGACCATCGGCTCGCTGAACGTCACGCTTGATGACGCGACGATCTGCGAAGGCGCCGAGCACGAGTTCTGCCCGACGCTGACCGGCGGCACGCCGCCGTTCGTCTACGCCTGGACGGGTCCCTTCGGGTTCACCGCGGATACCGAGTGCATCACGGTGGACGTGCCCGGCGTGTACCAGGTCACCGTGACCGATCAGGACGGACAGGGCTGCAGCGGCATGGACGACGCGACCCTGACCGAGGTCGAGGTGGTGGCTATCGTCGACGACGCGACGATCTGTGACGGTGCGACCCACGAGTTCTGCCCGACGGTGACCGGCGGCACGCCGCCGCTCACCTACGCGTGGACGGGACCGGGCGGCTTCACGGCCGACACCGAGTGCATCACGGTGGACGCCGCGGGCGACTACGAGCTCACGGTGACCGACGCCAACGGCTGCTTCGACGACACGACGGCCACGCTCACCGTGACCGAGATTACCGTGACCGTCGACGACGCGACGATCTGCGAAGGCGCCGATCACGAGTTCTGCCCGACGGTGATCGGCGGCACGGCGCCGCTGACATACGCGTGGACGGGCCCCGGCGGGTTCACGGCCGACACCGAGTGCATCACGGTGGATGTCGCGGGCGACTACGCCCTCACGGTCACCGATGCGAGCGACTGCTTCGACAGCACGACGGCCACGCTGACGGTGACGGAGATCACCGTCACGGTCGACGACGCGACGATCTGTGACGGCGCGCCCCACGAGTTCTGTCCGACGGTGATCGGCGGCACGGCGCCGCTGACGTACGCGTGGACGGGCCCGGGCGGGTTCACGGCCGACACGGAGTGCATCACGGTGGATGTCGCGGGCGACTACGCCCTCACGGTCACCGATGCCAACGACTGCTTCGACAGCACGACGGCCACGCTGACGGTGACGGAGATCGCCGTCACGGTCGACGACGCGACGATCTGTGACGGCGCGACCCACGAGTTCTGTCCGACGGTGACCGGCGGCACGGCGCCGCTGACATACGCGTGGACGGGCCCCGGTGGGTTCACGGCCGACACGGAGTGCATCACGGTCGGCGAGGCGGGCGACTACGCGCTCACCGTCACCGATGCCAACGCGTGCACCGCCGAGGCGACGGCCACGCTGACGGTGACGGAGATCGCCGCCGCGGTCGACGACGCGACGATCTGTGACCGTGCGACCCACGAGTTCTGCCCGACCGTGCTCGGTGGCACGCCACCGTACGCTTACGCGTGGACCGGCCCCGGCGGGTTCACGGCCGACACGGAGTGCATCACCGTCGACGAGGCCGGTGACTACGCGCTCACCGTGACCGATGACAACCTGTGCGTCGCCAATGCGGTGGCCACGCTGACCGTGGTCACGATCGAGGTCGCCGTCAACGACGCGACGATCTGCGAGGGTGATCCCGCCGCCGAGTTCTGCGCGACGGTGACGGGCGGCACGCCGCCGTACACGTACGAGTGGAGGACGGCCGAGAACACCGAGTGCATCTCGGTCACGACGGCCGACGATTACTGCGTGATCGTCACGGATGCCGCCGGCTGCACCGGCACCGCGTGCGGCACGCTCACGGTGAACGATCCGCCGACGGTGACGCTCACCGCCCCCGATCCGCAGCCCGTGTGCGAATCGGAAGGAAACCTGCTCACCGCCGAGATCGTCGGCGGTACGCCGCCGTACAACATCTCGTGGACGGTCACCGGCGATCCCGGTTGGGCCATCACCGGGGGGCAGGACACCGCGACGATCACGTACACGGCCGGCGCCAACGGCACCTCGGCCCAGTTCGAGATCTTCGTGACCGACGCCGCCGGCTGCCTCGGCATCGGCGATACCGCGGTCACGGTGACGTGCTCGGGTGAGTGCGAACTCGAGATCGAGTGCGATGCCGAGTTCGTCCAAGGTTCGGGCAGCTCCGGCAGCGCGAGCGGGTCGGAAGGCTCGAGCTCCTCGAGCGGGAACAGCGGCTCCAGCGCGAGCGGGTCCAGCGGATCCAGTTGCGACGGGTCGAGCGAGGCGTCGGACCCCGACGACGGGTACTCCGGCGGCAGCGCGAGCGGATCGGTGGGCTCCAGCGACTCCGGGATGAGCGGCTCCAGCGAGAGCGGATCGAGCGGGTCCAGCGCCAGCGGGTCCAGCGCGGCGTCCGACTCTGGCGGGAGCGGAGGCTCCCCGGGTCAGCGGATCCGCGTCGCGTGGGAGGTGACCGGCACCTGCGAGCCCTTCGAGACGACGGCGGTGATCGACATCGGCTGCGAGGTCGTCGAGGTCACCAACGGGCAGATCCTCGACCTCGTGTGCGTGTGCCATGATGATCATGACGACAGCGCCACCGCCGCCGACGGTTCCGGCAGCTCGGGCTCCGGCAGCGAGAGCGGCGCGTCCAGCGGCAGCCACGGCTCGGGTTCGGCCGGCGACTGCGGATGCCCGTCGGGGGCGTCGGGGAGTTCGGCGAGCGGAAGCTCGCTGAGCAGCAGCGGGTCCTACGGCGAGGACGCGGCGGCCGACTATGGCAGCAGCAAGAGCGGCCTCGGCAGCGGCAGCAGCAGCGCCAGTAATTCCAGCGGTGGCGGCGAACCGTGCTGTATCGCGATCCCCGGCGAAGGCGAGCATCCGTTGCTCATCGCGTCGAGCACCGCGGTGCTCATCGTGACCGTCGTGGATGCCCAGGGCAACACGGAGGTCTGCGAACTGGACCTCTGTTCGTTCGAACCGTCGGCCCCGGTCAACCTGTGTCCTGGCGACGGCGTCAGGCCGGCGATCCTCTCCATGGAGTACACGTCGGCGTCGTGTGACGCCACGAGCCACGGTCAGGATCGCTGCAAGGTGGAGTGCAACCAGTTCATCGGGGTGCTCCCGATGAACGCCTACATCCTCGGTACGAGCGAGGAGTACGGTGGCGGTAACGCCCTGGTGTGGTTCGAGGGCTGGGTGTCGCTCGGCCAGGGGTTCGACCTGACGGCGGGCAACGCGGACCGGGACCGGCTCAAGAAGACGACCTACGTGCACGTGCTCGACGGACCGGGTGGGACGCTGCTCCAGACCACGGAGTTCCACACGTCGTGCTCACAGCCCCTGGCGGAGGGCGACCAGTACGGCGCGTCCCGGCTCGTGGGGTTCGTGGCCGACGCGGGCCTGCCCGGCGACGTGAACGCCGACGGGGTCGTGAACTTCACGGACCTCATGCAGGTCCTCTCGGCCTGGGGACCATGCGTTGATTGTTACGAGGATCTCGACGAGAACGGAGACGTGAACATGGCGGACGCGTTCATGGTGATGGAGGCGATGAACTGATCGCGGAGCAATCGGCGACGGGTTGCTAGTGGTGTCCGCCAAACATCTTGTAACATATCGACGGACCTCGCCGCCGCTGGCTGCGTTGCCGCTCCTCGACGTATCCATGGATATGCCAGCGTCGCGTCGCCTTGCCAGCGACGACGATCTCGCGCCGATAAGTC
>JAAELP010000358.1 GCA_024226535.1 Planctomycetota bacterium | reverse complement strand
TCTGAACGGCATTCCGGCTTACGGGCACGCCCCCCAGGCGCCGATGAGCGCGATGACGTCGGCGAAGTTGACCTGTCCGTCCCCGTTCACGTCGGCGGGGCAGGCGTCTTCGCACGTCTCATCGGTGCAGTCGGTGAAGTCACCCTGGTAGGTGCCGCCGGCGTCGGTGCAATCGTCCTCGGCCGTCACGACACACTCGTCGTTGATGCAGCAGGCGCCGCGGAGCGGTATCGCCGGGGCGCAGTAGTCCAGGGAGTTGCCGCCTCCGCTGTTGTAGGGGCCGGCGATTGCATCCGGGGTGTTGCGACAGAAGCCGGAGTTCGCGATCGTGGGCACGTGGATGAACTGGCTGTAGAAGCCGCCCCCGGCGTTGCCCGCGAGGTTGTCGCCGAACGTGCAGTTCGTCCACGTCGATTCGGTGTTGTTCCAGGCCCCGCCACCGTCGTGGCCCGCCGTGTTGCCGAAGAACCGGCAGTTGATCACGGTCGCTCCGCTCGTGCCGCCACCGGCCGGTTCCCAGACGGCGCCGCCGTCGTCGGTGGCCGAGTTGCCGTTGAACGTGCAGTTCTCGAGCACGCAGCCGGCGTTGAGATCAACCGCGCCGCCGCTGATGGCGCTGTTTCCCACGAACGTGCAGTTCACGGCCGTGAAGTTCGAGGAGCCGCCAAGCGCTCCGCCGCTGGCCGCGTCGTTCCCGATGAACGTGCAGTTCTTGACGATGGTGCCGTCCACTCCAACCCAAAGGCCGCCTCCGGAGCTGAGGCCGCCGACGTTCCCGTTGGCGATCACGAAACCGTTGATCACGAGCGGAAGGTCGTCGAAGTTCGCGCTGATGACCCGGCCGGAGTTGGAGCCGTCGATGATCGTCTGCATCACCACCGCCGGGTCATCGGGATCGGTGCTGCGGATCGTGAGCCCGGACGGAACCGTGAGGTTCTCAGCGTACGTACCCGCCCGCACCATGATCTCATCCCCTTCCGACGACGCGTCGATGGCCATCTGGATCGTCGGAAAGTGATCGGGCACGATGATCGTCGCGCCCCATGAGGCCGGCGCGAGCGCGGCAACGAGCATGAGCGCGCAAGCTCCGACCAGACGATGGATGACCGCTCCATTGAGAGTTCGCATGGGTCGCTTCCTTTTAGGGAGTGCAGAGACGAGTCCGCTACGCGGCTCCTATTGCACGCAGGGCAAGGGGGCTGTCTATGAGCAATCGGCCCCGAAATGGCCAGGGGGAGGGTGCAGCGTGTGCATCCCATTACGGCTCGAGGAACAACCCGTCATACTCGTTGCCCGGCGTGTTGCCGACGTCGCGGAGAGCGTGGATGGCCCGCATCCACCCCGGCGGCTACAGTCATCCCATGACCCGAATGTCACGCGAAAAATCCGGCGACGACGGCGCCCTCGAGGTCCGCGTCGGAAAGATCGCCGACCGCCCCTCCGACGAGGAGGTCATGGAGCACGTGCGGGGCCTGCTGTCCTTCATCGGCGAGGACGTGGACCGCGAGGGGCTTCGCGACACGCCGAAGCGCGTCATCGGGGCGATGCGTGACCACTTCCGCGGCTACCAGGAAGACCCGAGGGGATACCTCGACCGGACCTTCACGGAGGTCGAGGGCTACAACGAGCTGGTCCTGGTCAGCGACATCGAGCTTCACAGCCACTGCGAGCACCACATGGTGCCGTTCGTGGGCAAGGCGCACGTCGCCTACATCCCCGACGGCAAGGTGGTCGGGCTGTCGAAGATCGCCCGCGTCGTGGACGCCTACTCCAGGCGCCTCCAGGTGCAGGAGAAGCTCACCGCCCAGATCGCCGGAACGATCTACGACGTGCTCAAGCCGCAGGGCGTGGCCGTCATCCTCCACTGCCAGCACTTCTGCATGTGCTACCGCGGGGTGCGGAAGCCCGGCTCGTGGACGACGACGAGCAAGCTGCACGGCTGCTTCCTGAGCGACGACGGATCGCGGCAGGAGCTGCTGACGCTCATCGGCATGCAGAAGTCGATCGGGTAGCGTGCTACGGTGTGTCCGATGACCACGACGGCCGACCTATTCGCTCGTGACCGGGCGCTCGTGGGGATGGTGCACGTCGGCGCTCTGCCGGGGACGCCGCGTCACGAGTTGCCGATGGACCAGATCGTCAGCCGCGCCGTCGACGACGCGCGCAAGCTCGTCGACGCCGGCTTCGACGCCCTGATCATCGAGAACATGCACGACGTGCCGTACCTGCGGCGCCGCGTCGGGCCGGAGATCGTGGCGGCGATGACGGCCGTCGGCGCGGCCGTGCGGGCGGCGGCGAGCGTCCCGCTCGGCATCCAGGTGCTCGCGGGGGCGAACCGGGAGGCGCTGGCGGTCGCGAAGGCCGTGGGGGCAGGGTTCATCCGCGCCGAGGGGTTCGTCTTCGCGTCCGTGGCCGACGAGGGACTGCTGGAGGAAGCGGATGCGGGGCCGCTGCTGCGCTACCGGCGGGCGATCGGCGCCGAGGACGTGCGGATCCTCGCGGACGTGAAGAAGAAGCACTCGAGTCATGCCCTGACCGCGGACGTGGACGTCGCGGAGACCGCGCACGCGGCGGAGTTCTTCGGGGCCGACGGGGTCATCGTGACGGGCGCCGTGACCGGCGCGGAGACGGCGACCGATGACCTGGGGGCGGTGCGGTCCGCGGTCTCGATTCCGGTGGTCGTCGGATCGGGCGCGACGCCGGAGAACGCGCGCTCGCTGCTCGAGTACGCCGACGCCCTCATCGTCGGATCGTGGTGCAAGGTGGACGGGGACTGGACGAACGAGGTGGATGTGGACCGGGCGCGGGCCGTGATCGACGCGGCGCGCTGAGAGCCTCCCTACCCGACCTCGGCCTTCAGCGTCTTCAGGGCGTCGATCAGCCGATCCATGTGCTCGGGCCCGTGGCCCGCGGAGATCTGCACACGCAGCCGCGCGGTGCCCTCGGGGACGACCGGGAAGCCGAAGCCGATCACGAACACACCCAGCTCCAGCAGGCGGTTGCTCCAGGCGATCGCCTTGGCGGTGTCACCGATGATGATCGGGCAGATCGCCGTGGGCGACTCGAGCACCTCGAAGCCGGCGTCGCGGATGCCGCGCCGCGCGTAGGCCACGTTCTCGCGCAGCTTCGCGACCCGCTGCGGCTCGTTCATCAGGGTCTCGATCGCCTTCCGCGCCGAGCACGCCACCGTCGCGGGCAGCGCGTTGCTGAACAGCGTCGGCCGGGCGCGCTGGACGATCAGCTCGATCGCGGCGCTGGAGCCGGCGAGGTATCCCCCCGCCCCGCCGCCGAGCGCCTTGCCCAGTGTGCCCGTGAAGAGGTCGACGTCACGGCCGCTCATGCCGCGGTGCTCGTGCGTGCCGCGCCCGGTCTCGCCCATGACGCCGGTGCCGTGCGAGTCGTCCACGCAGAGCATCGCGCCGTGCTCGTCGCAGAGCGCCCGGATCTCCGGGAGCTTCGCGATGTCGCCCTCCATCGAGAACACGCCGTCGGTGATCACCCAGATCACGCCGGTCACGTCGGGGTCCTTGCGTGCCTCGGAGAGCACGGTGTCGAGCGAGTCCATATCGCTGTGCCGGTAGACGGTGCGCTTCACGCCCTTCTTGATCCCCGCCGTCAGCCGCATCGCGTCGATGATGCACGCGTGGTTAAGTTCGTCGGAAACGATGAGGTCGCCCGCCTCGCAGACGGTCGGGAACATCGCCTCCGTCGCGGTCCAGCAGGAAACGAACGTGTACGCGGCCTCGACGTCGAGGAACTCGGCGATCGTGCGCTCGAGGTCCTCGTGGGCCTGGAACGTCCCGCAGATGAAGCGGACCGATGCGGTGCCGGCGCCGTAGCGCTGCAGGCCCTCGATGCCCGCCTCGACCACGTCGGGGTGGTTCGCGAGACCGAGGTAGTTGTTCGAGCAGAAGCACGCGACCGTTCCGTAGTCGCGCAGGGTGATCTCGGCGTCCATCGGACCCTCGATCATCTGGAGCTTCTTGAGCTGGCCGGACTGCTCCAGCTCGCCGAGGACGTTGGAGGTGCGCTGCGCGAACAGGTCGCGCCCGGATAGCTTCGTGGTGGTCATGGGGGCATTCTAGATCTAACCGCGCACGGCGCCGAGCAGGACGGCCAGCAGAGCGATCGCGCCCACCGCCGCCAGCCCGCCAATCACCACCCCCACGATCTTCCACGTGCTCCACGGGCGCTGGCCGATCAACTCGCCCGTCCGGGCGTTGATCAGCACCCGGAACACCTTCTCCCGGAAGCGGTAGGCGCTGACCCAGACCGGGAGCAGCAGGTGCTTGAAGGTGATGTCGTGGTACGACGAGTTCGCGGTGTCGATGCGTTGGCGATCGCCGCCGATGTCCTGGCGGATCATCATCCGGATCGGCGTCTCCATCATCACCCGCGCCTCCTCGAAGCCGCCGGCGAGATCCACCTGGTACTTCTCGGCCCGGAATCCGGCCACGTACTCGTCGCGGTAAGGCACGAGGGCGGGCAGGTCCCACGGCTCCAGCGCCACGACCGACTTCTCGGGAAGCGATCGGCTGCCGCAGACGAGCAGGTCGTCGAACGTGTTCCGGACGACGCCCGCGGCATGGTACCAGTGGGTCTTGCGGACCTGGCGCGTCTTCGTCACGGTCTTCCCGTTCTCGGTCGTCGTGTAGGTCTGCCTCTCCCAGTAGTCCTCGCCGCGCTGCCCGGTGTAGGCGGTCACCGTGTTGCAGTCGTACGTCCAGAACGGCAGGTAGATGCCCTGCACGCGTCCGCCGGAGCGCGCGTACCGCTTGAGCTTCGTCGGGGCGAACCACCGCCCCGCGATCCACTGCCGGAAGATCTGGTGCGCCCGCTCGGGCGTGACGTGGAACGGCAGCAGCGCGCGGGGCTTGATCAACCGCACCGACCCCTCGCCAGTGAGCATGTCGGCCCCGCAGAACGCGCACTCGAAGGCGTCGAGGTTCTCCGGCCGCTCGGTCTCGGCGCCACACGCCTCGCACTTCACGATCGAGCGATCGACCTGCGGCTCCTCGGTCTCCAGGCGCTGGAGGTGCTCGAGGTAGTCCAGTTCGGCGGCGGGCTGGTCCGCGGCGGCGATCTCGTTGCGGAGACCGCAGTACGGGCACTCCAGCACCGTCGTGCCCGGCGCATACGTAAGCTCCGCCGCACACTGCCCGCACGCGAACCGCGCGGACCCGCCGGTGCCCGTCGAGGCCACCGCGGTCTCCGGCTCGGTAACGGGGTCGGGTGTCATGGCTACCCCGGGGCTCACGTCTGCGGAGGCAGCGGCGGCGGCACGGCGCCGAAGACACTGCCGAGGTCCGCGACGTCACCGGCGCGGGTCCACTGGGGCATGCCGGGCTGCCAGACGAGCGTGTCCGGTCCGACCCGTCCCCCGGAGACCAGGCCCCGAATGGTCGCGAGGTCGAAGGGTCCGGCGGGCTGGCCGTCGAGCGCGACGTGGAACTGACCGGTCTGCGGGAGCGGCGGCGGCACGTGGGCCGGGGACGACGACGCAACCGGCGCCGCCGGCGCGCCGCCCCGGGTCGGCGTCATCGCCTGGGCCATCTGGTTGCCCATCGCGAAGCCCATGCCCATGCCCATGCCGCCGGCCGCCATGCCGCCGGGGTTCTTCGCGGCGTCGCGCAGCGCTTCGGCGGTCTGGAACTGCGTGTACTTGGAGAGGTCGCCGATCACGCCCATGCTCGAGCGCTTGTCGAGGGCTTCCTCGACCACCTTCGGCAGCGAGATGTTCTCCACGAGGAGCTTGGTCAGCTCGAGCCCGTAGACCGCGAACTCCGGCTGGATGCGCTCGGTGAGGAAGTCGCCCAGCTCGTCGTAGTTGGCGGCGAGATCGAGGATCGGGATCTTGCTCTCACCGAGGATGTCGGTGAACCGCGAGATGATCATGTTCCGAAGCTGATCGGTGATCTCGTCGGTCGTGAAGTGGGCGTCGGTGCCGACGATCTCGCGCACGAACGTCCCCGGGTCGGAGACGCGCACGACGTACGTGCCGAACGCCCGCAGCCTCACCGGACCGAACTCCGGGTCGCGGAGCATGACCGGGTTCTGCGTCCCCCACTTCAGGTCCGTGAAGCGCCGCGTGCTCGCGAAGTAGACCTCGGCCTTGAACGGGCTGTGGAAGCCGTACTTCCAGCCGAGGAGCGTGGCGAGGATCGGCAGGTTCCGCGTCTCCAGCGTTTCCGTGCCGGGACCGAACACGTCGGCGATCTGGCCCTCGTTCACGAAGACCGCGGCCTGTCCCTCGCGCACGATGAGCTTCGCCCCGTACTTGATCTCGTTGTCGTACCGCTCGAAGCGGTACATCATCGTGTCGTTGGAAGGGTCGAGCCATTCGATGATGTCGACCAGCTCGGCTTTGAGTTTGTCCCACAGGCCCATGGAGGGTCCTCCTTCGTTATGCGTAACGCGCCCGGATCGTCGGCACGAGGTACTCCTCGAATGCCTGCTCCAACGTGTACTTCGGCGTGTGCCCCCAGTCATTCCGCGCCGCGGTGTCGTCGACATCGGCCGGCCAGGTGTCCACGATCGCCTGGCGCTTCTCGTCCGGCTCGAACGTGATCTGGGCGCCCGGGAAGAAGCCCCTCACGATCTCGGCGATCGCGCCGGCGCTCGCGCTGAAGCTGGAGACGTTGTAGACGCAGCGCGAGAGGCCCGTCTCGTCCGCGGCGGCGAGCCGCAGCGTGGCGTCGATCGCCTCGGGCATGGTCATGAACGGAATGCGCGTCTCGCCCCGCACGAAGCAGGCGTACGGCTTGCCGGAAGCGGCGGCGTGGATCATCTCCGGCGCGTAGTCGCTCGTGCCGCCGGCGGGCAGCGTGTCGGCGCTGATGAGCCCCGGGTACCGAAGGCAGCGGAAGTCGACGGCTCCGGAGGTCTGGTCCTGCGCAAGCTGGCGGTAGTGCCGGGCGTAGTACCGGCCGAGATTCTCGCAGTACAGCTTGTTGCAGCCGTACATCGTCGTCGGCTTGCAGTAGGCGTCCTCGGACACGCGGCCCGCGGTCGCCTTCGTGTCGAGGTCGGGCAGCCCGTGGGCGGCGATCGAGCTGGGGAAGATGAACTTCACCCGGTGCCCGTGCGAACGCGCCTGCTCGGCCGCGAGCTGGAGCAGGTTGATCGTCCCCCCGACGTTGACGGCATGGGCGGTCTCCGGCGTGAACTCCGCCCGCGTGCTCAGCAGCGCCGCGAGGTGGTAGATCTCCGTGATCTCGTACATCGCGAGCAGGCGTCCGAGCAACGCGTTGTCGCAGATGTCGCCGACGTACGTCTCCATGCACAGGGAGCGCAGCGGCGCGTCGATCTTGCGCACGTCGAGGGCGACGATGCCGTTGCACCCGGCCGAGTGCAGCGCGGTGATCAGACCGTGCCCGACCTCCCCGGTCGCGCCCGTCACGAGGATCGCCGCGCTCCGCGCACCACCGTGCACGCCGCGGGGGCGTACCTCGACGGTGGGAACGGGGTCGCTGTCGGTGCCTTCGGCGCTGTCGGTCGGCGTGGCGGTCGCGATCTCGGAGGCGGCGTTGGCGGGCATCCCCCGATTCTAGCGGTTGGGCACCCGGAGTTGGGGACCGCTACCCGAGCCGTCTCAGCAGCGGCGCCGGCAGCGCCATGCCGACGATTCCGGAGGCCACGAGGACGACGGCGACCACGTGGAACGCGGTGGGCAGCCCGTGCTCTCGCCGGATCCACTCCATCACCGGCGGTGCGAGCGCGGCCATCGCCCAGCCGCCGCCCATCATCAGGCTCGACGCGAGCGACGTGCGGTGCGGCAGGAGACGCTGCGCGACGCTGATGGCGAGCGGGATCACGGAGGCGTACGCCACGCCGGCGAGCAGCGCCAGCCCGTAGCCGCCCCAACGACCGCAGAGCGGGAACAACGCGATCGCCGGCCCGAGCAGCAGCGGCACGAGCACGAACGCGAGACGCTCGCGGCCGTGCCGCACGAGCATTCCCGCCGCAAACCCGCCGACGCCCATGCCGAGCATCATGAGGGCGTTCATCTCGCCACAGAGGATCGAGCCCACCACCGGCACGCGGCTCGCGTCGAGCAGCGGCTGCTCGCGGACGACCACCGCCTCGGTCCAGCGCACGAACAGGTAGAGCAGCGCGATGTTCACCCAGAAGCGCATGGCGTTGCCGGCCCAGAGCAGCATCACGGCCGTCCACCGCTGCCGGGCCTCGGCCCGCGGCATGTCGGCGACGTGCTCGTGGTCGTGCTTGTGCGGGACATTGCGGATCGCCAGATGAAGCAGCACCGCGGTAATCAGCCCGGGGATCATCACCCAGCGCAGCAACGCGAAACCGTTCGGCTCGATCGCGGTGACCCGCGTGGAGATGATCGGCCCCATCGCCGCGCCGACCATGCCCGCGACGAAGAAGAGCGTGACGCCCATCGACCGGCGTCGTCCGGCCATCTGCCCGACCGACGCGGCGGCCACCGGGTGGAACGCGCCCACGCCGAGCATGCCGAGGACGAACAGCACCACGAGCGTCGGGAAGCTGTCGGCGAGCCCGATGCAGCTCAGCGCCGCCGCCGCAACGGCGAGCCCTGCCGCGCCGAAGATGCGCGAGTCCACGTGATCGGTCAGCCACGCGAAAGCCGGCTGACAGAGTCCGCTCGTCAGCGGCCCGATGCTCAGCAGCAACGCGGCCTGCTGGTACGTCAGATCGCAGCGGACCTGGAGCACGCCCAGCAGCGGCGGCACGAACCCGGAGTACGCGTCGAGCACCGGGTGGGAGAGAACCACCGTGCCGAGCCGCGCGACCGCCGCCGGCGGTTTCCGGCGAAGTTCGGCGACGAAGGCGGCGCGGGTCATGCGGTCAGGGTAGGCGCGTGGACTTCCGAATACGTGGGATCGCGCGCAGCCCTTGGCCGCTCAGCCGTACCACCACCCGGAGATCACGAGCAGCAGGTCGCCGAAGCCCACGCTGCCGCTGCCGTCGAGATCCTCGTAGCACTCGATGGTCGGGCCCGGGCAAGGCCCCCACGCGCCGATGATCGCCAGGATGTCGGCGAAGTCGATCGCGATATCGCAGTTCGCGTCGCCCTGCACGTTGCCGACGATGCCGCCGTCCATCGCGTTGCCGTATTGGCGGCTGCGGCCCCACAGGTCGAAGAACCAGGTCTCCCCGGTGTTGTTCGCGATCGTCGAGCAGAAGCCCGTGAACCAGATCGCGGTGTGCTCGGAGCCGCGGATCGTGTTGCCGTGGATCTTCATCCCGAAGTTGGAGCCGCTCACTGTGCCGATGCCACGGTAGTTGTTCGTCAGGAGGTTTCCCTTGACCTCCGAGTTGTCGGCGTCGAAGAGCCCGATGCCGTGGTCGCAGTTGTCGACCTCGTTGTCGCGGACGGTGATGGCGAAGCTGTTGGAGCTCAGGTGAATGCCGTCGTGGGCACCGTTGCGAATGACGTTGTACGCGACGAGCACGTTGTTCGTCCCCTCGACGGCCGGCGTGCTGTTGCCGCCGGGGTTGATGCCGTCGTCGCCGAAACCGTCGACGATGTTGTTCGTGATCTGGATGTTCTTGCAGTCGCTCAGCAGGAAGATCGCGTCGTAGTTGGCGTCGAGGAAGCGGTTGCCGTCGACGACGCACCCATCCACGAACTCGGTGAACGCGGCAAGGGTCGCGAAGTTGACGAGCGGGTGGTTGGGGCCGACGAGCGTCAGGTGGCGCAGCTCGGTGTTCACGAGCGGGCTCTCGGCCGTGCCCTGGAACTGGATCGCGTGGAAGTCGCCGGTCGCGACGATCGTGGACTCGCCCCGCTCCGCGCCGTGCAGGGACACGTTCGAGGCGAGATTGACCGTCGCGTGGATCTCGTAGAGGCCCGGCGGCAGGAACACGACCCCGCCCCCGATCGCGCTCGCATGGTCGATCGCGCTCTGGATCGCCGACTGGTCGTCCACCGAATCGCCAGCCACCGCGCCGTAGTCGACGACGCTGAACACCGGCCTCTCCGGCCCGCGAGCCCCGGCACCGGGCATACCGGCCAACGTCGCCGCGATCGCGACGCTTGCCCATCCCCAGGCTGATCGGCGGCTGCCCATTTCCTCCGGCGCTCCTCGGTTCGCCCTACCGCCAAGCTACCAGACGCGTCGGGTCCGGCAAGGAGACGCCTCGCGTTTTCTCGAGTACGCGTGCCCGTGCCGCGGCCCCGGCATGATCGAGCGTGGTCCGTTGCTGGGGCATTTTACCGCCGCTACCATCCGGGACCCATCGCCAGACGAGGCTCATTCCCTCTTGCGGAAGCCGAACGAGCCGATAGAGACGCTACCGAATGAGCTTGAAGGTCTGCTACGTTCTGCCCCGGCTGTTTCCCCTGCGCTCTGGAGTGCTGACTTCAGGGCGCACGGTGACGTGTTCCGCGTTGGCGTTGGAGATGCGGCGGCGGGGAATCGACGTGGAGATCGTCGCTCCCGTGGCCGAGGGACGGAAGGAGTTCCTGGCGCTCCATGAGGCGGCCGAGATCATCCGCCCGCTTCCGAGCTACGGGGGTGGCATGATCCTGAAGGGGATGGGCGACATCCACAGCTTGCGTCGTGGTCTGAAGAAGTGGGCACGTGAAGCGCGCTACGACGTGGTGCACTCTCACGCCGGGTCGTTCCCCTACGCGGCGGCGCCGCTGGCAGTCCGCGGGAAGAGGACCGTGCGACTTCATTCCCTGTACTGCCCCCTCGGGGCGCAGGCCGGCGTCTACAGCAGTTGGTGGGAGCGGCCGTTCCTGGCGCGGCTCATCCTCAACCGGCTGGACAAGGTCGTCGCGGTCACCGGCAACGTCCGGCAGTCGCTCGAGCAGGCGGGCATCTCGCCGGACAAGATCCACCTCGTGCCCATGTGCGTGGACACGCGGCGGTTTCAGCCGCACCGCGTCGAGACGCCGAGCCGGTTCTTTCCGGAGGGCTCCGAAGGTGCCAAGGTGCTGTACGTCGGCAACGGGTCCAGGGAGAAGGGCCTGGTGGAGTTGCTGCATGCCGTACGGATCCTCGTCGAGAAGGGGAAGCGGCTCTTCCTGGTTGCGACGATCGAGAACGCGAACGACATCGAGGAGTACTCCATCGGTGCGGACGCGGCGAGAGAACTGGTCAAGGAGCTCGGCATCGAAGAGCACGTGCGCTTTCTCGGCACGGTCGATTCCATCGAAGACCTCTATGCCGACTCCGACTTCATGGTCCTTCCCTGGAACACGACCCGTGGTCCCTCGGACTATCCGATGGCCGTTCTCGAGAACATGGCGATGGGCAAGTGCACGGTGTCGACGCCCGTGGGCGGGTGTCCCGAGTTATTGCGCAACGGGAAGGCGGGCGTGCTGACCGACGGGTTCACCCCGGAGTCCCTGGCGCAAGCCATGGGGCACGTCCTCGATCATCCCGATGTCAGGATCGCGGCCGGCGAGGCCGCCCTGGAAGTCTCCGCGTCACTGTCCGTGACGGCATGCACCGACAAGATGGTCGACCTCTATGAAACCCTGCTGGCGAGCAGGACGTCCAGCGCGGGATGATCGATCATGACCGATGGGCAGGCTGACATCGAGAAGCGGGTGCTCGTCACGGGTGGATCGGGCTTCATCGGCACGAACGCGGTCGACGCGTTCCTGTCGGCGGGGCACCGCGTGCTGAGCCTCGACATCAAGGAGCCGCAGCACCCCGAGCACGGTGACGTCTTCCGGCGCACGGACATCCTGGACATGGCGGCCCTGTCGGAGGCGTTCGAGAGCTTCGCGCCGACCCACGTGGTTCACCTCGCCGCGCGAACGGATCTGCACGAGAAGAAGGACCTCGCCGGGTACGCCGCCAACATCCAGGGCGTGGAGAACATGGTCCGCGCCGTCTCCGAGCAACCCTCGGTGGCCCGCTGCATCTACGCGTCGACCAAGCTCGTCTGCCCCACGGACCACCGACCGAGTTCGACGGACGACTACTGTCCGGACACGCTTTACGGTCGGAGCAAGATGGAGGGCGAGGAGATCGTGAAGAAGTCCACCACGATGCGCTGCGACTGGTGCATCGTGCGCCCCACCTCAACGTGGGGTCCGTGGTCGATGCTCCCGCACATTCCGTACGGCCGATTCTTCCTCATGATCGGACGAGGCCGCTACTTTCATCCGGGGCGCGACGATCCACCGAAGACCTTCAGCTACGTCGGCAACGCCCAGTACCAGATCGAGACGCTGCTGGACGCGCCGAAGGAACAGGTCCACCGCCAGGTCTTCTACCTCGCCGACTACGAGAAATTCACGATCAGGGACTGGGCCAATTCGATCTCCATGCACATGCGGGGCAAGAAGGTCTGGACGATGCCGGGACCGATGGTGCGCCTCCTCGCCTGGACCGGCGACCTGATGAAGCTGTGCGGCTACGAGGAGCCCCCGCTGTCTTCGTTCCGCCTAAGAAACATGCGCGCCGACACGACCGTCGTCCCCCTCGAACCGACGGAGCGCGTCACGGGGCCGCTGCCCTATTCCCTGGAGCAAGGGGTCGAAGCGACGATCGCATGGCTGACCGAGATGAACCTGGTCGATTGACCGAGACGGCCGTGGAGCACAGAATCCCCCGAACACCCTGGTGGGGTGGCAGAGCGGTTGAATGCACCGGTCTTGAAAACCGGCAGGCGGGGTAACCCGTCTCGGGGGTTCGAATCCCCCCCCCACCGTTGCGGTCGCGCCAAGTCGGTTTCTGCCCCTCGGCGCAACGTGGCGAACGCGCCGCGAATCGGCATGGCCACAAAATGGCCACAAAGGAACTGGCGGGAAGGCCGGCGGGAGGCAACATGCCCGGATCTATCTTCGCTCGCTTGCGGTGGTGGTGCTGGGATCAGTTCGCCAGTCAACCGGGAATGCGCCGCTATCCCTCGCGGCCGGGCACGCGGACGGCGGCCTTCCTGCACATCATCGGCTCGGTCGCTTTCGCGTTCGCAGGGCTACAGGTGCTCGCCTTCGTCGTGTCCGCCCTCGATTCGATCTCACTCGGCATCGAGATCGATTTCAGCCTGCTCGAGATCGGCGGCCTCTGCCTGCTCGGCGCGGTCTGCTACGGGACCGCCGGGATCATCGAAGCCGTCAACGGTGTCGGCCGAGACCTTGCAAGGCGCGGAGGCGAGGAGATCACGGTCACAGAGCCCCCGCCCGCCCCTCGTCCGGTCGCACCGCCCAAGCCGCCGAAGCCCGTCGATCCCGGTCTCGCTCGCGAGATCGAGCAGTGGCACGAACGCGGTCTGCAACATCCAGCGGAACGTCCGTCAGAGAGTCGGGATCACCCGGCGTAAGCGGGATTCAGGCCGCTTCGAAAACGTCCCGCAGCCGATCCGCTGCGGACTCGATCACGTCGGTGTAGTACGTCGCCGTCGTCACGATCGTGCTGTGCCCCATGTGGGCCTGGAGTTCGACCATCGGCACGCCCGCCGCTGCCGCCCGCGTCCCGAAGCTCTTGCGGAGATCGTGGAAGCAACCCCGGCACCATGCCGGCGGATCCTGCTCGGCCTTCTCGGCCTGCTTCCGCAGCTCGGTCGCCGCCGCGTCCTGGATCTTGTCGAACTTCTTGTTGGTGTCGGTCACGAGCCGGCTGGACGTGATGGCCGCGTCGCCGAACCGGAGGACGAGCGTGCGGAGTCGCTGTCGGCTGAGGAACAGGTACGGCGAGCCGTCGCTCTGCACCTGGAGCCGCAGGAGCGCCGCCACGGCTTCCGGCGCCATCGGCACCGTCCGCGTGGACTTCGCCGTCTTCGGCTCCCACGCAAGCACAGGCGCAGCGTCGTCGCCCTCGACGTGAGTTCCGGCCCGTCGAGCCTGCACACGCACCGTAGACGTGTCGAGATCCACGTCGGACCAACGCAGGTGCAGCAGTTCGCCCTTGCGCAGCCCTGTCGTGTACGCGAGCCGGATCAGTGTCCGCCACCACTGAGACGGCGCCGCCTCGATCATCTCGTCCACTTCGTGCGGTTCGAAGATCCGCTTGTCTCGCGCCGGCGGCGGGCCGAGTTTCTCGCCGTTGAGGGGGTTCTTCGCGATCAGTTCACGCTTCACCGCGTTGTTGAACATCGCCCGCAGCGTCGCGAGCGTCTTGCGGATCGTCGCCGCCGACTTCTTCTTCTCGTCCATGTGGGCGCGGATCGTGCCCGCGGACGCGGCGCTGACGCGGTCCAGGCGAACGTCGCCGAGCGCGTCGATCGCGTGTGTGATCGCCGTTCGCCACTCGCCGATCGTGGTCTGCCGGCGCCCGAACGACTCGGCGCTCTCGTGGAACTCCACGAACTCGCTCAGCGTGAACTCCTGCGGACGATCCCGCAACGCCCGACCGCCGGCGAGGTCGTGCTCCTTGGCGCCGCGGAGCTCCTCGGCTCTGGCCGCGGTGATCTTGCCGCCTGTCTTCTTGGCGCGGCCGAGCGACTCCTCCCGCATCTGCCCGCGGGTGTCGCTCCACCGGAGGATGTAGTACGCCGCGGCCTTGCCGCTCGGCAGCTTCCGCGCCTTCTCGATGAGATAGACCTTGGTGATCATTGCAATGGGTTCCTTGCTCCGCGCGTGGGCACCCGAGGCCGGCGGGAACCCATTGCGTGAATTCGCCGAGCGCACGAGTGCCCAGACCCGCGGAAGTCTTTGGTTGTGTGTCGGTGGTGTGCAATGGGTTCCGACGTGGGCATTGTCGCCTCCGTCCGTGGAGCGGTCAACCTCAGTTCGGCGGCTCACAGTCCCCGTAGCTCCCGATGACCGCGAGACGTCCTTACGGGCATGGTCCCCACTCCGCGATCACGATCAGCACGTCCGCGAAGTCCACCTGACCGTTACCGCTCAGGTCGCCCCCGCACAGGGGAATCGTCTCACATACGTCGTCGGCACCGTTCTGGTTGAAGTCCCCGCAGACCGTATCGACACCACGCCAGATTCCGCCGGCGCTGTCGCACGACGATTCGACTAACACCATGCACGTTGCCGTCGGGAGGCAGCACGCGCCCGCGTCGGCGCAGTCAATTCCGCCACAGCCGATGAAGTCGCCCTGGTAGAAGCCGGCGATGCCGGGGGCTGGCCGTTCACACTCCTCCTCAGTGATCAGCGTGAAGCAGTCTCCCTCGTCGCAGCAGGCCCCGCAGGCCACCGGATTGCCTGCACCGTCCTCGCAGTTGGATGGGTTCACCACGTTGTGGACGCCCAAGAAGTTCGCCCCGCTGATCTCGAAGCACTGCACCTGCCGGAACACCTCACAGGTGTAGTTGGGCAGGCAGCAGGCGCCGCAGCGGGCGGACGTGCCGTCTGCGCACGTGATGTCGAGCACGCCATCGCCGTCCACGTCACCGACGCCGCCCCAGTTGCCAAGAGTGCCGTCGCAGTCGGCTTGGTTGTTCGTGAGCGTGCACGTGCCGTCGGTCAGGCAGCACGGGCCCTGGCACTCCAACACGTCTGAGCAGTCGTTGGACACGTCGCCGTGCCAGATGCCGCCCAGCGACATGCACGTCGCTTGGTTGGCGAAGACTAGGCAGTTCCCAGCAGGAGCGCAGCACGCACCCGCCCCGTCGGTCACGTCGTCCGCCGGCGTCCCCGTCGCCGTCCTCTCCCCGGACATCACCAGATTCAGCCCGAGCAGCACGCACGCGATGGTGAGAAGTGCCACGATCGTTCGTTGTCCCTTGTTCACGGCTTGTCTCCCTGATCCGGGCACGGCCCCCACTGCGCGATCAGTATCAGCACGTCGATGAAGCTCACTTGACTGTCGCCATTCAGGTCGGCGGCACACGGCTCTACACAGAACAGGGGGTCGCCGGCCGGGCACGGTTGAACGCCCTTCCAGACACCATGTGGGGTCGGTGGGAACCGCTATGAAGGGAGCGTATACTGCAGCTTGAGCCTTGTATCGAGCTTCACAGTATGCGACCACGGTGGCACACATCATGAGCCGCACTTCACGATGGACGGTTATCGCTGTACTCCTGAGTGCACTTTGCAGTCCAGGCCTAGGCGAGAGCATCGTCATTGAGATCGATCCCGAGGCGCCGTCGGAGCAGTTCAATGGCGAGTTCGAGGTGGTCTCCATGGGCAGTTGGCCACAGAACCACCTTCGACTTGTCGCCTATCTGGAGTCGGACGACGGCTCGCGCACGGAGATTACCGACAGCGCGACCTGGATTGTGGATGGGGACGTTCCGTTCATCGCGCCTGGCGAGATTGCGCTGACGGGGGAAGAGTCCTACAACTTCAGCGTGCGGGCCGACAGCGGACCGGTGAGCAGCGATTGGCTGGAGATAAGGGTCCACGAGCCAAACGACGCACCGCCCGGCGGAGACACCGCGGGGCCGGATGACGACGACTTCACGCCCGAGGAGGCCACCTGGATTGCCGAGCAAGCGCTTCAGGCACTTCATGACGCTGGCTTCACAGGCCTCGATGGCCTAATCGCTTCTTTTTACGACAACGATTACCTCACGCCGTCGTGGATGTGGAGCGTTGTCGGTCCGGGCGAGAACGGCTTATTCGTAGATGGCGGGTCCCTGACAATCCATCGGGGCCACATTCTCGACTCGGAAGGGCCAAATGGCACGGTCATTCTGAAGCACAACGTGCTCGCCTCTCTCGCGGCCGGCGAGTTCTTTACGGTGAATGGTGTGCCAACGCCTGCCATGGTCACGCTAATCCACGAGATGATCCATGACGCCATTTGGGAGGGTGGTGAACGGGACGCGATGTTTCCTGAAGGCTTCGCGCAGGAAGAGCTGATTGTGGAGGAGTTGAGCACGGTCGTTCTGCCGAATCTGATCAAAGTGATCGGCATTCTGAATCAGAACACTTGGTCGATCACCGACGTCATGCAGATCCGCAATCTCCTCACGAACTCAATCATCCCCGGGTTCCAGTGGTTCCAAACGAACTTCGAGGGGTGGGCACAACTCGCTCAGATCCTCGACCTGACCGATGCTGACGGAGACGGGATCCCGGATTTCCTCGAAGTACTGATCTACCCGATGCTCGAGTGGCTCTACGAGTGGTTGCGTGACAACCCTTGGCCGTTTCTCTGGGATCCACGTGAGCTCTTTGGTCTCTTCCCAGCCTTTGATTTTCCGTTCTGCGATACGGAACCCCTTCCCCCGCACCCAATCCTGGCCCCCAACGAAGGACAGCGTGATCCAGGTGCGCTAGAGGACGGTCTCCTGAGACTGAGACTGCCATCGGTCGAAGACGAGTGTGTGACCATCCTCTATCTGTAGCCCCAGTACCGTCATGGATTCTCCCCGTGTCAACAGAATCGCTGGCGGTTCCCGGCGCGTGCGCTGGGTGGCGATCGCTCTACTGCTCAACCTGTTGAACTTGGCAGCGATTCCAGTCCTCTACCCAACGACCACGGTCGGAAGAGTCTTATCTCGCGCCGTACCGGGGGTGACGGTGACACCAAGTGACTGGGATCGATCAGTCCGCGTCGCCCGCTATGCGGTCGTCATCGCACCGGGTCAGCCACACCGCGTGTTCGAAGATCCCCTCCCGACCGGCGCCAATGCGCAGTACACCCAACGCCTATGGTCAGAGCACGGCCTGCAGGCAACGACTCTCTTTCTGGAATGTAGGTGGACCTCCGAACGTCACGGATTGTGGGCACCCACGAGACGAACAACGACTCTGACGCCAAGGTTGTCGCAGACGGATCCAGCAGGTGTTTCAAAGGACGTTCTTCGTTCGATGACGAAGAGCGCATTCGGGGCCGCGGCGGAGCATGCTCAAGCCGCATGGACTCTGCCGACGAGTGACCATGACAGGCGCGATCCGTCACTGCCATCGAGTCACAGTAGCCCGCTCTGGACGGGGTACCTCCATAATGCGCTCTCTATTCTGGCAATGCTCGCGCTGATAGTGACCGCGATACGATACGCTCGCCGTTGGCGGGCAGATCGTCGAGCATTCCTTCTCTCAACGGGCGTGTGCCCTGGCTGCGGATACACTCTGGCCGGCGTCCCGACCAGTCGCTGCCCTGAGTGTGGGGCGGCGTTGAAAGCAGCGAGCCCGGAGATCAGGTCCTGAGTGGGCTCACCCCTGGCGATACTTCCCGCGACGGATGCGCACCAACAGCTGAGATCAGCACACCGCCGGGAAACGGTGACGATCTTGGTGAAATGGTCCGCGAGGAGGGAGCGCTCAACGACGCGGGCGTGTGACCACGTTCTTCCAGATTATGCGTCCGCGCCACGTACCGGCACTGATGGCAAATGGCAGCGGTTCAGGGACTTGCGACCACAGGCTGTAGGGTCACGGCATGAACACTGCCGACGCCGACTACTACGCCGAGCATCTGATCCGAGACATCGCGGAGACGAGGGGCCTGACCGTTGAGGTGAG
>JAAELP010000357.1 GCA_024226535.1 Planctomycetota bacterium | reverse complement strand
TCCCGGTCGCGGTGCCGGATTCGGGGCGGTGTATACGTTCGGTCGCCGGGTGCCGTCCACCGTGATGTCGATACGTCGGGGGCCCCGCGGCGCCGACGGTTTCGAAGGACCTGGCTGCGTGCGGACCTCTCGCGGGGGGCGGAGGCGGACGAAGAACGGGTCGGCGCCACCGGTGGAGGGGGTCCGGAGCCTCCGCGTCGGTTGCGGGCGTCCGACGACACGCCGGCGAAGGTCCTGCTCGCGTCGCCAGCTTTCGGTTGCGGCGCGCCGATCGTACGCGCGACGTCTCGTCTCGTCGGTGCGGCGCCGCGGAACCTCCACGCGCGCGCGTTGCTCGGCCCGCTTACGCGCCTGATCCGCGCCGCGACGTGCGGCGTCTCGGCGCTGGTTCTCCAGCGCTCGGCGCCGGGCCTGTTCCTGCGTCCTTCGCCGCGCCGCGTCTCGCTGTCGCGCCTGATCGACCGCCCGCCGCGCCGTGTCACGCTGTCGCGCCTGATCGGCCGCCCGCCGCGCCGCGTCACGCTGTTTTGCTTGTGCGGCGGCCCGCCGCGCTGCGTCGCGCTGTCGCGCCTGTTCGGCGGCTCGCCGCGCTGCGTCGCGCTGCCGCGCCTGTTCGGCGGCTCGCCGCGCCGCGTCGCGCTGCCGCGCCTGTTCGGCGGCTCGCCGCGCCGCGTCACGCTGCCGCGTCTGCTCAGCGGCGTGTTGACGTTCCTTCGCCCGACGCTGGGCGTCCCCGTTGCCCCCGCCGGTGCGGCCTTTCTTCGCGGCGCCCTTTCCCCGGTTCTTGCCCGTCTGGGCGAGCAGCGCGACGGAGATCTCCGGCGCGACCGTCAGCGACGATCCCGAGAGCGGTTCAGCGGCGGCCGGTCCTGCGGTCGCCAACAGCAGCATGGTGGAAAGGCTCGTCGCCGCGAGAGCGTGTCGGCTCTTCATGAGTGCCTCCTCGTCGCCCCGTGGGCCCTTGGCGCAATGATCCCACCGAACCGGACACGGGCCGAGGGGCACCGATTCCCCATGATCCGGAAAAACCGCGGCCGTGCCCGCGGCCGGGACCGGGTCCGTCTCCGCGTCGTGGTCCTTACAATCCGCCCCCATGAAAGCCGTCCTCATCTCCCGTCAGGGCGACCCCGTCGCCCCCCAGGTCACCATCGCCGACGATCTCCCGGACCCGATCGCGGGTCCGGGACGGGTCGTCGTGCGCACGGAGGCCGCGGCCCTCAACCACCTGGATCTCTGGATCGGGCGCGGCGTGCCGGGCATGAAGCTCGAGTACCCGAGGATCTCCGGCTCCGACGGGTGCGGGCGCGTCGAGTCGGTCGGCGAGGGCATCGACACGGCGTGGGTGGGGCGGCGCGTGATCCTCAACGCCGCCATGCCGCAGCCGGTGGCGCCGCTGCCCGGCGTGGAGCCGGCGATGCCGCCGTTGCGCGTCATCGGCGAGCACGAGCCGGGCTGCATGGCCGAGCGCTTCGTCGCCCCGGTGAGCAACGTCGTCGCGGTGTCCGATGCGATCGACCCCGTGGACGGCGCCGCGTTCGGGCTGTCGCATCTGACGGCGTGGAGCATGCTCGTGACCCGCGCCGGTCTGCGTCCGGGGCACACCGTGCTGATCACCGGCATCGGCGGTGGCGTCGCGCTCTCGGCGCTGGGCATCTGCCGGCACCTCGGCGCGACGACGGTGGTGACGAGTCGACACCGGCGCAAGCTCGATCGTGCGGTGGAACTCGGCGCGGATCACGTCGTGCTCGACACCGGCGAGGAATGGTCCCGCGAGGTGCGAGATCGTACCGGCGGTCGCGGGGTCGACATCTGCGTCGATTCCATCGGGCGCGCCGTGCACGAATCCTGCATGCGATCGCTCGTGGCCGGCGGCGCCTTCGTCACGTGCGGGACCACGTCGGGGCCCATCGCGTCCACGAGCCTCGCTCGGCTCTTCTGGCTTCAGCTTCGCATGATCGGATCGACCATGGGTGACATGGGCGAGTTCCGGGCGATCACCGCGCTTCTCGAATCGGGGGGGCTGCGTCCCGTCATCGACTCCGTTCACGATGCGCCGAACGCCGCTGCGGCGTACGATCGGCTGGAAAGCGGCGGGCAGTTCGGGAAGGTCGTGGTCCGCTTCTCGTGATCGAACGTACCGGCGTGGGGATTCCATCGGCCCCGCGAGGTCGTTACGCTAGAGGTTGATGCAGCATCCCGTGACCAGACCACCAAACGGCACTCCGGGCGACGCCACCGGACCCGGCTCAGCCCCGCGGTCCGCGGGCGAGCTCGAGGATCTGATCGCGCGGTACGTGGACGACCGCGAGGAGCGGCTGATCAAGCTGCGCCGGCGAATGCACGCCACGCCGGAGGCGTCGGGACAGGAGCGAGAGACCACCCACCTGGTGGCGGAGACCCTCCGCGACTTCGGCTACGAGCCGAAGGTGATGGCCGATGACGTCGGGGTCATCGTGGACATCGATCTCGGCGCCCCGTCCGGCACGAGGATCGCGCTCCGCTCGGAGCTCGACTGCGTCGGTGTGAACGACGACAAGCAGGCGTACTACGCCTCGACGCATCCGGGGCTCTGTCATGCGTGCGGCCACGATGCGCACACCACGATCCTGCTCGCGGTGGCCGGTGCGATCGCCGAGCATCGCGACCTCCTGTCCACCCGCGTGTTCCGGCACAACCTGCGGCTCGTCTTCCAGCCGTCCGAGGAGACCGCGACCGGAGCGCGGTCGATGATCAAGCAAGGCGCGCTGGACGGGGTGGAGGCGATCATCGCGGTCCACGTCGATCCGACGATCGACGCCGGCAGCATCGGGCTGCGCAACGGGGCGCTCACCTCCGCAGCGAAGGCCTTTCACGCGACCGTGCGCGGACGCAGCGGGCACTCGGCCCGGCCGTTCGAGGCGGTCGATCCCATTCCCGGCGCGACCAGCCTCGTGGGCCTGTTCTACCAGCTCGGTCCCCGCAGCATGGACAGCCGCTACCCGCTTGCGCTGACCGTCGCATCGATCCAGGGCGGGTCGGTGTTCAACGCGATCCCCGACCAGGCGACCGTGGCCGGCACGCTGCGGGCGTCGCGGCTGCGCGACATGGAGGCGGTGCAGAAGCGCATGCACTCCGTCGCCAAGGGTGTGGCGGAGTCGACCGGATGCGAGATCACGCTGGAGTTCGTCAACTCGACCCCGGCGACGGACAACGATCCCGACGTCATCCAGGCGTTCGCCGACATCGGCTCGAGCCTGCTTGGGCGCGACCACGTGCAGTGGCTCGACGTGCCCAGCCTCGGCGGCGAGGACTTCGCGTTCTACCAGGAGCTGATCCCGGGTGCGATCATCCGTCTCGGCGCCGCGCTGGAGGACATCCGGAGCCGGCGCCCGCTGCACTCCAGCCTGTTCGACATCAACGAAACGGCGCTTGCGATCGGGGCGAAGGTGCTGGCGCTGGCCGGCCTGCGGCTGGCTTCGTCGTACGGAGGAACGCGCCCCTGACCACCGCCGTCGGGGCGGATCCCACCCGGAGCGAACGATGATCTACGCCTTCAAGGGCAGCCCGAAGCACACGGTCGGCGTCGAGGTCGAGCTTCAGCTCGTCGACGCGGAGACCGGCGATCTGACCGATGCCATCGGCCCGTTCCTGGAGCGCGTTCCCGAGCGGTGGTCGGCGTTCTTCAAGCCGGAGTTCATGCAGTCCTACTGCGAGATCAACACCGACGTCTGCGAGACGGTGGCCGATGTCGAGCGGGACTTGACCGAGAAGCTCATCTGGGCGAACGAGAAGGCCGAGGAGATGGGCTTCCGCATCGTCTGGGGCGGCACCCACCCCTTCAGCCGCTGGCAGGACCAGAAGATCAGCGAAGGCGAGCGGTACGCGTGGCTCATGGAGACCATGCAGTACGTCGCCCGGCGGCTCGTCGTCTTCGGGCTCCACGTGCACGTGGGCGTCGACTCGGGCGACAAGGCGATCCAGATGTGCGATCGGCTGCTTCGCCACCTGCCCACCATGCTCGCGTTGTCCGCCAACAGCCCGTTGTGGTGCGGGACCGACACCGGCATGGACTCCTACCGCTCCAAGATCATGGAGGCGCTGCCGACGGCGGGCATGCCGCAGACGCTGCGCAACTGGTCGGAGTACGTCTGGCTCATCAATCACCTGACCGAAACCGGCTTCATCCGGTCGATCCGGGAGATCTGGTGGGACGTGCGCCCCCACGCCGACTTCGGCACGGTGGAGCTGCGCATCATGGACCAGCCGTTGAACATGAAGCACCTGCTCGGCCTGGTCGCGCTGACGCAGAGCCTCGTCGCGGGGATCTCCTCCGACATCGACCAGGGCGCGTACCTCTACGACTGCCACCCCATGATCGCCAAGCAGAACAAGTGGCACGCGGCGCGGTGGGGCATGGACGCGAGCTTCGTGGACTTCGACTCGATGTCGGCGGTGCCGGCGCGGCAGGTGGCGAGGCGACTGGTCGGCCATTGTCGGCCGTGGGCCGAGCGGCTGGGATGCACGGAGCAACTCGGGTATATCACCGATATCCTCGAGAACGGCAATGGCGCCGCCCGGCAGCGCCGAGTCTTCGCAGAAACGGGTGACATACGGGAGGTCGTTCGCTACCTTCAGGACGAGGCTGCGGCCGTGACGGTCCAGTAACCACGAGCGACGATGCCATGAGCAACGATCAGGAAACCGGACGGGATCGGGACGGCGACGGGGGGACGGCGACGATCACGCGCCCCCAGCGACCGCGGGTCGATCGGCTGCCACCGTGGAAGGTGCTGCTGCACAACGATGACGTGAACGACGTGCTGTACGTCGTCGATACGATCGTGCATCTCACCGCGCTGCCACGCCAGGAGGCCACGATCCGGATGCTCGAGGCACACCAGAGCGGCATCGCCCTGCTCGTGGAGACCCACCGGGAGCACGCCGAGCTGCTGCAGGAGCAGTTCGAGAGCAAGCAGTTGACGGTGACGATCGAGCCGGAGTGAGGGGAAGCCCTACACTCCCCCTATGTCCCTCCCCCAGATCGCCATCATCGGGCGGCCGAACGTCGGTAAGTCGAGCCTTCTGAACCGGCTCGTGCGGCGGCGGGTGTCGATCGTGGACCCCACGCCGGGGGTGACGCGCGATCGCGTGTCGGTGCTCCTGGAACTCGAGGCTCCCCGAGATCGCGAAGGCGAGGATCCGAAGTACGCCGAGCTCGTCGACACGGGCGGCTACGGCGTCTACACCGCCGAGGGCAAGAGATTCGACGACGCCGGGGTCGATCTCGCGGCCCTGACCGAGGACATCGAAGCGCAGATCAACATCGCCCGCGAGCAGGCGGACGTGCTGTTGTTCGTGATCGACGCACAGGCCGGCGTGACGGCGCTCGACGAGACCATCGCCCGGATGCTGCGCGAAGGCGGCGACCTCGACAAGCTGCTCATGGTGGCCAACAAGGTGGACGGCGAGTCGTGGATCGCCCACGGTCTCGAGGCGGCCGGGCTGGGGTTCGGCGAGCCGATCGTGGTTTCGGCGTCGAACGGCTACGGCGCGCGCCAGCTCGAGGAGACGCTCTACGAGCGGGTCGAACTCGCCGGGTCGGGGACGGAGGCACCGGAGGCGCCGGAGATGAGGGTGGCCATCGTCGGCAAGCGCAATGCCGGCAAGAGCACGCTGATCAACACGCTGGCGGGCGAGCCGCGGGTCGTCGTCTCGGAGATCGCCGGCACGACGCGCGACTCCATCGACGTGCGCTTCGAGATCGACGGGCGAACGCTCGTCGCCATCGACACCGCCGGCGCCCGCCGCCGCAAGAGCCTCGCCGACGACGTGGAGTACTACGCCTATCACCGCATGCTCCGCGCGATCCGGCGTGCCGACGTCGTCGTCCTGCTGGTCGACGCGACGGACGAGGTCTCCCAGGTGGACCAGAAGCTGACGCAGGAACTCCAGCGCCAGTTCAAGCCGACGGTGATCGTCGTGAACAAGTGCGACCGCCTGGCGGAGACGAACATCGGCCCGGAGGACTACCTCCAGTACCTCACCGAGCAACTCCGCGGGCTGGACTACGCGCCGATCGTCTTCATCAGCGCCGAGGAAGGAGACGGCGTCTCGGACATGGTGGCGATGGCGTTCAACCTCCACCGCCAGGCGGGCCACCGTGAGGCGACGGGGAGCCTGAACCGGGTGGTGGAGGAGATCCTCAAGAAACGCGGCCCCTCGTCGCGGCTGGGGACGCAGGCGAGGCTGTTCTACGTCAGCCAGGTGGACGTGAACCCGCCGACGATCGTCCTGAAGGTCAACCACCCGAAGCTCTTCACCGGGCAATACGAACGCTACCTCATGAACCGGCTGCGCGAGGAACTCCCGTACAGCGAGGTGCCGATCCGCCTGGTCTTCAGCGAGCGCGACCGGATGGAGGTGAACGAGATGAAGCAACGGGGAAGGAGTCGGGACTTCGAGTGAGGGACCGGCGGGGTACCGTCTGCCCTATACTGTTCACGCTCATTGCGTCTGGAGCTTCGGACGGGTCAGGACGTCCGAAGCGCATGAAAACCCCAGTCCTGACGACAAGCACGGTCGCGTCGACTCCTGTCCTGGAAAGGGGCGGTTGCGCCGTCACGCAGATGAGCCTCCTCCATGTCGATCTTTCCCCTTCCGGTCTTCGAGGCCGACGCCGATCCGCATCACCGCGTGACGGACGACGACGCTCAGGTCTACGAGCGGCTGGAGCCGCCCTCGAGCGTCGTGGTGCGCTTCGGGGTCATGAAGCTGATCGCTGAGTATCCGTACAAGGGCGACGCGAAGCCGGGGTGCGGCACGAAGATGGTCGCCCGCACGCACCGCGGGACCGAGCTGGTCGAGATGCTCACGACGACTTGCGAGAACTCCGGGTGCGGCAAGTCCGTGACGCGCAAGGAGCTGCTCGGCTTCATCGAGAACTCCGGCGGCCGCGACTATCCGTTCTACACGAAGGGACGGATCCTCCGGATCGCGACGATCGAGGACATCAACAAGCAGAGCGCCCTCGACGGCGACAAGACGAGGTTCGTCCGCGCGTGCCGCGAGCACATCGAGGATCTCGGCATCACGATGAACCTCGTGGACGTGGAGCAGATCCTCGGCGGCGAGTTGCTCATGTTCTACTACATGTCCGAGGAGCGCGTGGACTTCCGCGAGCTCGTGCGGCGTCTTGCGGCGGACTTCAGCACGCGCATCGAGATGCGGCAGGTGGGCGCCCGCGACGAGGCACGGATCACCGCCGATTACGAGCGGTGCGGCCAGTACTGCTGCTGCAAGGGCTTCCTGAAGGTCCTCAAGCCGGTCTCGATGAAATCGGCGAAGGTGCAGAAGGCGACGCTCGATCCGCTGAAGATCTCCGGTCGGTGCGGGCGGCTCATGTGCTGCCTGCGGTACGAGGATCAGACGTACAAGGACCTCAAGGCGCTTCTTCCGCACCGTCGGTCAAGGGTGGGAACGCCGGAGGGGCCCGGGATCGTCATCGACTCGAAGATCCTGGTGCAGCTCGTGCTCGTGAAGCTCGAGGCCGACGAGCGCGAGATCGCGGTGCCCGTCGAGGATCTGATGGACCCCGATGAGTGCCCGAAGCCCGGGGAGCGCGCTCTCGAGGCCGACCCGCTTCGGGGCATGCCCGTCGAGGACGTGGCCGAGAAGATCGAGGAGGGCGAAAGCCCGCCGCAGCGACGCAAACGGCGACGCCGCCGCGGGCGAAAGGGGAAGGGCGAAGCGACCGGCGCGGGCCCGAAGGACGCCGCGGCGGAGGCGGGTTCACCGCCTCAGCCGGCCGCGCGGCGCGGTGACGGCGCTCCTCCGGCCGGCGGTGGCGACGCGGATACGCCGCGGCGGCCCCGGCGCAAGAGGCGCCGCGGGCGCGGACGACGGCGCGGCGGCGACGGCGGTGGCGGCGGTGGCGGCGGTGGTGGTGGCGGTGGCGGCGGCGAAAGCGGCTGATCGCCATCCACCGGTCGCATCGCCAACCGCACTGCTGCCGCGTACCATCCGATCATGCCCGACGAGTCCAGCCCCGCGATGTCCAACCCGGCCGAGCACACCGTCGTCGAGACGCTCCAGTCGCTCATCGTGGCGTTCGTGCTGGCGATGACGTTTCGCGGGTTCGTCACGGAGGGCTTCGTCATCCCGACCGGCTCGATGGCTCCCACGCTCTACGGGCAGCACAAGCGGCTGCGCGGAAACCAGACGGGCTTCGAGCACTCGATGGGCTGGGACTCCAAGCTCGGCCACGAGCCGCCGCTCAACACGGTGCCCGACCCGATCCTCGGTCCCAACTTCCCGAACACCGGCTCCAGCCGCGCGCTGGCGCGGACGCGGATGGGCGATCGCATCCTCGTCCTCAAGAGCCTCTACCCGTTCAGCGCGCCGTCACGTTTCGACGTGGTGGTCTTCAAGAACCCCACGAACCCCAACGGGCCGGACGGCAACTACATCAAGCGGCTCATCGGCCTGCCGGACGAGTCGGTCTGGCTCGTGGACGGCGACGTCTTCGCCGGTGACGCCGCCGCGCCGGAGAACGAAGCGGCGTACCAGGTGCAGCGGAAGCCCGAGCACGTGCAGCGCGCGGTCTGGCAGCCGATCTTTCACAGCGACTTCTACCCGCGCGAGGCCCAGGACATCAACTATCGCCACGGCCCGTGGCAGGGCGAGGGTTGGGAGACCGACGAGACCCCGCGCTTCCGGTGCGAAACGGCGGACCCGACGACCCTGGAGTGGGACAACCACATCCGACCGCTGGACGACTGGGCGCCCTACAACCAACTGCTGAACCAGGGCCGCCGCATACAGAGCCCCGTCTACGTCAACGACTTCCGCGTCGCCGGCGCGGTCGTGCCGGACGAGGCCGGCCTGTTGATGACGCTCCAGATCGAGGCCCGGGGCTTCGTGTACGAGTTCACCATCGGCGAGGGCCTGGCGTCTGCGCGAATGCGATCGTCCGCGTACGGCAACGAACTGGTGCAGGGCGAGGGCACGCGCAGCCTGGTCAGCGTGGACGCCGAGCAGGGCTGGGAAGTCCGTGAGGTCGAACTGGAGACGTTCCCCGCCGGGCGACCCACGGATGTCGAGTTCTGGCACGTCGACCAATCGATGGCCATCTTCATCAACGGCACGCGCGTGGTCGACCTCGCATACGACTGGACGCCCCTGGAGCGACTCCAGGCGATGACCGGTCGCGCCGATGACGCCGCCGGTGAGATGGCGCAGATGAACCCCGCCCGCCCCGCGACGCTGCGCTGGATGATGGAGGGATCGTCGGTCACGATGCAGCGCGTCCGCGTCGATCGCGACATCTACTATCGCACCGACCGGATCACCTCCTACGCGCAACGCAACCCGACCCGCGACCCGGAGAAGTACGACAAGCTGGTGAGGTCGCGGCAGCACGCGTTCGGAACGCACCCCAAGAACCTCGCGATCCTCGGGCCCGACCACTTCTTCATGGCCGGCGACAACAGCCTCGCCTCGTCGGACTCGCGTGTCTGGGGCAACCCGCATCCCGTCGTGGCCACGCAGATCGACGACGCGCCGTTCGTCGTCAACCGCAAGCTCCTGCTCGGCAAGGCGTGGGTCGTCTACTTCCCGTCCCCGCACTCGATCACCGAAGGCGGCACCGCGGTGATCCCGGACTTCGGGCGACTGCGGTTCATCCGGTAGTTCGCGGTGCGGGGAACTCCGGCGTTCGACCCTCCAGCACCGCCACCACGTCGCGCACGACCCAGCTCATGGCGCGCAGGGCGGTCTCGGTGCGGCTGGCGAGGTGTGGGTAGAGCGTCGCGTTTGGGATCCCGAGCAGAGGACAATCGGCGGCGATCGGCTCGGGGTCGTGAACGTCGAGGTGCGCACGTATCCGCGGGCACGCGCGCAGTCGCGCGGCGAGTGCCACGTTATCCACAACGAATCCCCGGCTCGTGTTGATCAACAACACGTCCTCTTTCGTGCGCGCCAGCAGATCGCCACCGACGAACCCGCGGTTGGAGGGCCGCCCGTCGACGTGGATCGTCAGCACGTCGGCGCGCTCGAAGAGCGTTTCGCCCGACACGGGAACGGCTCCGTGCCGCTCGCTCGGAGCGATCTCCAGCAGGTCGTGGTAGAGTGCGTCGAAGCCGACGACGCCCGCCACCTCGGCGACTCGCCGGCCGATGCGACCGAGCCCGAGGATCCCGAGCGTGAGCTCGCTCATCTGGCGCGGCGCGACCACGGAGGGGTCGGATCGCAGGTCCATCCACTGGGCGAGATCGACGGCACCGGTCACGCGTGCGCGCGGACGCAACGCGTCGCTGGTGATCGCGAGCACGTACTCCACAACAGCTTGGGTGTTGGCATCCGGCGTATACACCACGTCGACGCCGCGTCGGCGGCACGCGTCGACGTCGATGTTGTCGAGGCCCGCCCCCGCGCGACCAACGACGCGCAGCTGCGGGGCCGCATCGAGGAGATCGGCGGTCACGTGCGTGTACGTTCTCACGAGGAGCGCGTCGGCATCGCTCAGCGCGTCGCCGAGGTCGTCGGCGTCCGGAGCGAACCGGCGCACATCGCAGCGGTCGGCGAGCCACCGTTCGGCCTCCGGGGCAAACGCTTCGAACTGGACGACGTGGAACGTCAACGTATCCCGATTCCGCGAACGCGCGCCGTTGCGCGCTTGTTCATCGAAGGTGCATATCCACTCACGCGCCGGGCGATTGACACGCCCCGTCCTCCCGGTACATTCGTTGCCGCCTCGCCATGGGTGCGAGGCGCGCTTCCCTCCGGACTGAAAACCATATCACCCTACTTGGTGGCACGGGAGATACGAATGAACAAGGGCCAGCTCATCGAAGCGGTCGCCACGGAGCTTTCCACGTCGAAGGCAGCCGCGTCGCGCGCGGTCGAGGCCGTGGTAAGCAGCATCACCGACGGCATCAAGAAGGACGACTCGGTCACGATCGTCGGCTTCGGCTCGTTCGCCAAGAAGCAGCGTTCCGCGCGCACGGTCCGAAACCCCGCCACCGGCGAACCCATTCACATCCAGGCGACGACCACCGTCGGCTTCAAGCCAAGCCCGGCGCTCAAGGGGGACCTGGTCTCGCCGAACGGCGTTTGAGCACGACGCCCGCCGGCGGCACTATCCGGCAATCACGTTCACGATCTTCCCGGGGACGACGATCACCTTGCGGACGGTCTTGCCCTCGAGGAGGGCGGCGATCCGTTCATCGGCGAGGGCCGTCTCTCGCACGGTCGCCTCGTCGGCGTCCGCCGGCACGGTGATGCGCGCCCGCACGCGGCCCTGGATCTGCACGGGCAGTTCCACGGTCTCGGCGGAGAGCATCGCCTCGTCGTGCTCGGGCCACGTGGCGTCGGCCATCGCGCCGTCACCCAGACGCGACCACAGCTCCTCGGTGATGTGCGGCGCGAACGGTGACAGCAGCACGAGGAACCGCGCCGCGATGTCGACGGGGATCGGTCCATCGTGGGCCACGAGTGCGTTGTTCAGCTCGATGAGCTTCGCGATCGCGGTGTTCAGCCGGATCTTCTCGACGTCCTGGGTGACGCCGGCAATCGTCCGGTGCAGGGTGCGGTCGATCTCGGTGAGCGCGTCCGTCTCGGTGACCTCGGCCCTCGGCACGAAGCGTCCGGTGCCCGCGCCGGTCTGCTCGTCGACGAACAGCCGCCACGCGCGTTGGAGGAACCGGAACAGCCCACCCATGTCGCGCGTGTTCCAGGGCTTGCTCTGCTCCAGCGGACCCATGTACATCTCGTAGAGAC
This sequence comes from Planctomycetota bacterium, assembly GCA_024226535.1. GTDB lineage: Bacteria > Planctomycetota > Phycisphaerae > Phycisphaerales > SM1A02 > JAAELP01. The sequence continues at coordinate 23,358 of JAAELP010000357.1, read as the reverse complement.
GGAACGTGTCGGCGCCGAACTCGGCGATCACGTCGTCGGGGTTCACCACGTTCTTGAGCGCCTTGCTCATCTTCGCGACGACCTGCGTGACCGGCTCGCCCGTGGCCTGCTCGACGAACGCGCCGTCGGGTGTTTCGTCGACCTCGTCCACCGGGGCCAGCGATCCGTCGCCGCGTTGGTACGCATGGGACGTGATCATGCCCTGGTGGAACAGCCGCTTGACGGGCTCCGGCGTCGAGACGTCGCCGAGGTCGTAGAGCATCTGGTGCCAGAACCGCGCGTACAGCAGGTGCAACACGGCGTGCTCCGCGCCGCCGATGTAGAGATCGACGCCGACCGGATCGTCGGCGGGTCCCATCCAGTAGTGCTCGGCGGCCTCCGAGACGAACCGCTCGGCATCCGCCGGCGCGCAGAAACGCAGGTAGTACCAGCAGGACCCGGCCCAGCCGGGCATCGTGTTCGCTTCGCGGCGCACGCGCGCGTCCGGTGGCAGCACGTCGGGGGCGACCCCGGCCTCGCCGGCGGTCGTCTCGATCCATTCCGTCGCCTTGGCGAGCAGCGGCGCCGGCTCGTCGGACTCGACGGGGTGGTAGTCCTCCATCTCCGGAAGCACGACGGGCAGGTGATCGGGGGAGACCGGGTAGTGGTCGCCCTGTTCGTCGTAGACGATCGGGAACGGCTCGCCCCAGTACCGCTGGCGGCTGAACAGCCAGTCGCGCAGCCTGTAGTTCACGCGGGCGCGGCCGTGTCCGTTGGTCTCGAACCACTCGATGATGCGTTGCTTGGCCGCGTCGACGTCCAGTCCGTCCAGCGAGACCTCCGCGTTGGCGGAGTTGATTGCGCGTCCGGGGCCGACCCACGCGGCGGTCGTCGGGTCGTGGCCGGCCGCGTCGTCGCCGGTGGGCTCGACGACGGGCACGATGTCGAGATCGAACGTCTTCGCGAACTCGAAGTCGCGCTCGTCGCCGGCGGGGACGGCCATGATGGCGCCGTGTCCGTAGCCCATCAGGACGTAGTCGGCGATCCAGATCGGGATCCGCTCGCCGGTGGCGGGGTTGACCGCGTCGTACCCGGTCGGGACGCCGGTCTTCTCCTTCGACTCGGACATGCGCTCGATGTCGGCGCGATCGACGGCCGCCCGCACGTACGAGGCGATCCGGTCGACGTCGGTCCCCGGGCGAGGCTCGGCGAGCATCGCCTCGACGAGGGGGTGCTCCGGGGCGAGCACCATGTACGTCGCGCCGAAGACCGTGTCCGGTCGGGTCGTATACACGCGTATGAACTCGGGTGTCCCGGCGGGGTGCTCGGCCAGCTTGAAGTCGATCTCGGCGCCTTCGCTGCGCCCGATCCACTCGCGCTGCATGGTCAGCGTGGACTCCGGCCAGTTCAGTCCCTCGAGCCCCACGAGCAAGCGGTCGGCGTACGCCGTGATCCGAAACATCCACTGCTTGAGCGGCTTGCGGTGGACCGGAAAGCTGCCGCGCTCGCTCCGGCCGCCGATGACCTCTTCGTTCGCCAGCGCGGTTCCGAGCTTCGGGCACCAGTTGACGGTCTGCGTCGACAGGTAGGCGAGACGATACGTGTCGACGATGCGCTTGCGCGTGCGGGCGTCGATCGCATCCCAGTCGTCATACGTCCGATCGTGCTCGTCGCCGGTGACCTGGAAGCCGGTGGGGCGATCCGGGTCGAAGCGGATCGGTCGGGCGCCGCTCCGGAACTCGTCCACGAGTTCGGCGATCGGGCGGGCACGTCGCTGGTCGGCGTCGTACCAGGCGTCGTATGCCTTCAGCCAGATCCACTGCGTCCAGCGGTAGTAGTCGGGGTCGATGGTCGCGAACTCGCGCGACCAGTCGTACGAGAAACCGAACCGCTTGAGCTGGCGCCGGAATGTCTCGATCGCGTTCTGGGTCGTGATCGCGGGGTGGATCCCGGTCTTGATCGCGTACTGCTCCGCCGGCAGGCCGAAGGCGTCCCAGCCCATGGGGTGCAGGACGTTGTATCCGCGCAGCCGCCGGTATCGGCAGATGATGTCGGTGGCGGTGTAGCCCTCCGGGTGGCCGACGTGGAGACCGGTTCCCGAGGGGTAGGGGAACATGTCCAGGCAGTAGTACTTCGGGCGGGATGCGTCGAAGCCGGCGTCACCGGGACCGGGTGTCTGGAAGCGCCCCGTGGACTCCCACTGCCCCTGCCAGCGCAGTTCGATCTCGGTGGCGAGCGCGGCGGTGTACCGGTGCGGTGTCTTGCCGTCGGCGGCGGTGCTGCTGGGGGCGGAACCGGTGGCGGTCATGGCGGCGGTCTCGGATGGAGTCGGCTTCGTCATGGCGTATCGGATGTATCGGCACGAACCCTACGCCACGCTACCCCTTCGCCCTGCGCTTCCGGTCGAGGTCGGTGAGGTACTTCTTCACTTCGCCGACGAGGTAGAAGCTCCCCGTGACGCAGATCAGGTCGTCGCGCCCGACCGCGCGGGTGGCGAGGTCGAGGGCCTCCGGGAGGTTCCGGGCGACCTGGCTCATCTTGCCGCTGTGCTCGGCGAACTGGCGCTGGAGCTCCTCGGGGTCCATCGATCGCGGATTGCCCTTCGCTCGGGCGAAGATGATCTTGTCTCCGCCGAGAGCGGCCTTCTCGAGCATCCCCGGGACGTCCTTGTCCTCGCAACAGCCGAAGATGCAGACCATCGAGTCGTACGGGACATGGGCCCCCACGCACCGCATGAGCGCGCCGAGTGCCGCGGGGTTGTGGGCGCCGTCGGCGATGATGCGCGGGCTGTCCCAGACGAGCTCCATCCGGCCCGGGGTCCGTGTCGCGGCCAGGCCGGCGAGCATCGGCACCTCGGGGCACTCGAATCCGGATGCCTTGAGCGTGTCGATCGTGGCCAGCGCGAGGGCGCAGTTGATCGCCTGGTGCTCGCCGGGCAGGGGGACGGGCAGGTGCATGAACTGGCTCGTGTCGGACACGAGACAGACCCGGCTGTGTGGTCCCAGTTCCGGGCTCGCCCCGAACCGGCAGCTGTACTCGATCTCCTTGCCGATGATGCGGAGCGGCGCGCCGACCGCGTCGCCGACCTCGCGCAGCGTCTGCTCGACCTCCGGACGCTGGTTGAAGCTGAGCACGGGAACGCCTCGCTTCATGATGCCCGCCTTCTCGGCGCCGATCTCGGCGAGCTTGCGCCCCAGCAGGTGCATGTGGTCGTAGTCGATCTGCGTGATGACCGAGACCTCGGGCGTGATGATGTTCGTCGAGTCGAGCCGGCCGCCGAGCCCGGTCTCGATCACGGCGAGGTCCACGGCCTGCTCGGCGAAGTGCTTGAACGCGATCGCGGTGAGCAACTCGAAGAAGTTCGGGTCCAGATCGCTCGCCGCCGCCGCCTCCGCGACCTGCCGCATGAGGTCGGCGAATTCCGGCCGGGTGATCTGCTGCCCGTTGATCGTGATGCGCTCACGGATGTCGACGAGGTGCGGGCTCGTGTACTGGCCCACCGCGTAGCCGCATCCCTCGAGCATCGACGCGATCATCGCCACCGTCGAGCCCTTGCCCACGGTGCCCGCGACGTGGACCATGCGCACCTGGTCCTGCGGATTGCCGAGCGTCTCCATGAGACGCTGCATCCGGTCGAGCTTGAAGGTCTCCTCGTCGTAACGCACGACACGCATCCGTTCGAAGTCGGTGCGGTTGAGGAGATACTTGATCGCGCTGGTGTAGGTGGTGATTTCGGGGACGGGGTTCTTCGTGTCGGCCTTGCTGGCCTGGGCACGACGGTTTTTGGTGGCGGATCGGGACATGGGGGGGAAGTGTAGCACGCGGGAAAAAGCGGTTCAAATGAGAGGTTGTAAGTTACTTATATGACGGCACTTATGAAGCAGGGCAGACGGACCGCGTCGTGAGCGGGTACACTCCGCCGTCCATGCCCGACCGCGAGGACCAGACCCACGACGAGCCGCAGATCGAGGCCGCCGGCGACGAGTCGCCGGAGGATCGCCAGGTCGCGCGTCTTCTCGAGCACTCCATCGACGTGCCGGTACTTGCCGAGGCGGTCCAGCGCCAGGAAGCGGCGGACGCGGCCGACACCCTCGAGCAGATCGAGGAGCAGGAGGCCGTCGACGTGCTCGTCGCGATGGACGAGCGCGCCGCCGCCGAGGCGCTCGCGGAGATGGAAGGGCCGCTCGCCGAAGGCGTCATCGAGGACCTTCGCGACGAGGACCGCGTCGACTACGCCGCGCGCCTCATCCAGCTCATGGCGCCCGACGACGCGGCGGACCTCCTCCAGCAGCTCGACGACGAAGATCTGCGCGAGGCGATCATCCGCGAGGTGCCCGCCGCCGCCTCGGTGATCCTCCGCCGGCTGGTCGCCTACGACGAGGAGACCGCGGCCGGTCTCATGACCACCAACTTCATCTCCTGCCGCGACGACATGACCGTCTCGGAGGCGACGGAGGTCATCCGCGCCAGCAAGATTCCGGAGGACGTCAACTACCTCCCCGTCACCGATGTCCAGCAGCGCCTCGTGGGCACGGTGGGCCTGCGGGCGTTGCTGCTCGGCCGATCGCAGACCAGGGTCGCGGACCTGATGGAGACGACGGCGAAGATGATCCGGGCCGATCTCGACCGCGAGGAGGTCGCGCGCGAGTTCGACCGGTACGACCTCTCGATGCTGCCGGTCGTGGACGACGGCGATCGGCTTCTCGGCATCGTCACCGTGGACGACGTGATCGACATCATCCGGGAGGAGCAGACCGAGGACGTGCAGAAGATCGTCGGCGCCGGCGCCGAGGAGGCGGTCTACTCTCACATCGGCGAGAAGATCCGCGGGCGCCTCAAGTGGCTCGTGACCAGCCTGTTCCTCACCCTCGGCGCCGCGGTGGTGATCGTCTTCTACGAGGATCTGATCCGGGATCACTGGATCGTCGCGGTGCTCATGCCGGTGATCGCGGCGACCGTCGGCAACGCCGGACACCAGGCGCTCGCGGTGACGCTGCGCGGAATCGTCCTCGACGAGGTGCGACGAGAGCGCGTCTGGCCGCTGCTCGCCCGAGAGGGGGCGGTGGGGTTGCTCAACGGCCTCGCGGTGGGACTCATCATCTTCGGGGTCGTGGCGATCGCATCCTTGGTGGTCAGCGGCGCCAGCTGGCAGATCGGGCTGGTGGCCGGGGTGGCGCTGGCGGCGTCGATGGGCGCCGGCACGCTCGCGGGGTCGGCGATCCCGCTCGTCATGCGCCGCCTCGGCGCCGATCCCGCCCAAAGCTCGGCGATCTTCCTCATCATGCTCACCGACGGCGCCGCGTTCGCCACCTTCCTTGGTCTCGCCTCGTTCATGGCCCGTTGGATCGAGGTCGTCCCGTAGAATGGCTTCCCTCATGATGGATCACCAACCGACTCCGGCCGGCGCCTTGCCCCACGTGCTCAGCGACATCGACCGCGTGCTCATCGATCGCCGCCGCATCGAGCAACGCGTACATGAACTGGGCGCGCAGATCCGCAAGGACCTCGAATCGATCACTGACCACGACGAGATCACGCTGGTGCCGATCCTGACCGGATCGATCATCTTCGTCGCGGATCTCATTCGCCACCTGCCGCAGCGGATGCGAATCGACGTGGTGACCGCGAGCAGCTACGCGGGGCGCACGACGTCGTCGTCGGGCGATCCGCTCCTCGGCAACCTGCCCGCTGACCTGAGCGGGCGGTGGGTGCTGATCGTCGACGACATCCTCGACTCGGGAACGACGATCCGGCGCGTGCGCAAGGCGGTGGCCAGCCTCGCCCCGGCATCGTTGCGCGTGTGCGTGCTGCTGCGCAAGCAGATTCCCCCCGCGCTGGAGACGCCCGCCGAGTACGTCGGGTTCGACATCCCCGACGAGTTCGTCGTCGGCTACGGGCTCGACTACAACGGTCTCTATCGCAACTTCCCCGACATCGGGGTCCTCAAGCAGAAGGCGCTGTAGTGACGGCACGGGTGGCGCGGAACCGGGTCCTCCAATCCTCGGAGATCGAGGCGCTGTCGCCGGATCGGGCGGCCGCGTTGCTTCCGGAGTCGCTGATCCAGGATGACGAGGTGGTGATCCTCCTCCTGCGGCCGAGCCTGCTCTACATCCCGCTTGCCTGCGCGAACACGGTGGTGTTCGTCGCGCTGCTGACCTTCCTCGCCGCGTACCTCTCGCGCTGGCAGTCATGGGTGCCGTGGACGGATACGCAGGCGTTCATGCTCGGCGTTGCGCTCGCCGCGATCCGGCTCGGCTGGCAGACGCTGGAGTGGTACAGCCGCATCTACGTCCTCACCGACCGGCGTCTCATTCGACGCCTGGGTGTGCTCCGGGTGTCGATCTTCCAGACACAGTTGTCCGCGATCCAGCACACGAGCGTGTTCTCGCGCGTGCGCGAGCGGCTCTTCGGGCTGGGAACGATCGGCTTCGCGACCGCCGGCAGCGACGTCTTCGAGGCGTTCTGGGTGATGCTGCGCCGCCCCTTCGCGGTGCACAAAGTCGTCGTGGAGGCAATCGAGCGCTACGGGGGGACGAAGGGACCGCGGAGCTAGGATCGGCGCTACTCGACCGCCTGCTCGAGGTACCCCACGATCGACTCCTCGCCCATCACCGTCAGCGACTCTCGCTGGCTGCGAAGCTGGATCAGGGCATCGTCGTCGTATGCCGTCAGCAGCACGAGGTGGTGCGGGGTCGAGCCCAGCAGAACGCTGCGCGGTCCGCTCAGGTCGTCGACCTGGCAGAGAGAACGACGCGCCCCGGTCTGCGTCGCGGTGACGGTGCTGATCGACATCGCCACGAGCACGACGACGAGGCTGAAGAACGCGGTGGTGGCGGCGATCGATCGAAGCCACAGCGCCACCGGAAGACGCATCACGAGCACGACCCACAGCGCCGCGGCCACGACCGCGAGCACGTCGAGTCCCGCCGCGATCTGGAGGTCGGCGTACCACGCCGGTGCGGCGGCGGGGTCGAGCGGGAGCATTCGGATCAGGCCCGTGCGCATCGCTGAGCCCGTCCACCAGATCAGGGCGGCGCCGTTGAGCATCGCCGCGATCGCTCCGGAGGCCGCGATCGCGGCGATCGCCGGTTCCTGGCGGGGGCCGCCCGGTGTTCGGGGTCGCGCCGCGGCGAGCCCCGCCGCGGGCAGGGCGATCATCGCGAACGCGAGCATGAGCCAGAACGGCTCGGCGAGCCCCGCCCGGAAGATGACCCGCGGCACCTCGATGAGCACGCGCGTGCCGGCGGCGAGGTCGGCGCCCGGCTCGCCGGTCAGCTCCGGCACGCGGACGATCGGCGCGAAGCCGAGCCGGAATCCGACGTGTCCGATCAGCCACACGGCGAGCAGAACGCCCAACGCCACGATCACCCCGAGCGCGAGACGCAGCGGCATCGGGTCGGCATGATCGCCGCGGCGCACCGACTTGACCGGCTGCCGCACGAGCAGCAGCTTCCCCGGAGGTCGGCTCGGTCGGGGCGGGTTGTGGGTGAGGTTGGGCATGGGCTCGGGCGTTAAGACTACTCAACTATCGGTCGCACCGGGATGCTTCCGAAGCCGAACTCCGGCGGGGAATGGTGCGGGGAGCGTCGTCCTTCGTGCGCCGCTAGGCAGGGCTCGGGACCGTCTCGAGAACCTGCTGGATGATGCGTCGCGCCGAGAGCGTGTCGCCCGCGTGCATGTAGGTCTTCGAGATCACGCGGTGCGCGCAGACGGGGATGACGTTGGAGACGATGTCCTCCGGCACGCAGTAGTCGCGGTCGTGGACCACGGCCGTGGCTCGCGCGGCCTGGGCGAGCGCGAGCGCGCCGCGGGGGCTGACGCCGACCTGGAGATCGTCATTGCCGCGCGTCGCCGACGCCAGCGCGATGACGTAGTCCACGAGGGCCGGATCCATGCGCACGTCGTCCGTGCGTTCCTGGAGCGCCGCCACCTCCGCGCTGGTCATGACCGGCGTGAGCTGGGTGAGCGTGGTGCGCGCCGGCTGCATCTCGATGATCCGCGCTTCGTCGTCCGGAGCGGGGTACCCGAGGCTGATGCGCATGAGGAACCGGTCGAGCTGGTTCTCGGGCAGGAAGTATGTGCCTTCGAACTCGTAGGGATTCTGCGTGGCCACGACCATGAACGGCTGGGGCAGCGGGTACGTGTTGCCGTCCACGGAGATCGACGTTTCGCTCATCGCCTCCAGCAGCGCCGACTGCGTGCGTGGCGTCGTGCGGTTGATCTCGTCGGCCACGATCACGTTGTGGAAGACGGGGCCCGGCTTGAACTGGAACTCCTTGGACTCCCGGTCGTAGATCGTGATCCCGATGATGTCCGACGGCAGCAGGTCGGGCGTGCACTGGATCCGGGCGAACGTGCACTCGATCGAGCGCGCGAGCGCGCTGGCGAGCACGGTCTTGCCCACGCCCGGCACGTCCTCGACGAGGATGTGGCCCCGCGCGAGCAGGCAGACGATCACACGATCGGCGGCCGCGGTGTTGCCCATGTAGACCGAGGTGATCGCGTCGCGCAGGCGTTGGAGGGCGTCGGTGGCCATCGGCGTCGGCATCCACCCGGGATCGAGTATAAGAGCCTCTTCGGAAGTGCAAGGGAGCATACGCGGTGGAGGGGATGGGAGCGGCATCGTGGAGCACGAAACCGAGCCCAGGCCACCGGGAGGCGACGGCGCGCCGATCGCCCGGTCGATCCCCTGCGCACGGTGCGGGTACGACCTGCGCGGTCTCCACGTAGACGGGTACTGTCCCGAGTGCGGGTTCGCGACGCGGTACTCGATCCAGGTCGCCGTCGATCCCGCTTCGCACCGCCTCCCGGATATGACCAACCCCCGCGGCGTGGGCAACGCCTTGCTCTGGCTTACCGTGAGCCTGAGCGTCGGCACCGTCCTGCTGCTCATCCGTCCCGCCGCGCTGCGGCTCGACGCCCTCCAGCCGCCCGGCGCCGTCGCCTGGTCGCACTGGACACCGAGATGGCTGACGCTGGTCGCCGCGGTCATCGCGTTGGCGGCGACACGGGCCGTGCTCAAGCTCGCGCCGCCGCGCGGCAAGCAGCAGCAGATCGCGGTCTGGGGTGACATCTGGCTGATGCTCCTCGGACTCGTAGCCTGCGCGGGTCTCGCCGTGGTCGCCTCGCTCGGTGCGTTCGTCACCGGCGGCGGGCCAGTCGGTGTCACGCAGGCGGCGATCGCCCAGGCCGTGCTGCGGGTGTCGCTGGTGGCCTCGCTCTCCCTCACGCTCCTCGGTCTTCGCGGCGTGTTCGGGGCGATCGGGCGGCGGAGCCGGGAGTACCGGACTGCGCAGGGGGGACGGCAGGGGACCCGTGAGCTGATCGCCGCCGTCATCGGCATCGGGGCGGGCGAGGTGCTTGCGATGTTCGGGCTGACCTGGCACCACGAGGGGCTGCGGGCGATCGGGATCGCCGTCATCTGGATCAGCGCCCTCATGCTGGTGGTCGGCGAGGCGTACCTCATGCTCAACGCGTGGTGGATCCGTCGCTCGCTGCGACGTCCGCCGCCGACGTACGAGGAACTGCTGACGCCGCCGGACGAGGACACGTGAGGATCGCCTCCTGCCTGCCAGCTTGGCAGTCGAAGGCGGTACCCACCGGGTCGCTGACAGGACCGCGCCACGGCCCCGGCCTCGGCGAGCCTCGCTAACGCCTTGCCCAAGAGGGATTTCGGGTCGATCGTCGCTCGCGGACCGGTTGGCGCGGGCTTTGAAGAGAGAGTGCCCGTCCCTGGTCTCGCGCGGTCGCCGCGTCGGGCCGGGACCCAACACGAAGCCCGTTAGGAGAACCGCTCATGGCCGTGAAGGAACTGGCCTTCGATACGGATGCCCGCAAGGCGCTGCTTGCCGGTGTCGAGAAGCTCGCCGCCGCAGTGAAGTCGACCCTCGGCCCCCGCGGCCGGAACGCGGTGCTCGACAAGTCCTGGGGTGGGCCGACCGTCACCAAGGACGGCGTCACGGTGGCCGAGGAACTGGAGCTCCGCGACAAGGTCGAGAACATGGGTGCCCAGCTCGTGAAGGAGGCCGCGTCGAAGACCTCCGACGACGCGGGCGACGGCACCACGACCGCGACGGTACTCGCCGAGGCGATGTTCCGCTTCGGGCTCAAGCACGTGGTGGCGGGCGCCGACGCCAACGCCCTCTCGCGTGGGATGCACAAGGCGGTGAGCGCCGTCGTCGACGAGATCGTCGCCATGGCCCGGCCGGTCGCCGACAACATCGCGGCCGTCGCCACGATCAGCGCGAACAACGACGCCGAGATCGGCAAGATCATGGCGGACGCCTTCCACAAGGTCGGCAAGGACGGCGTGATCACGGTCGAGGAGGGCAAGAGCCTCGACACGTACGTCGACGTCGTCGAGGGCATGCAGTTCGATCGCGGCTACCTGAGCCCGAACTTCATCACCGACGCCGAGGAGATGATGGTCGTCCTCGAAAAGCCGCTCATTCTCATCTGCGAGGACAAGATCGAGTCCGTGCAGAAGCTCGTGCCGCTGCTCGAGAAGGTGATGGGCACCAAGAAGGAGCTGCTCATCATCGCCGAGGACATCACCGGCGAGGCGCTGAGCACGCTCGTGATCAACAAGCTCCGCGGCGTGCTTCAGGTCGCCGCCGTCAAGGCGCCCGGCTACGGCGATCGCCGCAAGGCCATGCTCCAGGACATCGCGGCGCTCACGGGCGCCGACCCGATCATGAAGGACCTCGGCGTCGAGCTCGATCAGATCACCGTCAGCCAGCTCGGCCAGGCGAAGAAGATCGAGATCACCTCCGACAACTGCGTGATCATCGAGGGTGCCGGCTCGACGAACGCCATCCAGGAGCGCATCGCCCAGATCCGCCGCGAGATCGAGACGACCGATTCCGACTACGACCGCGAGAAGCTCCAGGAGCGTCTTGCCCGGCTCGCCGGCGGCGTGGCCCAGATCCACGTCGGCGCCGGCAGCGAGGCCGAGCTCAAGGAGAAGAAGGCGCGGGTCGAGGACGCCCTGCACGCGACGCGGGCCGCCGTCGAAGAGGGCATCGTGCCCGGCGGCGGCGTCAGCTTCGTGCGGGCCCGCGCCGCCCTCGACAAGGTCCGCTCGAGGGTCCGTGGCGACGAGAAGCATGGCGTGGACCTCGTCGCCGAGGCGCTGACCGTGCCGTTGCGGACGATCGCCGACAACGCCGGGGCGAAGGGCTCCGTCGTCGTCGCGAAGGTCAGCGAGGGCAAGGGCGACTTCGGCTTCAACGCGCTCACGCTCGAGTACGGCAAGCTGCTGGACGACGGCGTGATTACCCCGGCGAAGGTGGACCGCACCGCGTTGCAGAACGCGGCGTCCGTCGCCGGCCTGCTCCTGAGCACCGACTGCATCGTCACCGAGGCGCCGACCGAGGGCGACGACGGTCATCCGCCGCAGCCCGGCATGGACGGCGGCATGGGTGGCATGGGCGGTATGGGCGGTATGGGCGGCATGGGTGGTATGGGCGGTATGGGCATGCCCGGCATGGGCGGCATGGGCGGCTTCTGACCGCCGACGAACAACGAACACACCAAACAGAAACTCACTTGGAGATCGACATCAATGGCCGTCAAACCGCTTGAAGACCGCATTCTCGTCAAGCCCGTGGAGCCCGAGACCAAGACCGCCAGCGGCATCTACCTGCCGGAGTCGGCGAAGGAGAAGCCGATGCAGGGCAAGGTCGTCGCGACCGGTCCTGGCAAGCTGCTCGACAACGGCGAGCGCGTGAAGCCGTCCGTGCGCAAGGGCGACACCGTCGTCTACGGCAAGTACTCGGGCACCGAGATCGAGATCAAGAACGCGCCGCACCTCATTCTCCGCGAGAGCGAGCTGCTCGGCGTGATCGAGGGCTGAACGAGACCGCTCCTACCCCCGGGGTGAATCCCCCCCGCGAGAAGAAGACCACCATGACCAAGCAGATGAAGTTCGATTCGGACGCGCAGCAGGAGTTCAAGAGCGGTGTCGCTCAGATCGCCCGCGCCGTCTCGCTGACGATGGGCCCGACCGGCCGGAACGTCGTCGTTCAGAAGTCGTTCGGCGGCCCCACCGTGACCAAGGACGGGGTCTCCGTGGCCCGCGAGGTCGAGCTGCGGCAGCCGTTCGAGAACATGGGCGCGAAGATGATCAACGAGGTCGCGAAGAAGACCTCCGATCTCGCCGGTGACGGCACGACGAGCGCGACCGTGCTCGCCCACGCCATCTTCACCGAGGGCCTGCGGCACGTGACGGCGGGGGCCAACCCCATGGCCATCCAGCGCGGCATCAACAACGCCGCCAAGGCCGCCTGCGCGGCCGTCGAGGAACTGGCGAGCTCCTGCAAGGGCAAGGACGACTACCGCAAGATCGCCACCGTCTCCTCCAACCACGACCCCGAGATCGCCAACAACATCGCGGAGGCGATCGACAAGGTCGGCCCCGAGGGCGTGGTCGAGGTGGAGGAAGGCAAGACGGCGGAGACCGAGCTCGACTACGTCGAGGGCATGGCGTTCGACAAGGGGTTCCTCAGCCCGTACTTCATGACCGATCCGAAGACGGCTGAGTGCATCCTCGAGGATGCGATCATCCTCGTGCACGAGAAGAAGATCGCCAACCTCGCCGACTTCCTGCCGCTGCTCAACAAGATCGTGACCACGGGCAAGCCGCTGCTCATCATCGCCGAGGACGTCGAGAACGAGGCGCTCGCGGCGCTCGTCGTGAACCGTCTGCGTGGCGTCGTCAAGGTCTGCGCGGTCAAGGCGCCGGGCTTCGGTGACCGCCGCAAGGCGATGCTCGGCGACATCGCCGTGCTCACCGACGGCACGTTCTTCGCCGAGGACCTCGGGCGCAACCTCGAGGACATCGAGATCAAGGAGTTGGGCACGGCCAAGAAGATCATCGTCAACAAGGACTCGACGACGATCATCGAGGGCGCCGGCAAGAAGAAGGACATCACCGCCCGCGCGAACCAGATCACCACGCAGATCGATCGTTCCACGAGCGACTACGACAAGGAGAAGCTCCAGGAACGACTTGCGAAGCTCACCGGCGGGGTGGCGATCCTCCGCGTCGGCGCCGCCACCGAGACGGCCATGAAGGAGCGCAAGGACCGCGTCGAGGACGCGCTGCACGCGACGCGCGCCGCCGCCAAGGAGGGCTACGTGCCCGGGGGCGGAGTGGCGTGCCTGCGGGTGATCGACGCCGTCACCGAGAAGCGGAAGAAGGCCCGCGGCGACGAGAAGATCGGCTTCGAGATCCTCGAGACGGCCCTCGAGGGGCCGGCCTGGACGATCGCCAGCAACGCCGGTCACGACGGCGACGTGGTGGTCGAGAAGGTCCGTTCGGGCAAGGGCGCCTACGGTTTCAACGCGGCGACCGGCGAGTTCGAAGACCTCGTGAAGGCCGGGATTATCGACCCCGCCCTCGTCGTTCGTACCGCGCTCCAGCACGCCGCATCCGTTGCCGGACTGATGCTCACCACCGACGTGATCGTGACCGATCTAAAAGAGGACGACGAGCCGGTGGCCGACGCGATTTACTGATCCGCGTGAAGCGAGATCGACCTTCGATAAGAGGCCGGGTGCGGCCCCGCGAGCCTGACGATGCTCGCGACCCGCACTCGGTCTCTTCGATTCACTGACCATGCCCACGACGCGCGACTATTACGAGGTTCTCGGCGTCTCCCGCGATGAATCGCCGGACGAGATCAAGCGCGCCTACCGCCGCCTCGCGATGAAGTATCACCCGGATCGCAATCCGGGCGATCCGCAGGCGGAGGCCTCGTTCAAGGAATGCGCCGAGGCGTACGAAGCGCTCTCCGATCCGGAGAAGCGCACGATGTACGACCGCTACGGCCACTCCGGCCTGCGCGGCACACCGGGACACGACTTCGGCTCGATGAACGCGCAGGACATCTTCTCGATGTTCGAGGAGATCTTCGGCGGCGGCCTCGGAGGCAGGGCGCGGGCCCGCCAGCGTGGCGGCGTGCCGCGCGGCTACGACCTGGAGACCGAGGTCGAGATCACGCTCGCGGAGGTGCTCACCGGCACGACGCGCGACGTGCAGTTCAAGCGGCTCGACGTCTGCCAGCGTTGCTCCGGATCCGGGTCGAAGGAAGGCTCGGAGCCCGCCGTGTGCACGACGTGCGGCGGGCACGGGCAGGTCGCCCAGACCGGGCTCGGCGGCATGTTCCGGATGGTCACCAACTGCCCGCACTGCGGGGGGCGCGGCAAGGTCATCGTCGACAAGTGCCCCGATTGCAAGGGACGCGGGCGCACGCCCGTGCAGCGGTCGCTGAGCGTGAAGATCCCGCCCGGCGTCAAGAGCGGCCAGGCGGTGCGCATCGGTGACGAGGGAGAGCCCCCGCCGCCGGAGGTCGACCCCGCCGGCAACGGTATCCGCGGTGATCTCCAGGTCGTCGTCCGCGTGCAGGCGCACGAGCACTTCGAGCGAGAGGGCGATCACCTGCTGCTCGCGGTCCCCGTGGCGTTCTCGCAACTCGCGCTCGGCGCCACGCTCGAGGTGCCGTCGATCGACGGGCAGGCGACGCTCACGATCCCGCAGGGCACGCAACACGCCGCGGCGTTTCGCATCGAGGGACGCGGGCTTCCCAACCTGCGCACGCAACGACGTGGCGACCTCGTCGTCATCGCGCAGCTCGTCGTGCCGCGCAAGCTCAACGACGAGCAACGCAAGCTCCTCCAGGAGTACGCAGAGACAGAGGAACTCGACGTGGGGACCGGTGAACGGTCCTCGTTCTGGGACAAGCTGAAGGACGTCGTGACGGGCGGTGGCAACACCGCCAAGGACATTGACTGAGGCCGAGAACATGCCTGAGCGCAAGGAAATCGCACCGGGACAGCTCGAGGACGGCAGCTTCGACCTCTCCGACACCGCGTCGGAGGTGGAGGAGGAGTTCTTCGCCGACGGCGACGACGCCGATTCAGCGGACGAGACGGCGGACGACGTCGCCGAGCAGATGTCCGAGGACACTCAGCAACTCGTCGAGGAACTCCAGGCGTCGCTCGCCGAAGCGATCGCCGCCCGCCAGCGCGCCCTCGCCGACTACGCCAACTACCAGCGCCGCGCGACGGAGAACGAACAACGAATCCGGTGCGAGGCGATCTGCCACGTCATTCGCGCGTTCCTTCCGCTGCTCGATCACGTGGCGCTCGCGCTCGGGCAGGATGCCGCGGAGATCACGACCGAGCAGCTCATGGACGGCGTCGGGATCATCCAAGCCGAGTTCAAGAAGACGCTCGACCAGCTCGACGTGGTCGAGATCACCCCCGAGCCGGGCGAGGAGTTCGATCCCAACTGCCACCAGGCCGTCCTGCGCGAACCGACCGACGAGCAGGAACCGAACACGATCGTCACCGTGCTCCAGCCCGGGTTCAGTATCGACGAGGTCATCCTGCGGCCGGCCACCGTGTCCGTGGCGGCCCCGGTTGATGGCGAGTAGCTGCTAGCGATGCCGACCTACGACTACGTCTGCGAGGCGTGTGAGCACGCCTTCGAGCTGTTTCAGCAGATGACCGCTCCCGTGAAGCGCAAGTGCCCTTCCTGCGGGAAGCTCAAGCTGCGCCGCCTCGTGGGCACCGGCGCGGGCGTGATCTTCCGCGGCAGCGGATTCTACGAGACCGACTACCGCAGCTCGTCGTACAAGAAGGCGGCCGAGGCGGAGAAGAAGTCGGGCTCGGAGAAGAAGGCGGACAAGAAGCCCGACGCCAAGGCGAAGGACGCGGGCAAGAAGGGCTCGTCGAAGTCCTGAGACACCGCGCCGCCGCATTGTCGTTATCGTTATATGGTCAATCGTGATCCACGATCGTCGTCGCGATCGCCGACGATCACGAGCGGGAACGCGGATGCCCCTGCGCTTCACTGAACGAATCCTCGAACACCTCGCCCACGCGAGCTACCGGCCGTGTCCGGCCGCGGAGATCCGGCGTGATCTGCGCGTGGAGTCCGACGACCGGGAAGTCTTTCGCGCCGCCATCGACCTGTTGCTCGAGGAGCAGCGGATCGAGATCGCGCCCGACGGCTTCGTGCGGCTGCCCCTGATGGGCGACGAGGTGGAGGGGAGCTTCCGGCTGAACCAGCGCGGCTTCGGATTCGTCATCCCCGAACAGCGCTACCGGGAGGGTGACCTGTACGTTCCGCGCGGCTCGACGCGCGACGCGATCACCGGCGACCGCGTCCGGGCGACGGTCCTGCGCCGGAGCGGGCGGGGGAGAGGCCGGCCACTTCCCGGCGAGGTGACCGGGCGGGTCGAGGAGGTCCTCGAGCGCGGCCAGGAGCACTTCGTCGGCGCCTTGCGCAAGCGGGGACGCGAGTGGTACGTCGAGCCCGACGGCCGCCGGCTCCACGACCCCGTGCTCATCCGCGATCCGCACGCGAAGAACGCGAAGGAGGGCGACAAAGTCGTCATCGAGCTGCTGCACTACCCGGAGGAGGAGTACTACGCCGAGGGCGTCATCCTCCGCGTGCTCGGCGAGGCGGGGCGTCCCGATGTCGAGACCAGCGCGGTCATCGCCGCCCACGGGTTGCGGGTCGAGTTTCCCGATGCCGCCACGGCCGAGGCGCAGCGGGCGGCGACGTCGTTCGCTCCGGACGAGGCGCACCAGCGCGAGGATCTCACCGAGCAGTTCATCTTCACGATCGATCCCCCGGACGCCAAGGACTTCGACGACGCGATCTCGATCACCCAGGATGAGCAGGAAGGCGAGTGGACGCTCGGCGTGCACATCGCCGACGTCGGCCACTTCGTCTCCGCAGGCGGCGCTCTCGACGAAGAGGCGAAGGCCCGCGGCAACAGCGTCTACCTGCCGCGGTTGGTCATCCCGATGCTCCCCGAGACGCTCTCCAACGGCGTCTGCTCGCTCCAGGAAGGCGTGCCACGGTTCGCGAAGTCGGTGTTCATCACGCTCGACGCGCGCGGACGGGTGCTCTCCCAGCGCGTCGCCGCCACCGTGATCAAGTCCGCGAAGCGGCTCACGTACCTCGAGGCGCAGGCGCTCCTCGACGGTGACGAGCGCGAGGCGCGCCGGCACGCGAAGACCTCGGCCGCGTACGGCGACGAGCTGGTCGCCCAGCTCCGCTCAGCCGACCGGCTCGCGCGGGTCCTCCAGCGCCGGCGCCACCGCGACGGCATGATCGTGCTCAACCTGCCCGACGTGGACCTCGTCTTCGACGACGACGGCCACGTCGTGGACGCGGTGCCGGAAGACGACGCGTTCACCCACAAGCTCATCGAGATGTTCATGGTCGAGGCGAACGAGGCGCTCGCGCGGCTGTTCGACTCCCTGCTCGTGCCGATGATCCGGCGCATCCACCCCGAGCCCAGGTTCGGGGATCTCGAGGAGCTGCGGATGTACGCGCGGGCCGCGCAGCAGAGTCTGCCCGACGAGCCGAACCGGCACGACCTCCAGAAGCTCCTCGATGCCACGCGCACCACGCCGGCAGCGAGGGCGATCCACTTTGCCGTGCTCCGCACGCTGACCAAGGCGACCTACAGCCCCGCCGGCATCGGCCACTTCGCCCTCGCCTCCGATCACTACACGCACTTCACGAGCCCGATCCGGCGCTACCCCGATCTCGTCGTCCATCGCGCCCTCGAGGCGTACCTGGAGCTGACCGACAACGGCCGGAACGTTCCGGGCGGGCGGAAGCGAGATGCCCTCGCCCGCAACCTGCGCGACGACGCGCGGGTCCCGGACGAGGGCGCGCTGATCACGCTCGGCCGGCACTGCTCCGACACCGAGGGCGAGGCCGCGGCGGCGGAGCGCGAGCTGCGCGACTTCCTCGTGATGCAGCTCCTGCACGAGAAGCACCTCGGTGACGAGTTCCCGGGCGTAATCACCGGCGTGACCAACGCGGGCGTCTTCGTCTCGATCGAGCAGTACCTCGTGGAGGGCCTCGTGCCACTGGCCGACCTGCCCGCGGCGACCGGTCGGCCCGATCGGTGGAAGGTCGACGAGGCCACCGGCCGCATGGTCGCCCGCCGCAGCGGCGCGGTGCTCGGCATCGGTGACGTCGTGACCGTCCAGGTCGTGAAGGTCGACCTCGCCTCGCGCCACCTCGACCTGCGCATCACGGAGTTCCCGGACCGCGCCGCGGCCGAGCCGGTCGCCCCCGCGGCCGGATCGCGGTCGCGCCGCGAACGCGTGAAGGGCAAGGGGAAGGGATACAAGCAGGGGCGAAGGGGACGGCGGGGCTGAAGCAGACCGTTGCTTTGCGCCTTGTTGGTGGATTCAATCCGAAATTCGAAGTGCGGAATTCACATTCCGAAATCCCAGGTTCTTGATCCACAGTCCGTCAACTCCCAATGGGGATGGGCGGATTGTGAATCAAGCAATGGGAGTTGCGGATTCCGGATTCCGCATTTCGAAATCCGAAGTAGGTGGGCGCACAACGCGCTTGCCCGCGGTTAATGACGAAACCCGGCCCCCCCTCCGGGGCCGGGCTTTCATGGCAAGGTTCGTCGTGGCGGAACGCGGAGTGTGGTTGGGTCAGGAGCGGCGGCGGCGGCCACCGAGGGCGCCGGCGAGGCCGAGCAGGGCCAGCGAGCCGGGGCCGGGGAGCGGCGTGTAGTCGATCGACCAGGAGACGATCGAACCACTGTCGCCTTCGAAGAGGTCACCGATGGCGAGCGTGAAGTCGCTGTTCGCGACGAACGAGCTGGCGTTCCACACGTTCGCCTCGTACATCCCGGCCGGGTTGGGATCGACGATCCCGAAATCGGTCATGGCGCCCGCCGTGCCGATCGGCACGAAGGTGTAGGTCAGGGCATTCGCGAGGCCGGTGCCCGCGTCGTCGCCGAGGGAGAATCCGCTGCCCTCGTTGAACATCAGGTCGAACTCGGCGAACCCGTTGACGGTGATGTCGAGGTCCTGGTCAAAACTGTGAGCGATGACCACGCTGATGGCATCGATCGAGGCGATGGCATCAGCGATGGTGATCGTGTCCGCGGCCACGAGGCCGGTGTCGAGCCCGCCCCATGTGGTGTTCAGGGTGTGGGTGATGGTGTCCGCCTGGGCAAGGCCGGCCAGCACCAGGGGCGTCGCAGCGGCGATCGCGTGGATCGTTCTCATCTTCTTCTCCTCTCGCTGACTCGCGGAATCGAGGCGGCGCCGAGTCTCTCTTCTCTCCGGCACCGCGATGCGGGTCGTCCTCGTGGTTCAAGATGACCCCAGCGGAGCCGAGGTCAAACGGCGTCTGCCCATTCGTGGGCAAATCACCTCCGGGAAGGTCCGATAGGCCCCTGGTCGTGCCGTTCGCGCGGGTTGGGGTGCCGGGGGGGGCCGTGACCGCGTCCGCATGCGCGTCCGCGTCCTCCCGGTTGTCCATGTCTGTTCCCGCGTCCGCCGGTCCCTGGGACCGGCGACGCTCACGTGGCGGAATCGTCCGGACCCCGGAGGTCTCCCCCCTATCCTCCTCCTCCGCTGCGGAGGGTGCCTCGGGCGTTCGGGATCCGGACGATGCCTGCGTGGTCTCGCCCGTCATCGGTTTCCGGCTGGAGCCGGGCCGGCGGCGGGTCGATGCACCAAGAATGCCGGGCATCGGGCGATGGTCAAACGGATTCCGTAAGGCCTTGGGCGCGGGGCGCAGACCCCCTCACCCTCCCTTGCCCAGCGTGTTGACCGGAGGGCGTTGGCGACGACGTTGCGCGGGATCGGTCGGCGCGCATTTTCGTTGCGCGACGGCGCACGATCCCGAATCTCACCCCCCTGTTTTGCCCGCCTTGGCCAGTAGAATGCAGGGTTCCCCTGTCCCCAGAGCCTGGAGCAACCCATGACCGAAACGAAGACCAGTGCAGCCATCGAATCCGTTCTCACCGAGGAGCGCGTGTTCCACACGCCCGCCGGGTTCTCGGAAGCGATCGGCGGCGCCTATGTGGAGTCCATGGAGGACTACGAGCGCCAGTACCAGCGGTCGATCGATGACCCGGAGGGCTTCTGGGGCGAGGCGGCCTCCGAGTTCGACTGGATGCGCCCGTGGGACCGCGTGCTGGAGTGGAACTGCCCGGACGCGAAGTGGTTCGTCGGCGGCCAGACCAACATCTGCCACAACTGCGTCGACCGCCAGGTCGACCAGGGCCATGGCGACGAGGTCGCCATCATCTGGGAAGGCGAGCCGATGGACGGCGCCCCGGAGGTGCGCACGTTCACCTACCGCGAGCTGCGCGACGAGGTGAGCCGGTGCGCGAACGCCCTGAAGAAGCTGGGCGTCAAGAAGGGCGACATCGTCACGATCTACCTGGGCATGGTCCCCGAGCTGGCCGTCGCCATGCTCGCCTGCGCGCGGATCGGCGCGGCGCACTCGGTGATCTTCGGCGGCTTCTCCGCCCAGGCGATCGCCGACCGCGTCGAGGACGCCCGCAGCCGATTCCTGATCACCGGTGACGGCGCGTGGCGTCGCGGCAGCGTCGTTCCGCTCAAGGAGAACGTCGACCAGGCGCTGGAGATGACCGATCACGTCGAGCACGTCCTGGTGCTCAAGCGCATCGGCAACGACGTCGATTGGAAGGACGGGCGCGACCACTGGTGGCACGACGTCGTCGACGGCGAGTCGACGGAGTGCCCGTGCGAGCCCGTCGACAGCGAGCACATGCTCTTCCTGCTCTACACGTCCGGATCCACGGGCAAGCCCAAGGGCATCATCCACACCACCGGCGGGTACATGGTCTACGCCGCCCTCACCGCCCGCACCGTCTTCAACCTCGTGCCCGATCGCGGCCAGGTCTACTGGTGCACGGCGGACATCGGCTGGGTCACCGGGCACAGCTACATCGTCTACGGCGTGCTCCCCAACCGCGTGCCGACGTTCATGTTCGAAGGCGCGCCGAACCACCCGGATCCGGGCCGGTTCTGGGATGTCGTCGAGCGGCACAAGGTCACGCAGTTCTACACGGCCCCGACCGCGATCCGCGCCTTCATGAAGTGGGGCGACGAGCACGTGGAGAAGCACGACCTGAGCAGCCTGAAGGTGCTCGGCACCGTCGGCGAGCCGATCAACCCCGAGGCGTGGATGTGGTACCACAAGAAGATCGGCGGCGAGCGCTGCCCGATCGTCGACACGTGGTGGCAGACGGAGACGGGCGGTCACATGATCACGCCGCTGCCGGGAGCGACGCCGACCGTGCCCGGCTCGTGCACGCGACCGTTCTTCGGCATCGACGCGGTGATCGTCGACGAGCACGGCGAGGAGCAGCCGCTCGGATCGGGCGGGCTGCTCGCCATTCGCAGCCCGTGGCCGGCGATGCTCCGCGGCATCTACGGCGATCGCGAGCGGTTCGTCGATACCTACTGGAAGCGCATCAAGGGCATGTACTTCGCCGGTGACGGCGCCCGGCGCGACGAGCGCGGCAACTTCTGGATCATGGGACGTGTCGACGACGTCATCAACG
The DNA here is from genome assembly GCA_024226535.1 of Planctomycetota bacterium. Classification (GTDB taxonomy): domain Bacteria; phylum Planctomycetota; class Phycisphaerae; order Phycisphaerales; family SM1A02; genus JAAELP01. The sequence goes on along the minus strand of JAAELP010000357.1, from coordinate 1,999 downwards.
TCTCCGGCCACCGGCTCGGAACGATGGAGGTCGAGTCGGCGCTCGTGAGCCACGAGGCCGTCGTCGAGGCCGCCGTGGTCGGCATGCCGCACGAGATCAAGGGCACCGGGATCGCCGCCTTCTGCACGCTCGAGCCGAGCCGCAAGCCGGCGGACGCCGAGGCCACCAAGGCGCTGATCAAGGAGCTCCGGCAGCACGTGGGCGTCGAGATCGGCGCGATCGCGAAGCCGGACGTCATCCGATTTACCGACGCCATGCCGAAGACGCGGTCGGGCAAGATCATGCGACGGCTCCTCCGCGACATCGCCGCCGGCGTCGAGCGGGAGCAGGACATGTCGACCCTGGAGGACAAGAACGTCCTGGCGCAGCTCCGCGGCGAGTCGTGAGCGTCGGAACGAACTGAGGGACATTTGCGACGAAGGGACCACGGTCCCTTCGTCTTTTTTTTGTACCTTCCCCACCATGAGCACCCATCCGCTCATCCGCGGAAGCGCCCGCGCGATCCTCAGCCTCGCCCCGGCCGTCGCCCACCAGCGGTACGGCCAGGCGGAGCAGAACGCCGTCCGCCGCGCCGTCGAGCGCGGGCACTTCCGCCCCGACGAGGAGGAGACGCTGCGCCAGTGGTTCGCGCGGTACCTCACCGCCCGCGCCGGCCTGCTGGAGACGATCGGCGATCTGCGCCCCCTTGCCGAAGGACAGGTGCAAGGCGCGAGGCCGTCGGATGAGCTGCGAGCGTTCGTGATCGCCTACACCGCCGCGTGCCTGCTCGTCCGCGCCGGACGGTTCCTCGTGGGGAACTTCGCGACCCACCGCATCATCCAGCGCAAGCTCAACGAACCGTGCCTCGACCACCGCATCCCGCGAAGGCAGTACACGACGATCCGGCGGTCGCTCACGAGCCCCATCAACGTCTGGCGGCTGCACCAGGCGGTGGACTTCGCCGACCGGAACCGCAGCGAGATCCTCCGCCTCGCCAAGCACCCGCTCCTCGGGCCGGTGATCGATCGGCTCGACGAAGAGGAAGAAGCGCTCCGCATCGACGTGACCACGTACGTGAAGGCGCGGCTGCGCTATCGCCTGCACTCGTGGCGCCGTCGCCGGAGCAGCGCCGCGCAGCAGGGGCTGTTCCGCATTCTCGAGGCGTTCGGCCGCGTCATCGCCGATGTGCGCACGCCCGGTCACGTCGATCGGCTGCACGCCGCCGCGCGGGATGAGCTCGTCGGCCTGCTCGAGCCGGGCGACGTCATCGTGGCCCGGCACGACAACGCCCTGAGCAACCTCTTCCTGCCCGGCTACTGGCCGCACGCCGCGCTTCACGTCGGTCTCCCGCACGTGCGCGAGATGCTGTCGATCGAGGTGGACGAGCCGCAACGGTCGCGCTGGAAAGAGCTGCACCGGGTGCTCGAGGCGCGCAAGGACGGCGTGCTCTTTCGCCCGATCGAGGACACGCTGGCGGTCGACGCGGTGGTGGTGCTCCGGCCCCAGGTCGGTCCCGGTGACGTCGCGCGGGCGATCGAGAACGCCGTCCGGCACGAGGGCAAGCTCTACAACTTCGACTTCGATTTCTTCAACGACGAGCGGCTCGTCTGCACGGAGGTCGTCTACCGGGCGTACGAGGGAGTCGGCGGGCTCGAGTTCACGCTCGCGGACCGCGGAGGACGGCCGACGCTCTCGGCCGAGGACCTCGTGCGCATGGCGGTCGAGCGCCGGGGGTTCGAGCCGGTGGCGTTGTACGGAACGCCGAAGCTGGGCAAGGACGTGGTGGTCGGCCCCGAGGCCGCGCACGCGCTCACCGCCCTTCATCGCGACACCTTCCAGTGAATCTGGATTTGGCCAAGGCGACCGACCTCCTGACGATGAGCAGGCTGTTGAGAAACTCCGACGGCCCGACATCGGCGAGCTTCCGCCCTGACCGCACCGTCGATTCTCGACGTATCACAGGGGATATGCCTTCGAATCGCCGGCACGCTCAGGACGAAACCTCGCTCGATCTCGGTCG
>JAAELP010000356.1 GCA_024226535.1 Planctomycetota bacterium | reverse complement strand
GCGGGCCCGGCGCCACGCGTCGCGCCGGGATGATCCGGTCGACGCCCGTGGGCAGGATCGTCCGGTGCGGGATGCACGCCTGGAGCGCGTGCAGCGCCGCGTCGCGGGAACCCGGATCGCCCAGCACGAGATCGGCGGGCAGGAAAGAACTGAAGAACGAGTCGCTGCGGGCGCCGATCTCGGCCACGCACTCGGTCGCGCACAGCGTCCGGTACCCGGTGAGTCGCCGGAACCGGCCGTCCTGGAAGAGGATCGCGTCGTAGATCTCGGCGTCGACGTCGAGGTCGATCGTGCCGGGTTCGTTCGCCGGCGGTTCGGGCGCCGGCGGCTCGGCCCCGAAGCGGCACCGCGCGCGGAAGTGATCGGCCTGGAATCCGGTCTCCGCGCTGCGCACGGCGACGTCCACGACGCCGGGCCCGCGCGCGATCGCCGCGACGCGGATCGCGACCACATCATCCTCGGGCACGAGCAGCGGTCGATCGAACACCACGCGCTCGAACCACGGCGTTCGCGTCGCGCCCGTCAGCGTCATCGCCACCTGCGCCATCGCCTCGAGCCCGAGCACCGCCGGCAGCAGACGCCGGCCCTCGTACACGTGATCATCCACGTAGGGATCGGTG
>JAAELP010000355.1 GCA_024226535.1 Planctomycetota bacterium | reverse complement strand
TCTCCTCCAGCGAGCGTCGCGCCGCGAAGTGCACCGTCGCCCGCTGGAGCGCGAGGGAGACGAGCCGGTCCGCGTCGAGGCCGTTGGCGTCCGTGCGCTCGTCCTTCACCGCGTGCACCGCGCGTTCCGGGTAGTCGATGTCGTAGGTGGCTTCGAGCTGGAGGTGCGCGATGTCGCCGCCGCGGGAGAGCACGTAGCCGTCCTTGCCCTTGCCCCGCCCCGGCTGGAGCTGCTCGTTCGTCGTGGCCCGGCTGACCGCGCTCTCGAGATCCGCGCCGCCAAGGTCCGGCCAGAACTGGCGGGCGAGCTTCACCGAACGGTCCTGGCTCCGGAAGATGACGAACTCGCCGGCGGGATACGGCCACTTGCTGAACTGGCGTCCCTGGCCGAGCGACTTGCTGCCATTGCGGGTGAGGATGCGGCCCCAGCGGAGCAGCACGCCGTCCTCCTCCGGCTCGACGATCTGGAAGCCGGAGAACACGAAGAGCACGATCAGCACGAGGATGACGACCTGGAGCACGCGGTAACTGAGACGCAGCGCCTCGGCGAGCGATTGGTTCGCGGGGTCCATCGCCTCGCGCATCATCGCGGCGGAGCCGATCCGCGAGTCCACGTTGAACTCCGCGGAGGCGGCGCGACGCGGGCCGCGCTCGTCGGCGTCGCCCTCGACGGGGACCGTCGACTCCGGCTCGGGCCTCGACTCGTCGGGGGATGGATGCTCGGCGGTCATCGTTCCGGGGCCTCCGTCGGACGGGCGGAGAGGTCGTCATCGTCCACGTCGGCGGCGGCGGTCGTCCCGGAGGGAACCGCGTCCGGCGCCGTCTTCGGGGCCGGGGCGGTGCCGTCGGCCGACGGCACCGGGATCGCGTTGCGGAACTCGACGCTGTCCGGGCGCATCAGGTGCAACGGCGCGAAGCCCTCGGCGGGGAGGATCACGGTGGAGTTGTGCGCCAGCATGCGCTCCAACGCGTCGAGCCAGACGAGGAAGATCGCGAGGTCCTCGTCCTGCGCCATCTGCTCGAGGTAGCGTTTCGCGTCGCGCTGGCCCTCGGCACGGATCTCCTCCGCCCGCTGGTTCGCGAACGCGCGGATCTTGTCGGCCATCGTGTTGCCCTCGGAGCGAATCCGCTCCGCGGCGGCGGTGCCGGCGTTGCGCTCGGCGCCGGCGAGCACGTTGCGCGTCGCCTGCATCCGGCTCAGCACGGCCTGGCTCGTCTTCGGCGGCAGGACGAGCTGGCTGATCCCGACCGTCACCGGGACGATGCCTCGGGAGGCGAGCGAGGCGGCGAGCGCGGCGCGGATCGACTCCTCGGCGTCGGCGAGCTGACTCGTCTCGCCGATGAGGTCGTCGAAGGCGTACGTGCTCAGCACGCCCTGGAACTGCGTGCGGAACTCGATCTGGAGCAGGTCCAGCGCGTCCTCCAGCTCGCGGTAGCTCTTGTAGAACCGCAGGGGACCGTCACCCGCGGTATCCACCTTCCAGAGCAGGAAGGCCCGCACCGCGATCTGGAGCCCGTCGTCGGTCTCGAACTCCTCCACGCCGGACTCGGCGAGCTGGAGACGCGTGTCGAGCGTCGTCACGCGGTCGATGAACACGGGCAGGCGGTAGTGAAGCCCCGGCTCGGTGATGATGCTGCCCTCGTCGGCGCGGCCGAACGTGGCCTTGATCGCGACCTGGTTGTACTTGACGGTGTACGTCGAGCTGAACACAACGAGCATGAGCAGCACCACGAGCCCGACGATGACGGCGAATGCCTTGTTCATTGGGTGCCTCCCGCGTCCTCGACGATGTCCCCGATGTTGAGCATGGTGTTCAGTTCCCTGAGATCGAGGTCGAAGTCCACGCGATCGGGACTGACGCACAGGATGTACTTGTTCGTCCAGCCGAGCATGCTCGCGAGCACGTTCATGCGCTCTCGCTCCCGGTACAGACGCGGCGCCGCCTGGTAGGCGCTGGTCTGCCCGCGCAACCGGTTGGTCTCGGCGCGAGCGCCGATGAGACTCACCCACCGGTCGCGCTCCGCCTCCGCGATGATCTGCGCCGCCTCGCCCCCCGCCGACGTGAGCATCGTCTCGACGCGGATCCGCTGCTCGACGGTCTGGGGCGCCTCGAGCCCGTGCTCGGCGCGGAGCCGCTCCCAGGTGCCGACGGCCGCGAGGATCTCGTCGATCCGGTCCGGGTTGCCCACGAGTTGCGCGGAGCCGGCGACGACGTGCTGCCGGGCGTTCTCGGCGAACTGCTGGCGCGCCTCGCGGCTGATCGAGAGCTCCTCGAACGCACCGGCCTGCTCGTCGCCGGCGGGACGCATGAGCGGCATGTTGACGGCGACGACCTCGATGCCGGTCGCGCTCGCGTCGAACGCATCCTGCACCCGCGCCGCGACCCGGGCCGGAAGCTCGGCCCGCTCGCGCCCGAGCAGCTCGTCGATCGAGAGCCCGCTCAGGAGCTGGCTCGTCTCCCGCAGCGCGATCGCGCGGAGCGCCTTCTCGCGCATCGTCATCTTGTCGCGGCGGAGATACACGTCGCTCGTGAATGCGAGGTAGTCGCGCAGACCGCCGTCCTCGCGGATGCGGTAGTCGAGGATGATCTCGATGTCCATGAGGGCGAGGTTGCCGGCGACGCGCTCGGACTCGGCGGTCAGGCGGACGTCCTCGCTGGTGCCCCGCGTGAGCTGGGAGCGCCCGACGATGAACGGCACCAGCGGCGCGTCGAAGTTGTGCCCGAGCTTCATGGTCCAGAGCTGGACGTCGGCCTCGGTCACCTGCGCGCTGGTCAGGTGCAGCGTGCGGACCCGCGTGACGTCGAAGACCTCCGCCGTCTGGAACGGCCACGGGAGCTTCCACGTCACGCCCGACGTGTAGACCTGGTCGTCGACGATGCGTCCCCGGCTGAGCTTCACCGCCTGCTCGTGCGGCTCCACGATCACGAGCATGTTGAGGCCGAGAAGCACGAACGCTCCCACCCCGAGCAGCCACGCGAAGCTCCGCAGCAGGAGCTGGTAGCCCCACGATCCCGCGATGTCGAACCCGAACTGGTAGTTGACGGCCTCGTTGACCGAGCGGACGAGGTTGTCCGGCGCCGAGAACAGGCTGAGCAGCTTGGAGTCGAACGCGGGCCGCGGCATCTCGCCCGGCACCCGCGGCCGGTACAGGTTGAGGATGAAGTTGAGGACGACCTCGACGGCGATCACCACCATGAACACCGGGATCGCGTACGCGATCCGCTCGATCACCTCGTCCTTGTCGAAGAACCGGAAGCCCTGCCCCACCGCGATCGCGAGCGTCACGAGCGAGTTGCCGACCATATAGGCGGCGCCGCCGCGGAGGTTCTGCCAGGCCGGCTGCTTGGCCATCCCGGCCACGAAGCGCGAGATGATGAACGACAGGGCGGAGAAGCCGAGACAGATCGCGACCACCCAGCCCGTGTACTCGGTCAGGAAGTAATCGGCGTGGTCGGGCACCGCCGCCAGCCGCCGGAGCATCCACCACGCCAGGCCGCCAAGGCTCGCCGCCAGGAGCAGGCTCGTGATCGGCATGAGCCAGCGGTACATCAGACGCAGCCGCCGGGCCGCCACCCGGACCTCGTCATCGACGGCTTCGAAGACGGACTCGGCGGTCCGCCGGGCGTCGATCTCCTCGTACTCGAGCGCCTCGAGCTGCTCGAGCTTGTGCTGGTTGAACAGGAGGATCAGACCGAGCCACGCGAGAAGGCCCACGAGGACGAAGATCGCCCCGAAGACCATCGCGGTGTCGCGGCTGACGGCGAAGTGGAACAGCAGCAGCACGAGCCCGAAGGCGAGCTGGCACATGAAGCCCATCCCGGCCACGCGGGTCGCTCGCTGGTAGGCGTGGTGGTCGATTCTCATCTGGCCGGAGTGCTCCGTGGTGGCGCGGCCCGTCTGGCGGCGGATTTCGGCACTGGCGGTGACGCGGCGGACGCAGTGCACCGAATGTCGACAAAAGTACCGGGGATCGGAAAGAAATGGGGGCTGGCGATCAACTCCGGCCCGTCCCGATCTCGTGGTCTCTGCTCTTCGCTCACCCGGGTCGAGAACCCGGACTGGGTCCAGTACGTAGGATGGGCCCAACGCGGTTCGCCGAAAACCGCGCCCGGCGCCGGAAAACCCGCTCCGGCCCCGTCCTCCCCATTTCCGGCCGGCACCTCCTCCGCCCCATGCTCGAACAACTCCTCGCCATCGTCCGCAACACGTTCTTCGAGAGCATCCGCCAGCCCATCGTCCTCGTGATGCTGGTGGTCGTGACGCTCATGCTGATCCTCGCCAACCCCCTGGCGGCGTTCACCATGGAGAACGACCAGCGGATGTTCATCGACATCGGTATGGCGACGATCTTCCTCTGCGGGGCCCTGCTGGCGGCGTTCGTCGCGACCGGGGTCCTCACCCGGGAGATCGAGAACCGCACGGCCCTGACCGTGATCTCCAAGCCCGTCGGCCGGCCCCTGTTCGTCGTGGGCAAGTTCCTCGGCGTCGCCGGGGCGCTGCTCCTGGCGACGCTCTACATGTCGTTCGTCTTCCTGCTCGTCGAGCAGCACTCGGTGCTGGAGACGGTGCGGGACCCGATTCACCGGCCGGTGATCGTCTTCGGGGTCGCCGCCGTGGTCATCGGCCTCGCGATCTCGGTCTGGTGCAACTACTTCTACGGCAAGATCTTCTCGAGCACGGCCATCTGCGTGTTCACGCCGCTCGCCGGGCTCGCCTATGGCTTCGCCCTGCTGTTCCGGCACGACTTCGCGCTCCAGCCGATCGCCGTGGCCTTTAAACCGGACCTCTGGCTCGCCCTGATCTCGCTCATGGTGGCGATCCTCGTGCTCACCGCGATCGCGATCGCGGCATCGGCGCGGCTCAGCCAGGTGATGACGCTCTGCGTGACGCTCATCGTCTTCCTGCTCGGCCTGCTCTCGGACTGGCTGTTCGGGCGGCCCGCCAAGGCGCTCGCCGACGGCTGGATCGCGACCGCCGAGCCCGCCCAGATCGAAACGGTCGAGCGCGTGCGGTCGTTCATGATCGCCGACACCGGCGAGGTCGTGACCACGACGGTGACGGAGCGAGTCCCCACCGTCCCCCTCACGAGCCTCGCCGACAGCGGCACGGAGTTGCTCCTCTACTGGTTCCTCCAGGCATGCCGCGCGGTGGTGCCCAACTTCCAGGTGCTGTGGCTCAGCGACGCGCTCACGCAGGGCCACGCGATCCCGGGCTCGTACGTCGGGCGGGTCGCCATCTACGGCGCGCTCTACATCGGCGTCGCCCTGAGCCTCGCCGTGATCCTGTTCCAGCGGCGAGAGGTCGGCTGACGAGCGTACGTGCACGGCGTTCCGCCCTCACCTGCCTCGCTGCGCGAGGCTGTCCTCTCCCGCTGCGCGGGAGAGGGGTCCCGATCGCGCCAAGAAGGGAGTGGACATGCCTGCGTACGCGCGTGGGATGAGTGCCCAGCGCCGCGCGCGGTGTGGTGACCTTTGTGTGTACCCGCCGCGCAACCCCTCTCCCCTCCGGGGAGAGGGTGGCGAGCCGCAGCGAGCCGGGTGAGGGGCGGACCGCGACCCGCGCCCGCGCGCCCATACAATGGCCGCGTGACGACCAAGCCCGACCCCCGATCCATCCGCGTCCGCGGCGCCTCCGAGCACAACCTCCGGTCGCTCGACGTGGACATCCCGCGCGACCAGCTCGTCGTGATCACCGGGGTCTCGGGCTCCGGGAAGAGCTCCCTCGCGTTCGACACGATCTTCGCCGAGGGGCAGCGCAAGTACATGGAATCGCTCAGCGCGTACGCGCGGCAGTTCCTCGACGTGCTCCAGAAGCCCGACGTGGAGTCGATCGAGGGGCTTCCGCCGACGATCGCGATCCAGCAGCGGTCCGGCGGTCACAACCCGCGTTCAACGGTCGCGACGACGACGGAGATCTACGACTACCTGCGTCTCCTGTTCGCCCGCTGCGGACGACCGACGTGCTGGCACGTCGACTCGCGTGAGCGGATCTGCGGGCGCACGATCTCCGCCACCGCCGCGACCCAGATCGTCGACACGCTGGTCGGCCACGACGACGGCACGAAGATGATGATCTGCTCGCCGGTCATCCGGGGGAAGAAGGGCTACCACCGCGAGGTGCTGGAAGGGCTCCGCAAGCACGGCTTCGTGCGGGCGCGGGTCAACGGCGAGATCCGTGACATCCGCGACGCGCTCAAGGAGGGCGGCGACAACCCGCTCGGCCTCGGCCGTTACGAGATGCACACGATCGAGGCGGTCGTCGACCGCATCGCGATCTCCGGCGACGTCCGCTCGCGCCTCGCGGACTCCGTCGAGGTCGCTCTCAAGCTGGCCGGCGGCGTGCTCGTGGCGCTCGTGGACGAGGACGGCCAGTGGGTCGAGCACCGCTTCAGCGAGAAGTTCGCCTGCCCCGACCACCCCGAGTGCAGCCTCGAGGAACTGGAGCCGCGGCTGTTCTCGTTCAACAGCCCCTACGGCGCCTGCCCGCGGTGCGACGGCCTCGGCACCGTCAGCGAGTTCGACGAGGCGCTGATCGTCCCCGAGCCCTCCGTCGCCCTCGGCGAAGGCGCGATCGAGCCGTGGCGCAAGAACGGGCGCCGGATGAACATCTTCTACGGCCGGATGTTGCGGCGCTACTGCGACGCGCTCGGCGTCGCCAAGACCACCACGTACGCGAAGCTCCCGAAGACCGCGCGGCGGGTCCTGCTGGAGGGCACGACGGCGGCGGACGAGGCGAAGCTCGGCTTCTCGTTCGAGGGCGTGATTCCGAACCTCCACCGCCGCTACGCGAACACCGACAGCGACTACGTGAAGGAGCGCCTGCACGGCTACATGAGCTCCGCCCCCTGCCCGGAGTGCGAGGGCCGGCGCCTGCGTACCGCGGCGCTGCACGTGCGGCTCCGCGCGGGCAACCTCGACCTGAACATCGCCGAGGTCACGGCGATGACGATCGACCAGGCCGTCGGCTTCTTCGACACGATCGAGCTGTCCGACGAGCACCGCACGATCGCCGAGCCGATCCTCCGCGAGGTGACCAGCCGCCTCGGGTTCCTCGCGTCCGTCGGGCTCAGCTACCTGAACCTCAACCGCACGAGCGGCACGCTCTCCGGCGGCGAGGCGCAGCGCATTCGGCTCGCGACCCAGGTCGGCTCGGGGCTGGTCGGGGTCTGCTACGTGCTGGACGAGCCGACGATCGGGCTTCACCAGCGCGACAACGACCGGCTCATCGGCACGTTGCGTCACCTCGCGTCGATCGGGAACACGGTAATCGTGGTCGAGCACGACGAGGGGATGATCCGCGCCGCCGACCACGTCGTGGACATCGGCCCCGGCCCCGGCCTGCACGGCGGCACCGTCACCGCGCAGGGAACGATCGAGGACGTCTGCATGGAGCCGGCGTCGCACACCGGCGCGTTCCTCTCCGGACGCCGGGCGGTGCCCGTGCCGAAGAAGCGCCGCACGCTCAAGGAGTCCGAGGCGATCGTCGTCAAGGGCGCGCGGGCGAACAACCTCAAGTCGATCGA
>JAAELP010000354.1 GCA_024226535.1 Planctomycetota bacterium | reverse complement strand
TCTTCGGCGCGGCTTTCTTCGTCACGACCTTCTTCGCCGCCACCTTCTTCGTGGCGACCTTCTTGGTGACGGTCTTCTTGGTAACGGTCTTTTTGGTGACCGTCTTCTTCGCGACGACCTTCTTCGAGGCGGTCTTCTTCGAGACGGCCTTCGGCGGCGGTGTGGTCTTCGTGGCGACCTTCTTCGTCACCGCCGCGAGCTTGGAAGCGATCGTCTTCTTCTTCGCAGGGGGGCGCGGCTTGGGCTCGGTCGTCGAGGCCGCCCTGGTCTTCTTCTTGCCCGCCTTGGCCACCATCGGCCTCCGCTGATTCCCGCGCGCACCGGGGCCGCCGTCCCGGACAGCCCGCCGAAGAAGTCACCATCGCTGCCCGGGGCGGTCACCGCGTACGGCCGGACCGCCCGCCGCTCACTTCCTGGCGACTTCGGCCTCGACCGCCTTCGCCTGGACCTTCGGCTCCGTCGTGGACGCCGCCTTCGAGCCGCTCTGGCCGTTGTTGGGCCCGATCCGGCAGTGGCCGTTGATCGAGGCACCCTCGGACATGGTCATCCGCGTGGCGACGATGTCGCCGGTGACCACGCCCGTCGGCTTCAGCTCGATGCGGTCGCCTGCCTCGACGTTGCCGTCGATCCGACCCGCCACCTCGATCTCCTTGGCCGCGACCGTCGCCTTGCAGGAGGAGCCGTCGGCGATGTGCACCTTGCCCTTGCTGTTGATGGATCCCTCGAAGCGACCGAGCACCTTCGCGGCGGACTCGAACTTCAGATCACCCTTGAAACTGGCATCAGCGCCGATCACGGTGCCGAACTCCTGGCTCGACTCGGCCATGGGGGGTCTCCTGGTTTATGTTTCGAGCCTGCCCCGGAGGACAGGTCGCACGAAATCGTACTCCCGAGCGCCGCGACCGGGGAATCGCGCGCGAGGCGTGTGGGCAAGTTGTGGATGGGCTGACGGGCGCCGTCCCTGCGCCCGCTCGCGCGGTCGTCAGGCGTCGGCGTTGCCGTGGCCGGTCGTCTCCAGCGAGCGGCAGCAGTCGAGCAGCGATTCGAGCGACTCGCGCGCCTCCGGCGAGAGGGGGTCGTCGTCGAGCGCGTTGAGCAGCGTGATCGCGGCGACGG
>JAAELP010000353.1 GCA_024226535.1 Planctomycetota bacterium | reverse complement strand
CCTGTGGATGCTGTTCGTCACGGGGCTCGGCACGCTCATCGCCCTGTACGCCAGCGAGTACATGGAGTCCGACCTCGGCCGCGGGTATTCGCGGTTCTTCGCCGGCGTCAGCGTGTTCCTGTTCGCGATGAGCTGCCTGGTGATGGGCGACAACCTGCTCATGCTCTACCTCGGCTGGGAGGGCGTGGGCTTCGCGTCGTATTGGCTCATCGGCTACTACTATCAGAGGCCGTCGGCGGTCGAGGCGGCGAAGAAGGCGTTCATCGTCAACCGCATCGGCGACCTCGGGCTGGCGCTGGGCCTGTACCTGACGTTCCACTACTTCGGGACGATCCAGTACACCGAGATCTTCACCGCGATCCAGCACGGCGCGTACGAGACCGACGGCACCGCCGGCGGGTGGGGGATCAAGTGGATCCCGTTCCTGTTCATGCTCGGGGCGTTCGGCAAGAGCGCCCAACTCCCGCTGTACGTCTGGCTACCCGACGCGATGGAGGGCCCGACGCCCGTCTCGGCGCTGATCCACGCCGCGACGATGGTCACCGCCGGCGTCTACCTGCTCGCCCGCATGTTCCCGCTCATGGAAGCGCTGCACCCGCTCGCCCTGCCCACGGTGGCGTGGATCGGCGGTCTCACGGCGCTGCTCGCGGCGACGATCGGGATGGCCCAGTACGACATCAAGCGCATCATGGCGTACTCGACGGTCAGCCAGCTCGGGTACATGTTCATGGGCATCGGCGTCTTGTCGACGTTCGGCGGCGCCTACCACGTGTTCACCCACGCCTTCTTCAAGGCGGTGCTCTTCCTGACGTGCGGCGCGATCATGCACGGCTTCGCCGGCCAGCTCGATCTGCGCAAGCTCTCGGGCCTGCGGCACATCCCCGGCTGGCGGATCGTCAGTTGGACGATGTTCTACGCGTGCCTGTGCCTCGTGGGGTTCCCGTACATCTCCAGCGGGTTCTACTCCAAGGACGCCATCATGGCCGAGGCGTTCGTCACGGCCGGGCACGGCTTCAAGGTGCTCGGCGTGATCGCCGTCATCACCGCCGCCCTCACCGCGTACTACACGTTCCGCGTGTGGTTCCGCGTCTGCTGCGGCGAGGTGAAGTACGAGATGGGGGATGAGCACCACGGCGATCACGGCGACGACGATCACGGGCACGGCGAGCCCCACGCGCCGCGCCTGGCGATCAACGGCGTGCTGCTGGCGATCAGCGCCGGGGCCGTGGCCTCGATCGTCCTGTACTACACGCACTGGGGCGAGTCCATGGTCGCCGACTCGACGGCCGCCGACGGCATTCCGCCGCACCACGAGGGCGCCGGCTTCTTCGAGGATCCGCACCAGTGGATGATCCTCGTGGCGAGCATCGTCACGCTCCTCGGCATCGCCGTCGCGTACTGGCTGCACCTGGGCAACCGCAAGGCCGCCGATGACCTCCGCTCGCGTCTGCTCGCGAACCCGGCCACGCGCTGGGTGCCGATCGGGGCGGAGAACAAGTGGTACGTCGACGAGGTCTACCACGCGGTGATCCGGTTCCCGCTGTGGTTCGTCGGTCACGCGTTCTACTTCATCGACCGGTATCTCGTGGACATGGTGATCGTCGACGGCATCGGCCGCGCGCCGCGATGGGTCGCGAAGCTCTTCCAGCCGCTGTCCAACGGCGTGCTCCAGTCGTACGCGGTTTCGATGGCCGGCGGCGTGGGCCTCATCGCGTTGCTCGTGCTCTACATGCCGGAGCTGGTGCAGTTCCTCAGCACGGTCTTCGGGGGAGGGGCGACGCCATGATGTCCGTCCTCCTGCTCGTGATTCCGCTGCTCGGCGCCGTCGTCGTGGCGCTGGCCCCGACGCGGCGTGCCCGGTGGATCGCGCTGGCGACGTCGGGCGTCGTGTTCCTCGTGAGCATCGGTCTCGCGTTCCAGTTCGAGCACTGGTCCGACGGCGGCTTCTCGGCGCCGGTGGGCATGCCGTGGCTGGAGGTGATCGGGGTCGACCTGCAACTCCGAGCCGACGCCGTGTCGATGGTGCTCGTGCTGCTGACCACGCTCATCATGCCGCTGTGCGTGGCCGGGTCGTTCACGGCGATCACCCACCGCATCAAGGAGTACTACGCCTGGCTGCTGGTCATCCAGACCGCGATGACCGGCGTGTTCCTGGCGCGGGACCTGATCTTCTTCTACATCTGCTTCGAGTTCACGCTCGTGCCGATGTTCTTCCTGATCGCGATCTACGGCGGCAGCGAGCGTTCGCGGGCGTCGATCAAGTTCTTCCTCTTCACGTTCACCGGCTCGATGATCACCCTTGCCGGCCTGCTCTACGTCGCGTGGCAGTACGCGATGGCGAAGGGCGTCGACGGACAGTTGGCGTGGTCCTTCGACATCGAGCAGCTCACGGTCTTCACGGCGACGGGGCTGAACCCGGGCCAGCAGGCGTGGATCCTGCTGGCGCTGATGGCGGGGTTCGCCGTCAAGGTGCCGCTGTTCCCCGTCCACACGTGGCTGCCGCTCGCGCACACCGAGGCGCCGACCGCGGGGTCGGTGATCCTCGCCGCGATCCTGCTGAAGCTGGGGACGTACGGTCTCTACCGGTTCGTCCTGCCGATGGTGCCCGACGCGGTGATCGAGTACGCGCCGTTCATCGCGACGCTGTCGATCATCGGGATCCTCTACGCGGCGCTCGTCTGCTGGGTGCAGACCGACGTCAAGAAGCTCGTCGCGTACTCATCGGTGAGCCACCTCGGCTTCTGCGTGCTCGGGCTCTTCGCCCTCAACCCGATGGGGCTCCAGGGCTCCGTGCTGTACATGATCAACCACGGATTGAGCACGGGGGCGTTGTTCTTCCTCGTGGGCATGATGTACGAGCGCTACCACACGCGCGACATGCGGGCGGTGAGCGGTCTCGCGCAGAAGATGCCGGTCTGGTCGTTCTTCATGGTCTTCTTCGTGCTCTCGTCCGTCGGCCTGCCCGGGCTCAACGGTTTCGTGAGCGAGTTCCTGTGCCTGATCGCCGCGTTCACGGCGACGGCCACGGTCGACACGCAGACCGAGGGCCTGCTGGAGATCTACCCCGGCGTGCTCGGGCCGTGGTACGCGGCGTTCGCGGCGCTCGGCATGATCTTCGCCGCGATGTACCTGCTGATCATGGTGGGGCGGATCGTCTTCGGTCCGCTGAAGGAGCCCAACGACCACGCCGACGACGCCGAGCACGCCGCTCCCGCGTTGCCTGCCGATCTCACGTGGCGAGAGATCACCGTGCTCGTGCCGCTCGCCGTGCTCTGCGTGGTGATCGGCTTCAAGCCGGGCATCGTGACCGACGCCATCGAGCAGCCGATCGAATCGGTGCTTGCCGAGTACCCGCGGAAGGTGTCGCGTCTGACGCGCACCGCCGAGGCGCCGGCGGAAGACCCCGCGCTGCGTCTCGCCGTGGCGGGAGGGGAGGTGGCCGGTGGGCGATAAGCTCCTGCTGCTGGTCCCCGAGCTGATCCTGTTCGCGGGCGCCGTGGTGCTCTCGGTGCTCGGTCTCTCGCCGCGTCAGCGCATCCGCGAGATGCTGCCGCTGATCACGTGCGTGTTCCTCGTCGCCGCGTTCATCGCCACGCCGTTCGTCTACGACCCCGACAACGTCAAGAGAGCCGGGCTCCTGATGCCGGAGCTGGGCCGGTTCATCAAGATGGTCGTCTGCTTCGTAGGCGTCATCCTCGCGATGGTGAGCGTGGGGCTCGTGGACCGGCGTCTCGAGGCGGACGTGCAGGCGAGCCGGCTTCCGTTCGACCCGCTGCGGGCGAGTCGCGGCGAGTACTTCGTCTTCT
Source organism: Planctomycetota bacterium (assembly GCA_024226535.1). Lineage (GTDB taxonomy): Bacteria > Planctomycetota > Phycisphaerae > Phycisphaerales > SM1A02 > JAAELP01. The sequence goes on along the minus strand of JAAELP010000353.1, from coordinate 17,344 downwards.
TCCTGCTCAGCCTCACCGGCGTGATGCTCTGCTGCAACGCCACGGACCTCATCTGGCTGTTCCTCGCCCTGGAGCTGACGTCGCTGCCGACGTACATCATGGTCGCGATGAGCCGTTCGTCGCGGCGGGCGCAGGAGGCGAGCGTCAAGTACTTCTTCCTGGGGGCGATGGCGGCCGCGGTGTTCCTGTACGGCTTCTCGCTGCTGTACGGAGCCACCGGCACGATCGTGCTCAGCGAGATGCGTGATCGCTTCGCCGAACAGAAGATCCTCACCGGCACGATCAACCCGATCGGCACCGTGGGCATGATCCTCGCGATCCTCGGGGTCTCGTTCAAGATCGCCGCCGTGCCGATGCACTTCTACGCGGCGGACGTCTATGAGGGAGCCGCGGCGCCGGTGACCGCGTTCCTGGGCTTCGTGCCCAAGGCCGCGGGCACGATTGCGCTGATCATGCTGCTGGGCACTCTCGGCTGGGGCGGCTGGGGCGTTTCGGGCGCCGGCGGCACGGGCTGGGCGCTGCTGCCACCACCGATCCTCGCGACGCTACTCATGATGGCCGGGCTCACGATGACGCTCGGGAACATCGGCGCGCTGCTCCAGAAGTCCGTGAAGCGCATGCTGGCGTACAGCTCGATCGCGCACAGCGGCTACCTGCTCATCGGGATCATCGCCGGTCCGGGCCTCGGCCTCAGCGCGGTGCTCTTCTACCTGATGGTGTACGGGCTCATGAACACCGGCGCGTTTGCGGTGCTCGCGGGGCTCGAGCGACAGGGCGAGGAGATCGAATCCGTCGAGGACCTCGCGGGTCTGCGTCAGCGGCACCCGGTGATGGCGTGGGCGATGGCGATCTGCGCCGGATCGTTGCTCGGCTTCCCGCCGCTGCTCGGCTTCATCGGCAAGCTGATGCTGCTCATCGCCGGTGTGAACGCGGACCAGATCGTCATCGTCGTGGTGGCGGTGATCAACAGCGCGATCAGCGCGTGGTACTACCTGCGGCTCGTCGGTCTGCCGATCCTCGCCAAGCCGAGCGCCCGTGGTGAGACGATCGTGCGCTCGCCGGCGACGTGGCGACGCGTGGCCGCGGTGATCTGCGCGCTTGCTCAACTCGTGCTGATCCTGCCGTTCTTTACGGGGGCGCTCCTGCGTGCCGCCGGGCACCGCACCGCCGAAGCCGCCGTCGAAGAGCCCATCCGCACGGACATCGCCGAAGCCGAGGCGGGTCTGAGCGTCGAGCTGCGCGACACGCACGACCCGGTGCGTATCGGCGAGATCGAGACGTACGTCATCGAGATCCGGAACCAGGGCGATCGCCCGGACACGAACGTGCGCGTCACGTGTCACATCGAACCGACCGCGAAGTTCGCCTCGGCCTCCGGTCCGACCACGGCGCGTGTCGCCGCGGGCGTCGTGACCTTCGATCCGCTCGACTGGCTCGAGGCCGACGCCACCGCGACCTTCCAGGTGAGCGCCCAGGCTATCGCCGCCGCCGACTCACGCTTCCGCGTGATCGTCCACAGCGAGATGCTCGGCGAGCGCCCGGTCGAGGAGACCGAGGCGACGACGCTGTACGAGTAGCTACTCGTCCGACGCGTGCCGGTCGCCGACGATCGAGACGCCGTGCGCCCGCAGGCGGCTCTCCTGGATCACGAAGCCGCTGACGGCGGCGACGAGCATGAGCAGGGGGATCACGAGGTGGTTCGCCTGGAGGCTCGACTCCACGGAATCCCGCCACCGCGGCACGTTGATGAGCAGCGTGATCGCTCCGAGCACGACCATCGCCGCGCCGCCGACGCTCGTGAACAGCACGACGACGAGCCGGAACAGGATCAGCGACGCCATCGCGACCACGATGAAGCCGATGATCGCGCCGGCCCAGTGCACGTTGTCGGGGGTCGCCTCGATCGCGGTCCACGCATTGGCGCCGATGAACGCGCCGGTCAGCCCGCCGAAGATCGCGACGGTGACCCGAAGCAGCGGCGTCGCCACGATCGCGCAGAGGCAACCGACCGCCGAGGCGACGACCATCGACCGGCCCATCTCCTGGCTCAGACGCAGGCCGACGCCGATGCCGATGATGAACGCGAGAATGGCCACGACCCACTTGTGCCACCGGTAGCCGTTGAAGACGCACAGGATGCCGACGACCACGACGATCGCCGCGAGCATGAGCGGCAGGTGGGACAACGATTCGAGCAGCTCGTCGGGTCGGAAGATGATGTTCAGGCGATCGATCGCACCGCTGAACATCTCGCTCGCGCTGGCGTCGGTGAGCTCCGGGGCGCTGCCGACCGTCTCGTCCTGGGCCAGAAAGAGGGCGCTGATCATGGGCTGGTCCTTCCTGAGTCAGCCCGATGTATCGGCCTCCTTCGCCCGGAAGGTCCACTGAATGGCCACTCCGATGAGCGCGATTATCAGCCACAGCACGAGCGTGTAACCGGTTCCTTCCGGGAGCAGACGCTCGACGCTCGTGACGCCCATCGCCGCGATGAGGGCTCTGAGACCGGCCAGCCACATCAGCGAGCCTCCGAAGGCCGTCACGAGCGTGGAGGCGATCGTCGGGGCCAGGGCGGCGAACAGGACACCGGTCACCGCGCCGGCGGCGGCGGAGACGAGGATCGTCGGACGGGCGCTCTCCGGCGTCTGCTCCCACCACGCGCTGAACCGTTCGCGCAATGCTTGCGCGAGGTCGCGCGCCTGGTCGATCCGCTCCGCGGTCGGCTCGTCGATGCCGAGTTGCTCGGCCACGGCGTCGTCGAGCACGCCGCCGGTCGTGGAGTCCTCTGATTCGTCGGTCTCAGCGCGATCGCGCGAGAAGAACTGGGTGAACTCGTCGGCCACCTTCTCTCCGGTCTCCTCGAAGAACCCCGTCACGCGTTCTGCCGGTTCGGTGGCTGCGGGCTCGGCCTGACGCGCGGCGTGGATCTCCGTGGCGGTCACGACGGCCAGCGGGGCGGCCACGCCGCAGACGATCCCCATCGCCGCCGCCACCGGAAGCCGGTAGGCGAGGGCGGCGATGCAGGCGAATACGATCCCGACCGCGACCGCGATCATCCAGTGGGGCAGGCCGATCTCCAGGGCTCCGGCGGCCGCCCAGCCGACCGCTCCGCCCACGAGGAGGCCGGCGGCGGCCAGGCCGGCCCGGAGGATCCTCCGGCCGGCCAGCCAGAGCATGAGTCCCACGACGACCATCAGGCCCAGCAGGACCATGCTGGCCGTGGACAGATCCTCGATTCCGGGCGGTGGTGTTTCCATCGGTCGAACACGATATGGACACGGGAGAGAGCCGGATCCTCCCTGTCTTTTTCGGAGAACCGGGCACGAGTATCCAAATACGGGCCAAGCCCGCGTCGATGTGAGATGCTACGCACTTTCGGAGACCGGACCGAGCATGGCCGACGAATCGAATCAGACCAACGGCGGGGAGACGGCTCCCAGCGAGGAGGATCTCGCCGAGCTTCGTCGCCGCATCGACGACGTGGACCATCGGCTCGTCGACGCCCTCAGCGAGCGGGCCCGCCTCGTCTCCGAGGTCGGACGATCCAAGCGCGCCACCGGCTACCCGATCTACGCCCCGCACCGCGAGCGCGAAGTCCTCGACCGCGTGCAGGCGGCGAACCCCGGTCCGCTTCCCAACCGCGTGATCGAGTCGATCTACCGGGAGCTGATGTCCGGGAGCTTCGCGCTGGAGCTGCCGATCCGGGTCGGGTACCTCGGTCCGCGTGGTTCGTTCTCGCACGTCGCCGCCACACGTCACTTCGGCTCCGCCGTCGAGTTCGACGACCTGCACGAGATCGACCACGTCTTCGAGGAGGTCGCCGCCGGTCGGTGTCACTACGGGCTCGTGCCGTACGAGAACAGCATCGGCGGCGGGATCACCGACACGCTCGACGCGTTCCAGCAGCACGAGGTGACGATCTACGCCGAGGCGATGATCGAGGTGCGCCAGACACTGCTCGGCAACTGTCTGCCCAACGAGATCGAGCGCATCTACTCCAAGCCGCAGGTCTTCAGCCAGTGTCGCCGGTGGCTGAGCAAGCACTATCCCGACGCCGAGCAGATCCCGACGCTCAGCTCGTCGAAAGCGGTGCAGCGCGCCTCGGATGAAACGAACGCGGCCGCGATCGGCTCGACGCTGGCGGGCGAGATCTACGGCGTCAACACGCTCTTCGAGCAGATCCAGGACAAGCCGAACAACATCACGCGCTTCCTGATCATCGGCCGGCAGACGGCGAAGCCGACCGGCGACGACAAGACGACGATCATGTTCGTCACCGCCCACAAGCCCGGCGCGCTCGTCGACGTGCTCGGCGTCTTCCGCGACGCGTCGATCAACCTGAGCCACATCGACAAGCGCCCCAGCGGTCGAACGAACTGGGAGTACACGTTCTTCATCGACTGCGACCTGCACCACGACGAGCCCGCGATGCAGGCGGCGATCGGCGAGGCGTCGACGCACTGCCTGTCGATGAAGGTGCTGGGCTCGTATCCGCGGAGCCAGAGCATCCTGTGACGGATCGGCGTACGATGGCTCGATGCCCATACGTTCCCTGATCCCGGTGCTCGCGCTGGCGAGCGGTGTGATGGCGCAGGAGCCCAGCATGTCCGCCGACGTCGATGGGCGCAATCGCCTCGGTGACGAGACCAGCCCGTACCTTCTCCAGCACCGGAACAACCCCGTTCACTGGTGGCCGTGGGGACCGGAAGCGTTCGCGGCGGCGCGGGCGGCGGACAAGCCGATCTTCCTGAGCGTCGGCTACTCGACGTGCTACTGGTGTCACGTCATGGAGCGCGAGAGCTTCGAGAACGAGGCGATCGCTGCGCTCATGAACGAGCTGTTCGTGTGCATCAAGCTCGATCGCGAGGAGCGGCCGGACGTCGACGACCTCTACATGTCGGCGGTGCAGATCTTTCAGCGCGGCTCCGGCGGCTGGCCGATGTCCGTGTTCCTCGAACCCGAAGGGCTCAAGCCGTTCTACGGGGGGACGTACTACCCGCCGACCGACGCCCGCGGGCGACCCGGGTTCCCCAGCGTGCTGCGCCAGTTGCGGCAGGCCTGGGACCAGAATCGCGACGCCTTGCAGCAGCAGGCGAACCAGGTCGCCGAGGCGGTTGCGCAGCAGCTTGCCCAACGCTCCGAAGCGCGGGTCGTCGGGGCCGCCGAGATCGAGGGAGGCATCGCGCAACTGCTCGCCGGTTACGACGGCACGCACGGCGGCTTCGGCCGTCAACGCAAGTTCCCGATGCCCGCGAACCTCGACTTCCTGATCCTCGCGGGATGGGACCGCCCGCCGGTGCGGGCCGCGGTGATCCACACGCTCGACCGCATGGCGACCGGCGGCTTGTACGACCAGGTCGGCGGCGGCTTCCACCGCTACACCGTCGACGAGAAGTGGCTGGTGCCCCACTTCGAGAAGATGCTCTACGACAACGGGCAGCTCGTGCAGACGTACACCGAGGCATACCGGCGCACGGCCGACCCGTTCTACGCTCGGATCATCCGCGAGACGCTCGACTACGTGCTCCGCGAGATGACCGCTCCGAGCGGCGCCTTCTTCAGCGCGCAGGACGCGGAGTCGAACCACCGCGAGGGCGAAAGCTACATCTGGACCGTCGACGAGTTGACGGCGGCCCTCACGGCGGCGGGGCTCGGCGACGACGTCGCGTTCGCGCTGACGGCGTACGGCTTCGACCTCGGCCCGAACTTCCAGGATCCGCACCACCCCGAGGACGGACCGAAGAACGTCGTCTTCCTCGTGGACCGCCCGGATCGCCAGGCGAAAGCGATGAACATGACGGTGGAGGCGTTCGAAGAGCGTCTCGGGCGGATCGACCGCGCCCTGCTCGCCGTCCGCGACCGGCGCGATCAGCCGCTCACCGACGACAAGATCCTCACGGCCTGGAACGGCCTGATGATCGCGGGCATGGCGGACGCGGGGGCGACGCTCGGCGAGGAGCGCTACGTCGAGGCCGCCCGCTGCGCTGCGAGGTACATCCTCACCGGGATGCGCCCCGCCAATGCTCCGGACGGGCTGCTCCGCACGTCGCGCAATGGCCGCGCGAAGATCGACGCGTTCCTCGAGGACTACGCGAACATGATCCACGGCCTGCTCGCGCTGAACCGCGCGACCGCCGAGCGCGAGTGGCTCGACGCCGCCGTCGATCTGGCCGCCGCCGCTCGCGCGCGGTTCTGGGACGAGTCCGGCGGTGCGTACTACGACACGCTTCGGAACCAGGCGGACCTCTTCGTGCGGATCAAGTCCACCTACGACGGTGCGGTACCCAGCGGCAACGGCGTCATGCTCGAGAACCTCGTCGACCTGCACGAGGCGACCGGCGAGGAGGCGTACCTCGACGACGCGATCGCGACGGTCGCCGCGCTCAGCGGGCCGCTCGCCCAGCACCCCACCGGAAGCGTGAAGTCGCTGATCGCCGTGAAGCGGCTCGTGGATCGGTATCCCGACCGGCTCGCGAAGCCGGCCGGCGCGCCGACGCCGGCCCCGGGCATGAGCGGGCCGGTGACGGTCGGCGTGAGCGAGAAGCGTGTGACCGTTGCCGACGGCGCGACCGCGGAGCTGGGCGTGGTGCTCGTGATCGAGCCCGGCTTCCACGTCAACGCGCACGTGCCCGGGGCCGAGGACCTCATCGCGCTGGACATCGAGCTCGTCGGCGCCGAGAACCTCACGCTTTCCGTCACCTACCCGCCCGGCGAACGCTTCACCGGCCCGGTGGGGTCGATGCTCGTGCACCACGGAACCCTGACCGTTCCGGTCGGGATCACCCGGGCCGGACCCGTGACGCCCCAGGCGCGTCTGCTCGTCACCTACCAGGTCTGCACGGACGAGGTCTGCCTCGCCCCGCACACGGAGGTGCTGGCCGTGGACATCGTGGCGCCGTAGGCACGGCGAAAGGTGCGCGCGATGCGCCAGCGTTCAACGAGGCGCCGATCGACGGAGCAGGACCGGGCCGACCAGGCACTCGTCGAAGCCTGCGTGAGCGGCGACGACCGCGCGTGGGAGGAGCTGGTGCGACGGTACCAACGCCTGGTGTTCTCGATCGCGCGGCGTTCGGGTCTGGACGTCACGGCGGCGGAGGACGTCGCCCAGGAAGTGTTCGCGGCCCTCGTGCGTCATCTGTCCGGGCTCCGCTCGCACCGGGCGTTGCCGCAGTGGCTGATGACGACCGCGCAGCGGGTCGCGGTCCGGCACCGGCAGCGGGCGCGACCGGTGGCGACCGATTCGGCCGACGCGATCGAGTCGGCGATGCCACCGGAGCTGCTCGATCGGTGGGAGCGTCAGAACCAGGTGCTGGAAGCGTTGCGGCATCTGGGCGGCCGGTGCGAGGAGCTGCTCGTGGCGCTCTACGTCCAGTCGGGACCGCCGCGGTACGAGGAGGTCGCGCGGAAGCTCGACATGCCCGTGGGGAGTATCGGACCGAGCCGGGCCCGGTGCCTCGAGAAGCTCCTGGAGATCCTCGAACGATCTCCGGATCCGGGTGTATCTGGCTCCCCGGGATCCGCACTCTGAGAGAGGAACCCCGGCATGACGGAACCTGGTGTGCCAATCGAAGATCTCGTTGCCTACGTCTCCGGTGAGCTGAACGACGCCGAGGCCGCCGACGTCGAGCGCCGTCTCGCGAGCCGGCCCGAGGGCGCGGCGACCACCGCGGCCCTGCGCTCGGTGCTCGCGGATCTTGCGGCCAACGAACTCGAAGATGCGCCGCCGCACGTGATCGAGCGGTTGATCGCGTTGAACCGCCGGCCTCTCCCGGAGGCGGTGTGGAAGAGCTGGATCGATCGCGCGACCGGCATCCTGGCGCAGCTCGTCTTCGACAGCCGGGCCCAGCCCGCCGTCGCCGGATTCCGGGCGAGCCCGACGACCGTTCAGCTCGCCTACGAATGGGAGGACGGACGCGTCGATCTCCAGATCACCCCCGATTCCGAAGGCTCCGAGCCCCGACGCATCGTGCGTGGGCAGGCCCGACGCACCCCTGGCTCCTTTGGCTCGGCCGTGCTGCTCGACACCGCGGACCGGACGCTCGTGGTCGCGACCGCGATCGACGACCACGGTCGCTTCCGGCTGTCGTCGGACACCGGTCGCTATGACCTCGTGCTCGAACTCGACGACGGCCGGCGCGCGGTCACGATCGGTCCGCTGGAGATTCGCTGACCTGGCTTGCCCCATGGAACACGATCGATCCCCTCCATCGCTTCGGGAGGTGCTTCAACTCGAGCCCGACGAGCGGCGACGGCGTCTTGCCGGAGCCGCGGTGACCGCCGCGCAGCTCTCGGAGATGATCCGGGCCGCGGAGCGGATGGCGATCGAGCATCTCGCCGACGCGTTGGAGGCGACGGGCCTCTTCGTCGAGGTCGCCGACGAGCGGTCCGATCCGGCGCTCCAGGCGCAGGCGCGCCGCGCGCGCGCGCACGCGCTCGCGTACGGCAATCGCCTCGACGAGGCGCTGAAGCTCATCGGGGCGACGACGGACTTCGCGCGTCGATCCGGCGACGCCCGCGTGATGGGCGAGGTCAAGATGACCGAGCTGCACGTGCTCAGCCGCCTCGGGCGCAGCGACGAGGCGCTGATCGCGGGGCGTGACGCGCTCAAGGCCTTCGACGACGCCGGCGACACGCGTCTCGCGGCTCGGGCCGAGGTGAACCTGGGGATCGCCCACCGGACGCGCGGCGACGCCGAGGCGGCCCTCGCGTGCTTCGATCGCGCGCGCGGGGTGCTCGCCGCCGATCCGATCGTGACCGCGCAGATCGACAGCAACCGCGCCGAGGCGTTGCTCGACCTCAACCGGTTCGAGGAGGCCGAGTCCGTGTTCCGCGATGCGCTCGCCGCCTTCGAGCAGGCCGGCTTGTCGGCGGCGGTGGCGATCGTCGAGGGCAACCTCGCGGACCTGATGAGCCGGCAGGGGAGAATCGAGGGCGCCCTCTATCACTTCGAGCAGGCGCGTCGGTGCATGAGCGACGAGGCCCCCGGGGACGTCGCCCGGCTCAACGCCGAGGAAGCCGAGACGCTCCTCGTCGCGGGCATGGTCGAGGACGCGGCGGAGTCGCTGGCCGACGCGTTGAGTTCTCTCGAGCACCATGGGCTTGCGTGGGAGGCGGCGCGGTGTCGGGTGAGCCTTGCGCGGGCGTACCTGTCGCTCGGTCGCGGTGACGAGGCGCACGAAGTCCTCGGCTCGGCGCTGGAGACCCTGACCGCGCGGGAGCATCGGGCGGCGCTGGCCCGCGCGCGTCTCGTCGGCGGCGCGATGGCGGCGGCGCGCGGAAGCATCGACGACGCCCGCGCCATGCTGCACAGCGCGCTGGACCTGCTCGGCCCGCGTGCCCCGGATGCCGTGGCGGCGCGCTCCGAACTGGCGGCCCTGGCGATCAAGGCTGGTAATCTCGAAGAGGCGGGAGCGTTGCTCGAAGCGGCGCTCGCCGATGCGCGGCGGCTGAACCTCGCCCCGATGCTGGCGGACCTGCTCGTGCTGCGCGGCAACGTCTCCCTGACGCTCCAGCAGCCGGGTCGTGCGATCGACGAACTGCGGGAGGCCGTCGAGCAGGTCGAGCGGATCCGCGGATCGCTCCAGGCGGAGCGTTTTCGGACGGCCTTCGCCGGCAGCCGCACCGCCGCGTACGAGCAGCTCGTTCTCGCGCTGGTGGGCGCCGACGAGCCGGATCCGACCGCGGTGCTGACGACGATCGAAAAGGCCAAGAGCCGAAGCCTGCTCGATCTCGTAAGCGGGGCCATCGACCTCGTCGGGGCTCCGTCGGACGACGGGGATGACGACGAGGCCTCGGGGCTGCTCAACGAGATCGGGCTCCGCCACCGGGAGATGAACGTCCTGTACAGCCGGCTGGAGACGGCCGCCGGGTCCGACGACGGGTCCTTCGACGACGCGTCCTGGCGGCAGCAGGTGGAGGCGTGCGAGCGAAGCGTCCGGCACGCCGAGCGACGCCTCGGCGCCACGCGGGGGCTCGGCAGCGTCTTCGCGCCCGCCCTCGACACCGGCGAGATCCAGCGCCTGCTCGCACCTGAGTCGGCTCTGGTCGAGTACTTCGTCGCCGGTGACGAACTGCTTGCCGTCGTCGTGCGGCCCGACTCGGCGCGGGTCGTTCGGGGGCTCGCCCGGTCGTCTGAGCTGGCGGACATGGTCGAACGGCTGCGCTTCCAGGTCGACCGGGTGATGACGTACCCGAAGGACGCCGTCGACGATCTCGTCGCCGATGCGCGTCGGGAACTCGGTGAGCTGCACGCGACGTTGCTGGCGCCGTTGCGCGATGACATCGACGGCGCCGAGCATCTTCACGTCGTGCCGCACGGGCCGCTGCACGCGGTGCCGTTCCATGCCTTGTGGGACGGGGATCGGTATCTCGTCGAGGACGTCGAGGTGACGTACTCGCCGAGCAGCAGCATCCTCGACCACCTGCCCACGAAGCGCACGCCGGGACCCGCGGATCGGCAGCTCGTCTACGGGGTCGCCGACGCGCATGCCCCGACCATCGAGCAGGAGATCGCGGTGGTGGCGGCGGCCCAGCGACAGCCGATCGTGAAGTCGAACCGCGAGGCCACGGTGGAGCACTTCCGCGCGCACGCCGGCGACGCCGATCTGATTCACCTCGCCAGCCACGGTCGCTTCGATCCGACGCGACCGCTGGCTTCGGGGGTGAAGCTGGGCGATCGCTGGCTGACGATCCGCGACCTGTACTCGGTTCGTCTGCGCGATCCGATCGTGGTGTTGAGCGGGTGCGACACCGGGGCGGCCTCGATCGATCGCGGCGACGAGCTCGTCGGGCTCGTCCGGGGCTTCTTCGCCGCCGGCGCATCGGCGCTCGTCATGAGCCTCTGGGCGCTTCACGACGAGACGACGAGCGAGTTCATGGCCGATCTCTACGGCGGGCAGGTGCCCGCGGACGCGGGCGACGTCGCGGCGACGTCAGCGGCCCTGCGACGCGCCCAGCTCCGTTTCATGCAGAGACGCCCGCACCCCGCGTACTGGGCTCCGTTCGTTCTGGTCGGTCGACGGGGCCCGCTTGCGGCTTCGGGGCGAGATCCCGCAACACGTTCTTGCCCCGGTCCGAGCGGCCATTAGCATGGTGGTGGAAGGAAGCGGACCATGAGACGAGTCACCGCGACGCATGCACCGGCCTGGGGGCTGATCGCCGCCAACATCGCGATCGCCCCGGCGTTGGCGGATGCGCCGCCCCAGGACGCCATCGTCAAGCTCGAGCCGGCGGCGAGCCTCGCGGAGATCCTCGTCGACTACGAGACGACGCTCCTGGGCGAGATCTCCGCCCACCGCGTCTACCTGCTCGATGTCCCCGACGGCTGGAACGAGGACGCCTTCGAGCTGGCGCTGGAGACCGATGTCCGCATCGAGACGGCCGAGCTCAACTACGGCGCCGATGCGCCGGGCGGTCACACCCAGAGCTTCTACCTCGGTGTCATGCCGGCGGAGTTCCTCGGGCAGTACCTCTGGGATCGCGTCGGGCTCGGCGCGGCGCACGCGACGACGGGCGGGCAGGGCGTGACCATCGCGCTGCTGGATACCGGCGTCGACGCGTCGCACCTCGCCCTCGCCGGGGTCGGGCTCCTCGGTGGCATCGACTTCGTGGACCAGGACGCGGATCCCGACGACGCGCCGGACGGCGCCGACACCGACGGCGACGGTCTCACCGACGAGCTCGTCGGGCATGGCACGTTCCTCGCCGGGCTGCTCGCGACGGTGGCTCCGGACGCGTCGATCCTGCCGGTTCGCGTCCTCGACGCCGACGGGACCGGACACGTCTTCCGCCTGATCCAGGGCATCTACTACGCCGCCGATGAAGGCGCGCGGGTCATCAACATGAGCCTGGGGACCGTGATCGAGAGCGCGGCGCTGGAGCAGGCCGTCGAGTACGCCCGCGCGAACGGGGCGGTCCTGATCGCCGCCGTCGGCAACGAGGGGGTGGAGGATCCATCCCTGTATCCGTACGCGACGTCGAACGTGTTCGGGATCGCGTCGACCGACGTCGCCGACCACAAGAGCCCGTTCAGCAGCTACGGCGCGGGTGTCGATCTCTGCGCGCCGGGATCGGACGTCGTGAGCATCGTTCCGGACAACGGGTACGGTCGGGCCGACGGGACGAGCACGTCGACCGCCATCGTGTCCGCGTGCGCGGCTCTGGTGATCGCGCACGAGCCGACGCTCGGCCCGGAGGAGATCGAGGCCGCCCTCGCGGCTGGAGCCGTGGACATCGATCCGATCAACCCCGGGTTTGCCGGTCTGCTCGGCGCCGGCCTGATCGACGCCGCCGGAGCGCTGGCCGCGGTGCAGTCCGGCGAACCGGTCCCGGCCGATCTCGATGAGAACGGGAGCGTCGGGATGAGCGACCTGCTCATCCTGATCGCACAGTGGGGCCAGCCGGATTCAGCAGCCGACCTCAACGACGACGGCGTCGTGAACTTCGCCGACATCATGATCCTGATAGCCAACTGGGGCTGAGAGAGAACCCGGGACGCGTCCCGGGTTTTGAATCCGGATTCCGGAATTCGAAATCCGCAATCCGCAACCCCCGGTTCTTGATCCGCAACACGTCAATCCCCAATGGGGATCAGCGGATTGTGAATCAAGCAATGGGGCTTGCGGAATGTGAATTCCGGATTCCGGATTCCGAAGTGAGTCGGCGGTGGGGTGGGGTACGCAGGGTGCGCTACGGGCAGTACGGTCCCCAGTTCGAGATCGCGTCCAGCACGTCGGCGAAGTCGACGACTCCGTTGCGGGTCACGTCACCGTGGCAGGGGTCGCCGCCGCCCGGGCACGGGCCCCACGCGCCGATGATCGCGAGGATGTCGGCGAAGCTGACCTCGGCGTCGCCGGTCGCGTCGCCGGGGTAGATCTCGATGAGGCGGCCGGGCGTGAGGTCGCGGCCCGCGAACCCGGGGAAGCCGGGGGCGTAGCGCTCGGCGCGGAACGTCGTGGTGCCGACCGGAGGTGATCCCTGCACGATCGGTCCCGCCGAGTTCACCGGATTCACGTACCGCCACACGATCGTTCCGTCGGCCTGCACCTCGCGGAAGTCGCCGGACGCACCCGCGCAGATCAGCGTGTTGCCGTTGGGCTGGCGCTGGCAGCCGGAGATGAAGCTGGAGAACATCGATGCGGGCGGATCGGCGGTGTAGATCCACGTCGGAGCCGCCGGGTCGTACGCGGAACCCGCATCAAGCGTGTACGTGAAGCCGTCGACCGGCGCGGCGATCTCCTCGATCGTCGAGAACGCGCCGGCCGGCCGGCCGGCGCCGTTGTTGAAGACGATGATGTGGCCGGCACCGGGAAGCCCCGCGTCGATCCAGTGCGCGTCGTGCTGGCCGAAGAGCTTCTGGTCGACCGCGGCGCCCGTGTCGTAGGTTTGCGGATTCCCCCAGCGGTAGAGAATGTCACCGCCGCGACCGCTGTTGCCCCCGGTGTGGCCGGCCGCCTCGACCGTCGTCGTCGAGTGGTCGATGATCCAGAACTCGTGGAAGCGCGGCGAGTTGATCAGGATCTGGTCGAGCTGCGGGTTGTAGTCGATCGCGTTGGCGTGGATCCAGTCCGCGCTCGACGACGCGAAGTAGTTGAGGTCGATCAGCTCCGGGTGGTCGGCCACCACGCCGAAGTTGGCCTTCGTGTCGTCGTGGTCCTGCACGAGGTGATCCCACAGGTGCCACTCCCAGACGATCGTTCCGCCATCGACGCCGAACGGTTCGATCTCGACGACGTGCTCGGGCCAGAGATTGTTGGGCACGGTGGCGGGGTTCCGACCGGCCGCGATCGCATCCGCGGTGGAACGGAACTCCCACGCAAGGATCAGGATGTTGCCGTTGGGCAGGACGGCGACGTCGTGGTGCGCGCGGACGGTGGCGTCGGAGTAGAGGAACGACCAGACCAGGGTGCCGTCCCAGTCGTACTCCTCGACGATCCCAGAGTCGCCGCCGGCGGCGAACGTCGGGTTGCCGCCCGGATCGCCGGTGCGGAGGAGATGCCCGTCGTCGAGCAGGTACTGGCTGTTGCCGGGGGCGTAGAGGCTCTGCCACGCGTTGACGATGCGGCCGTCGTTGTCGGTCAGGTAGGTCGTCCGGCCCTGGAGCTGGGTGAACAGCGTGTAGCCTGCGAACGCCTCGGGCGCTCCGGACAGCAGGCCGACCGTGACGTCCCCGGCCGAGCCGGTCGACGCGAGTCCAAGCGTGATGGCAACGGCTCCGATCTTCCTGGTCCTCATCGCGCGGCTCCTTCGGGGCTCTCCCGTTGTCCCATCGTACGGACGGGGCGGCGAATCCGATCCACGAATATCCCGGTATCATCGCGGCCTCCCCGGACCCCTGAGCAAGGAGCAGCACCATGGCCCCCGCGACCACCGCCACCCCACCGATCGCGTCCAGCGACATCAGTCTCGACCAGGCGAAGGCCTGCGTGAAAGCGGCGTTGGCCAAGTCCCGGGAGATGGGCGTCAGGATGGACATCGCCGTCGTGGACGCCGGCGGAAACCTCAAGGCCTTCGCGCGGATGGACGGGGCGTGGATCGGCTCGATCGACATCTCGATCAAGAAGGCCTGCACGGCGCGCTTCTTCGACATGCCCACCGGCGAGATCGGCAAGCTCTCCCAGCCGGGCGGACCGCTGTACAACATCGAGCACTCCAACGGCGGGCTGATCACGTTTCCCGGCGGCGTGCCGATCACCTGCGGTGACACGGTGATCGGGGCGATCGGCGTCTCGGGCTCGAGCGTCGAGGACGATCACGCCGTCGCCGTGGCCGGCGCGAACGCCGTCTCGTCATGACGAAGCGGATCGCGATCATCTCCACCGGGGGCACGATCGAGAAGACGTACGACGAGCTGGCGGGGGCGCTGCACAACGAGGTGAGCGTGCTCGACGTCATGCTCGCGTCGCTCCAGCTTCGCGGCGTGAAGATCGTGCGCATCCCGCTCATGAACAAGGACAGCCGTGAGATGAGCGACGCCGATCACACGCTGATCGCGCGGACCGCCGAGGCGATGGCCGAGGCGCAGGACGGCGTCGTGATCGTCCACGGCACGGACACGCTGACCGTCACCGGCGATCGCATCGTCGAGGTGACGGGCACGCCGCGGGTGCCCATCATCCTGACCGGCGCGATGCGCCCCTACGAGCTGCGCAACAGCGACGCCGAGCAGAACATGATCGAGTCGCTGCTGGCGGTCCAGATCGTCGATCCGGGCGTGTACGTGTGCATTCACAACCACGTCCTGTCGTTCCCGGGCGTGGTCAAGAACCGCATCAAGGGAACCTTCGAGCGCGTGAAGCCGTCCACCACCATCCCCGACGCCGACACGGGAGAAGCATGATGAGCGAGCTGCCCCCCGACACGACTTCCGGCCCCGATGCCAACGCGGACAGCGGGCCGTACATCCCCGCGTCGCAGAGCCTGCCGGAGATCACGATCAAGGCCGTCGTGCTCGGCGTGCTGCTGTCGGTGCTGCTGGCCGGCGCGAACGCGTACCTCGGCCTGAAGGCGGGCATGACGGTCTCCGCGTCGATTCCCGCGGCGGTGATCTCGATGGCGGTGCTGCGTCTGTTCCGCCGCTCGAACATCCTCGAGAACAACATCGTCCAGACCGCGGCGTCGGCGGGCGAGAGCCTCGCGGCGGGGGTGATCTTCACGCTGCCGGGGCTCATCGTGCTCGGGGCGTGGACGGAGTTCAACTACTGGCAGACCACCGTCATCGCGGCCCTCGGTGGGATGATCGGCGTGCTCTTCACGATCCCGCTGCGGCGGGCGCTGATCGTCGAGCAGCCGCTCAAGTTCCCCGAGGGCGTGGCGACGGCGGAAGTGCTCAAGGTCGGCGACAAGGGCGGCAAGGGCATCCTCACGATCCTGCTCGGCGGGGCCGTCGGCGCGTTGTTCAAGATGGGCGACAGCGGCCTGCGCATCTGGACGGGCGTGGTCGAGGGCGGCATGCGCGCCGGCAACTCGATCGTGTACTTCGGCACGAACACGGCGCCGGCGTTGCTGGCGGTCGGGTACATCGTGGGCATCAACATCGCGGTGCTCGTCTTCCTCGGCGGCGCGATCAACTGGTACGCGGCGATTCCCTACGTGGCGGCGACGTCGGAGTGGCCGCTGTACGAATCCGCCGAGACCGTGGCGCAGCTCACCACGGAGGATCCGGACTCCGCGTGGCGGCTGTTCACGGCGGCCGCACCGGACCAGATCGGCGAGCCCGTGCCCGCCTCGGACTGGGCGAACACGATCTGGTCGAAGCGCACGCGCTACCTCGGGGTCGGGGCGATGGTGCTCGGCGGGCTCTGGGCGTTGCTGCGGCTCTGGAAGAGCGTCTTCGCCGGCGTGCACTCGGGGATCAGGGCGTACCGCGCGGCGCGGCGGGGTGACGCCGCGGTGCCGGCGCGCACCGAGCTCGACACGCCGATGCACTTCGTGGGCATCGCGCTGATGGTGTGCGCGATCCCGCTGTTCTTCGTCTTTGAAATGGCGACCGGGAGCGTCGGCATCTCGGCGGTCATGTCCGTGATCATGCTGATCGCGGGGTTCCTGTTCTCCGCCGTCGCGTCGTACATGGCCGGGCTCGTCGGCTCGTCGAACAACCCGATCTCGGGCATGACGATCGCGACGCTGCTGACCTCGGCGTTGCTGCTGCTCGCGCTGGGCATGGACAGCGTGGCGGGACCCGCGGCGGCGATCATGATCGGCGGCGTCGTGGCCTGCGCGGCGGCGATCGGCGGCGACAACATGCAGGACCTCAAGGCCGGGCGCATCCTCGGCGCCACGCCGTACAAGCAGCAGATCATGCAGGCCGTCGGCGTACTCGCGGCGGCAGTGATCATGGCGCCCGTGCTCACGGCGTTGCTCAAGGCGTACGGCATCGGGCCGATCAAGATCCCGGGACGCGAGTCCGAAGCGCTCGAGGCGCCGCAGGCGTCGCTCATGGAGTCCGTGGCGTCCGGCGTGTTCGGCGGCGGCCTGCCGTGGGACCTCGTCTACGTCGGCATGGCGCTCGCTGCGGCCGTGATCGCGATCGACGTGATCCTCGAGAAGCGCGGCAGCACGTTCCGCACACCGGTGCTCGCGGTTGCAGTGGGGATCTACCTGCCGCTGGAGCTTTCGGTACCGATTCTCCTGGGCGGTCTCGTCTCGTGGGTCGCGCACCGATTCCACATGCGTCACATCGCGGCCGAGGCCGCAGGTGAGCTGAAGTCGAGCCTTCAGGAGGCCAAGAAGGCGGGCGAACGCAACGGCCTGCTCCTCGCCGCCGGCCTGATCACCGGCGAGGCGCTTCTCGGCATCCTGCTCGCGATCCCGCTCGCGTGGTGGGAGGGCGAGAACAAGCTCGCCGACT
>JAAELP010000352.1 GCA_024226535.1 Planctomycetota bacterium | reverse complement strand
TCCGCGCCCGGGACGCGATTCCGATCCTCGCCGGTGACGCCGATGCGACCAGCGTCGTCCGCGCGGGCACCGCCCGGTTGGAACGGGTCACCGGACTCGGGGCCCTGACCCTCGAAAACGAGGAACGGACCGGACTCGCGGCAGGCGGCGTCCTGCTCCTCGAATCGATCGCCGCGGCGGACGTCCCGGGCATCTCGCCACCCGACGGTTTCGAGCCGCTCCCGCTCGCCGGTTCCCGCGCCGACGAATTCCTCGTGAACCCGGGCGGCCGACTTCGTTTCGTGGAGATCCTCCCTCGAAAGGACTTCGGTTCGCTCGCCGCGATCGAGGGGCCGCTGCGATCGATCCGCGCGGTCATGAAGCAGGTCGCCGCGGAACATCCCGGCGTCGAGATCGGCCTCACCGGCAAGCCGGTGCTGCAGGCGGACGAACTCGCCACCAGCGATGCGGACATGACGCGAAGCGCGACGATCGCGTTCGTGGTGATCGCGATCCTGTTCATGATCTCGTTTCGCAACGTGCGGCGACCACTCCTCGCCGCGGTCGCGTTCCTGATCGCCTTCGCCTGGACCTACGGCGCCGCGACGCTCCTGGTGGGACGCCTCAACCTGCTCAGCATCGTCTTCATGCTGGTGCTGGTCGGTGTGGGCTTCGACTACGGAATCCACGTGGTGGCTCGATGGACCGAGGCCCGTCGACGTTCGAGCCCGCGGGCGGCGGTCACCGAGACGCTTCGAACCGCCGGCGTGGGCAACTTCTTCGGCGCCGTCACCAGTGCCGGCGTCTTCCTGCTCGCTCTCGCCACCGATTTCGGCGGTCTTCGCGAACTGGGCGTCGTGGCCGGGGTCGGACTCCTGCTCTGCGTGCTGGCGATGAGCGTGGTGCTCCCCGCGATCCTCCTGCTCGCCGAGGGTGGTCACGACGCCCCGGACGACCGCCCTTCGCCGATCACCGGCGCGGCCCCGCGGAAGACGCCCGGCCCTCGAAGGGCGACCTTCGTGATCGGCATCGGTCTCCTCGCCTCGGTCCTTTCGGGCATCGCGGTGGTGACGGGGATCCGCTTCGAGGACAACCTGCTCGCCCTGCAGGCGGACGGACTCGAGAGCGTCGAATGGGAGCACCGGGTGCTCGAGGATTCCAGCAGCGCCTCCTGGTTCGCGGCGGTCGTGGTCGATTCGGAAGCCGGGATCGAACGGATCGTCACCCGCGCCGCCGCCCACCCCGAGATCGGTCTGGTGCGAAGCGTGCTGGACGTGGTCCGGCCTTCGACGCCCGAGCGCACGGATCTCCGTCGACGCTTCGCGGACGCCTTCGAACCGGAGAAACCCCCGTCGACGATCGGCGCTTCGAACGCGCCGCTCACCGACGAGGACCTGAAGGCCGCCGCGGGAAGGCTGCGACGGCTCGGCGACGCGGCCCGCACCATCGACGCGGCCGGCGCGGAACGACTTCGGGCGATCGCGGTCCGCCTCGAAGGACTCGCGGAGACGCTCGGGCCGGACGCGACCGCCGAAACACGCGAGACGACTCGGACCGCGATCGATCTCGCGCGGTCCCGGACCCGCGAGGCCCTGCGGGCGATGCTGGCGGGTGACGTCCTCCCGCTTCGCGACGCGCTCCCCGCCGCCATCCGCGCCAGGATGATGTCGCCGACGGGACGCTTCCAGGTCGAACTCGTTCCGGCCGAGGACGTCTGGGACGCGGCGTCGATGGAACGCTTCGTCACCGCGATCCGAACCGTCGATCCCGATGCGACCGGGGTCCCGATCACGCAGTACGAGTCCCTCCGCGACATGCGTCGATCGTTCATCCTCATGGGGACGCTGGCGCTCGGGCTCGTCACGCTGGTCGTCTTCCTCGATTTCAGGACCGTCCGCGACACCATGCTGGTCATGACCAGCCTGCTCGTCGGTCTGCTGTGGACGATCGGGATCGCGTCACTCCTCGGCGTCTCGCTCAACGTCGCGAACTTCTTCGCGATCCCGATCCTGATCGGGATCGGAGTCGACAGCGCGATCCACATGCTCCATCGCGCCCGCGAATGCGGCGACGGCCCGCTGGACTTCAAGTCGACGCGGAACGCGGTGATCCTCACCGCGTGCACCACCGGCATCGGTTTCGGTTCCCTGCTCCTCGCCCGACACCGGGGCCTCCAGAGTCTCGGGGCGATCATGGCGATCGGAAGCCTCGCGTGCATGATGGCCAGCGTGGTGCTGCTTCCGGGACTGCTTGCGATGCGACACACCCGAGGGCATGCGACGGACCCCGCACCGCCCGGCGGCACGCCCTGAAGTGATTCTCGGACCG
>JAAELP010000351.1 GCA_024226535.1 Planctomycetota bacterium | reverse complement strand
CCGCCGCCGGCCGGGGGCGCGTGCTGTCTCGACACCGGGCTGTGCTTCTACAGCGACAACCAAGCGGAGTGCGATGTCTTCGGCGGCGTATACCACGGTGGCGGAGTCATCTGTGCATTCGTCGTCTGTACGGGCGCATGCTGCATCGAGTCGATCTGCTCCGACATCGGGTTCGACGAGTGCGTCGCGCTGGGCGGCGCCTTTCAGGGGCCGAACACCTTCTGCTCCGAGATCGCCTGCCCGGCCGGGGCGTGCTGCCTGCCGGACGGCAACTGTGTCGATGGACTGACCGTGGTCCAGTGCGGGAGCATCGGCGCGTACCAGGGCGACGAGACGCTGTGCTCCGGCGTGGTCTGCGCCGCCTGCCCGGCCGACCTCAACGGCAACGACGTCGTCGACTTCGCCGATATCCTGGCGATCCTCGGAGCATGGGGCCCGTGCCCCGGGTGCCCGGAGGACCTCGACGGCAGCGGGGACGTCGGATTCGGTGACGTGCTCGTCGTGATCGGAGCATGGGGGGCCTGTCCATGAGCGCGTCGCATGGACTCGCGTGGGCGGCCGTCGGCTTCGTCGGCCTTTCGACGCTGGCGTTCGGCGCGGGCAGCGACCTGCCCGACGGCTCGGTGGTGATCACCGGCGCGGAGATCCTCGCGGGGATCACGATCACCGGCGACACGTCCGACAACACCGACTTTGCCGACAGCGGCGTCTCGCCCCTGAGCGACTGCGGCGTGAGCACCGCCCCCGACGAGTGGTACCGGCTCCAGCTCACCGAGCCGCTGGCCTTCGACGTCGACGGCTGCGGCACGCTCTACGACTCGAAGATCTTCCTCCGGGATGCCGCGTCCGAGGTCATTCGCTGCAACGACGACGGCTGCGGCGTGACCGGCGGCCCCTCGCGTCTTCAGAACGTCGTGCTCGCGCCGGGCGACTACGACCTGGCAATCGACGGCTTCGGGAGCGAATCGGGTGCGTACGAGGTGGTGCTCCGGGAGTTCGTGCCGTTGTCCTGTTTCCTCGACCCGCCGTGCGGCGGCGAGCCCGAAGGCGAGCCGTGCGACGACGTCAACGACGACACGACCAACGGAGGCTGCAACAGCACGCCGAACGTCTTCGGGACGATCTCGATCGGCGGTCCGGCCATCTGCGGCGTCACGTGGGCGAACGAGGGGACGCGTGACACCGACTGGTACGCGTTCAGCGTCGCCGTGCCGCAACTGGTGGTGATCCATGTGCGCGGCGAGCCCGACGTCGTGTCCTTCCTCCTGACGATGTCCGCCGGCGGCGCATGCCCGGTGCTCGGAGTTCCCCACTGGTCACCGGCGTTCTCCGGCGCATGCGACACCAACCAGGTTTCCGATACCGGTTTCTATCTCGATCCCGGCGACTACGTCCTGTTCGTGGCCCCCGGCACCGAGACGGGCGGCGGCGTGTTCGACGGCTTCCCGTGCCCCGACGGCGCGACTTCGAACAACGCCTACGAAATCCTGATCAGCTCCGGTCAGAACGGATCGTGCTGCCTGGAGAACGGGCAGTGCCTCCAGGGCATCGACGGTGTGTCGCTGGAGTTCTGCTCTTTCGCCGGCGGCGTGTACCACGGCGGCGTCTTGTGCGACGTGGCCAATTGCTCCGGCGCCTGCTGCATCGAGTCGACCTGCTCCGACCTCGAGTTCGACGAGTGTCTCGCCGCCGGCGGTGCGTACCAGGGAGAAAGCACGTCGTG
>JAAELP010000350.1 GCA_024226535.1 Planctomycetota bacterium | reverse complement strand
GGTGGGGCTTGCCCCACCATCTGTCCGGCGGGGCAAGCCCCACCCCGCGCCAGCCCCGACAGGGGCGAAAGATAGTAGCCCGGGGTTTCAACCCCGGGTGGATGGCGCGGAAATCCGCCCATGACCCTCGTCGACCTTTCCATCCGCCGCCCGGTAACGGTGTTCATCTCCGCGGTGGCGGCGGTGGTGTTCGGTGCCGTCGCCTTCGGCGAGCTGGCCACCGACCTGCTGCCTGACATCACCTATCCGTCGCTGACCGTGCGCACCACCTACCAGGGCGCGGCGCCGGTCGAGATCGAGAGCCTGCTCACCCGGCCGATCGAGAACGCGGTCGGGGTGGTCGACAACCTGGTCAAGGTGACCTCGAGCTCGCGGCCGGAGATCAGCGAGGTGACCCTGGAGTTCGCCTGGGACACCGAGATGGACTTCGCCGCCCTCGACGTCCGCGAGCGCCTCGACCTGCTGCGCCTGCCGCTCGAGACCGCGCCGCCGGTGCTGCTGCGC
>JAAELP010000349.1 GCA_024226535.1 Planctomycetota bacterium | reverse complement strand
TTGACATTAACAGGAAAATACATTAATAACTGAGATTATGCTGCAAAATCTGCCTGTTGAAGCCGCTGTCATAAAATTATGCTGTACCCGGGAAAACGCATTATCCGGGCCGTGGGAAAATCCCCGTGATTTTCCCGTTTTCCCCCGGAATGACATAATCTGAAAATTGGGATAATACATCCCTGATGAGGAGGGAGCATGCTGAGAAAAAGTATAATGGCAACTGCTGTTTTTCTGGTGATAACAGGATGTGCATATCAGGCTGCCCTGGCTGATATCCCCGCCTCCGAAAGAAACGCCCTGACCGATCTTTACACCGGCACAGGCGGCCCCGGGTGGGACAACAGCACAGGCTGGAACGGCAGTCCCGGGACAGAGTGCGGATGGCACGGGGTGACCTGTGACAGCCAGGGCACTCATGTGACAAGAATTGATCTTGACAGCAACAGTCTTGAGGGAAACCTTCCGGAATCCCTCGGGAACCTCACAGAACTCAGCCTGATCAATTTAAGCTA
>JAAELP010000348.1 GCA_024226535.1 Planctomycetota bacterium | reverse complement strand
GTCCTGTTCGCGCTGACGGTGACGGCCACGGTCGTCGTCGTTCAGAAGTCCGAGGTCCGCCAGACGGAGAACATGCTGGAGCTGCTGTCCACCGCGCTCCAGGAGTGGGAGCTGGAGGCGGACCGGAAGGTGCGGTGGGGGAGAGTGGGCGATCCGCACGTGGCGCCGGGAGTGAAGTACGACATGCAGTACGACACGCCGCACGTGTACACGATCACCGAGTTCATGCGCACGATCGGGAGGTCCCAGCGCGCGAAGACGATCCTCGCGAAGATCGATCCCAAGCTCACGCATGTCTATGACCAGCACGGGGATGCCATCCAACCGTCGTGGATCGTCGATGACGCGGTTGATGACCCGGATCCAAGTACGGGCAACGTGGTGAGCGTCTATAGCAGCAACCTCCTGGGCGGGAAGCCACTTGACCCCGATACCACTCGGCTCAACGACGGCAACGGCGCCGTGGTGATCCTCGATGCGTGGGGCACGCCGATCCGTGTCGTTCATCCCGGGCGGGTTGCCGACGAGGCCACCTACGGGTCCGACGACCGGCTCGAAGAGCTCAACCTCAAAGTGAACATGGAGGACCAGACGGTCTTCATCGACGTCGAGTCGCACGACGGCGAAACCTTCTACGGCACCGAGCTGTTCTACGGGGTGGCGAAGAACCGCAGCATCCTGTTCGTCTCCGCCGGTCCCGATGGTAAGTTCGGCGATCTGAGCCAGAATCCCGCCACCGGCGGCGACGAGCGGCTCCACGACCAGGCTCACGACAACGTCTACTCCTACGAGATCGACGACGCGCACTGATGAACCGCTTCTCGCGACAACCCGGTTTCACGCTCGCCGAGCTGATGGCGACCATCGCCGTGATCGCGGTGCTGGCGGTCGCGTCCGCGTTCGCCGTGAGCGCCGTTGCCCGCGACGCGCGACCGGCGCTCGCCCGCAACACCGTCACGTCGGTGCTCGGGCAGGCGCGGGCCCTCGCGCTCCGCGACGATCGTCCCGTGCTCGTCGCGTTTCGGGCACGGCCGACGCGCGGGGCGGAGCAGGCCGTCGAGGCGGTCACCGCCGCGTGGTCGGGCGCGTCCAGCCTCGATCCGGTCGCGGGCGTCGTGGATCGGTTCACGCCGCTCGCCGCGGTCGCCCCGCGACGGTTGCCGCGTGGCATGGGCATCGCCGCTCCGCTCTACGGCGGCGATCGTGACACGAGCTGGGTGACCACCACCGAGTTCGCTTCCGTGCGCGACGCGGGCGAGGCGGCAGGCGTCATCGTCGCCGTGCTCTTCGCCGCCGACGGCACCGTGCTCACCCAGAACCCGCGGACCGACTCCAACCGGATCTTCGTCGACTTCACCGGCGCGGGAGCAGCCCGACCCGGTCAGCGGCAGGGGGGCGTGGACCACGACCTCGTCGACGGGCCGTTCCCGGACAACGCCGGATACTGCGATCTCGGGCGCGGGTTCGACGGCACGCATCTCGATCACTACTTCTGCCAGGCGCAGCCCGATGACGAGCCCTACGTCACGATGGCCCCGCTCCTGGCCGTGTTCGACGTCGCCGCCGCGCGGGGGCGCTTCGACACCTCGTCATGGACGGACGGCCAGCGACGCATCGACGATCTCAGCTCGTACCTCGCCGATCACGCCGACCCGATCCACTTCAATCGGTACACGGGAGTGGCGATGCGATGATACGGACGCGCGCATTTTCGCTGATCGAGGTGCTGATGGCGATCCTCATCCTGGGGATCGGCGTCATCAGCATCGCCGCCCTGTTCCCGGCGGGGATCGCCCAGCAGCAGCAGTCGACCGACGACGTGCTCGGCCCCGTCGTTGCCGAGAACGCGATGGCGGTGTTGCGCAGCCGGATGCGATCGACGGATTTCGGCGCCTTCGAGGAGTACGGCGTGCGGGCGCCCCGGTGGGTAAACCAATGGTCGGTCAGCGGCGACTGGACGTGGATCCGACCGTCGTTCCTGTTCGAAGACGATGGGGAGACGGACGACATCGACGAGCGGGGGGCGCTCGACATCTTCAGCTACGACTGGACGGTGACTCACAGCGGGCAGTCGGATGAGCCGACGGAGCCGAGCACGGAGTTCGCGCCGCCCGACTGGCCGACGGGCACCGGCTACGCCGACGCGAACAACACGGCGTTCCCCAACCTCTACGGCGTCCCCTGGAGCATCACCGCCTACGGCAACCAGCCGCCCCGCATCCTGATCACCCAGCGGGAGCGCTTCTATCCGATGGCGCCGTCGTCGGCGCCGGCGCTGGGCTTGCCCGATCGTCCGGTCCGGCCGCAGTACACCTGGGACGTCATGTTCCGCCGGTTCCAGGGTCGCGTGCTGGTCGCCATCTTCGTGTACCGCGTGCGCGTCGCCGGAGGGGAGCCGACGGAGTACTCGGTGCAGCGGAACCCGTCCAACGCCGTCTCGTCACCGTTGCCCATCAGCATCGACCTCATGGATTCGAGCGCCGGCCCCGAGAACTGGCGTGGCGTGAGCTGGAAGTCGATCAACGGTGCCGAGATTCCGTTCACCGATCCCGGCGAGGTCTTCGAGGTCGACAACGACGCGCACGCATGGCAACTGCCGGGCCAGTGGATCCTCGACCAGAACAACTCCATCCATCGCGTGCTTGCCGGACGCCAGCACGAGACCGACGGCCCGGTGGAGTTGGTGCGTCCGGTCACCGAGATGCCTGGCATCCCGATCTACTACTTCCCCGACGACGGCGACGGCTTTCCGCCTCCCTCGTTGATCGATCAGGTATCGGATATCTGGTATCTCCCGGCCCGCGCCGAGGATCCGGACGGACTCGAATACCGCCTGACGCCGGTGTACGTGACCGTGAAGGAGCTGTAGCGATGGCTCCCGCCGTCCGCGGGCGCGCCTTCACCCTCACGGAACTCCTGCTGGCGGTCGGGCTCCTCGCCGTCGTGCTGCTGCTCATGGGACGCATCTTCGCCGCCGCCGCCGCGGTTACGCGCGCCGGCGAGGCCGTGACCCAGGTCACGCGGGAGACGGCGGCCATCGAGCGGCAGCTCCGCTCCGACTTCGACCGGCTCGCCGGCGACGGCATCCTCGCGATCAGGTGCGTCGCCGTGCCCAACGATCTCGCCGGCGCGGCGAGGCTCCTGGATCCCGCGCGACCGGCCGACGCCATGCTCCGTTGCGATCAGCTCCTCTACTTCACCACCGGCGTGCAGTCGGCGCAGACGTTCCGCACCGGTCAGCGTCTGGACCGCAAGGGCGAGGCCGCCGCGGCCCGCGTGTACTTCGGGCACGCGTTCCAGCTCGGAGCCTCCGGACGGCCCGCCGAGGTGAGCGCCGACGGCGTGCATGGATGGGACGCGCTCGACCCCGTCGCCCCGTGGACGGGCTGGTGCGAGGCGGCGTCAGTTCCCCTCGTACGCACCCGATTCACCACGGCCGGCGGCGACGGCGATGTGTACCAGCGCGGCATCGTGACGCCCGCGCGGATCGGGTCCGTCGAGGCGCGGCGCTGGCTGCTCGTTCGCCAGGCGATCCTCCTTGCCGACGACGAGACGACCCGCCCCGGTGGAAACGGCAAGACGGTCTACCTCGACCAGGTGCCCTCGGCGCGGTCGATCTTCCTGGACGACCCGCGCCCGGAGGTCGGGTTCGCGCCGCAGGTGCGCGACGGGCGCGTGGATGCGGCGGCCACGCAGTTGGACGACCTGCGCCGGATCCTGTCATGGGGACCGGCGGGCTCCCGGCCCCGCCGCGTACGTCATGCGCTGGTGAGCGATTCGCTCCTGCACTATCCCCGGGCCGAGCGGCGCGCGCCGAGCACGCACCGCGTGGACCAGGCGCTGACGACGTCGGTCATCGGCTCCGCGTGCAGCGCCGTGACCGTCGACTGGACGTACGCAAAGCCCGGCGACGCGGCGAGCCCGCAACCGTGGTTCGGTTTGCCCGATGCGGCGCGCGGCGTCGCCCCGCGCTCGGCGGCCGGTGATCTCGAGCGCTTGGGGCGCTCGGGATCGATCGAGACCTACGAAGCGGTCTTCGGCATCGGGGACGAACGGTGGCCAACGGCTCTCCGCGTCACGCTGACGCTGCACGACGACGCCATGACGCTCCAGCGGGGTCGCGAGGTCCAGTTCGTGATCGATCTCCGGCGTCGGGCCGGCATGTCATGACCTCGACGAGCAGCCCGTTGAGGAAGTCCCGCGAGGCGAGAGCGCGACCAGGTTCGTCAGATCAAGGAGCCGGATCGATGGCATATCAGGGAGATATGGCGAGATTCGGCGACGCAGAGCTGGCGGAGCTGGGCCGCTCGCAGCCCGCGCGACTTCTTCAACGGGCTGCTAGTGGTGCGACCCAGAAATCCGTTCACAAATCGCCGCGACCTCGAACCGTCTGGCTTTGTTGCCGCTCCTCGGCGTATCACCAGATACCACCTCGTCGCGTCGCCGCGCCAGACGGCCCGATCTCACGACGCTTTGTAAACGGACTTCTGAGTCACACCACTAGCCCTCATGCCGGCGCCCGCCGCGGCCACGCGTTGGTGCTGACCGCGTTGGCGCTCGCCATGCTGGCGATCATCGCGACGTCCTACCTTGCGCGGGCGCGTTCGGGACGCGTCACGTCGGCGGCGTTCCGGCAGGCCGCGCTCATCGACGACGGCGACGACCTGATCGCCCACGCCCTCGCCGGAGAGATCGCCGGCGCCTTGTTCGTGCGGCCGATCGCCGGCCCGGCGGGCACCGTCGCGTCCGCCAACGACCGCCGGCGTCCACCCGCGCCGGACGCCCGGCGTTACGGAACCGACACGCGTCATCCCTACAACTTCGCCCCGTACCACGTCGTGCCGTTCACGAACTGGCCCGACGGCCTCGCGGCCCCCGGCGAAGGCAATCCGCCCGGCGGGCCCGGCACGAGCGACACGCGTTGGCTGCGCGACCTCGAGCCGGTGCGTCACGACGCCGACGGGAACGGGCGCCCGGAGACGTTCCGCTACTGGCGACACCTGACGAACATCGCCCGCGTCGAAAACGGCTTCCGTGTCTGCCGCGACATCTCCGACGTGACCGATGCCGACGGCGACGGCGTGGGTGGAGTCGTCCTGGATCTCGACATCGCGCACGAGCAGTGGCTGGCCTCGGTTCCCCCTCTCCCCGCGCACTTCGCGGCGGCGACGGGCGACGCCGACGCGAGCGTGTGGTACGAGGATGCCGACGGCAACGGCCACTGCGATCTCGTAGACGTGTGGCAGCGGTGGCTCGGACCGGCGTGGTCGTACCGCGTCCTCGATCCGGCCTCGATCCCGCCGAACCTCTATCACCTCAAGGACCTCGACGCCGACGGTGTGGCCCTCGAGCGCGGCGAGCGTCCTGGCGACGAGTTCGCCGGTCCCCGCGCCGACGCCACGTACGGGATGCTGGGCTCGCCACGCTGGAACGTCGGCCGCGTGCTCGCCGACGCCGACGGAGACGGCTTCACCGACTCGCACTGGTTCCTGTCGCCGTGGTCGGTCGCCGACGGCGTCCGCCAGATCGTGGCGGTCGCCATCATCGACAACGGCGCGATGCTCGACTTCAACACGGCCACGCGGTTCGTGCCCGGCGGCGTCATCTCCGGCCCGAACGGACCCGAGCCCGCCGGAACCGCCGGCCAGACGCCCGCCGACCTCGCGCTGGCCGGCGAGCGTCGCGCCGATGACGGCCCGGGGAGCTGGAACGTCGGCTTCTGCGACGCGCCGCACCAGCGCGAGTCCGCGTTCGACTACCCGCCCGGCTACGAGACCGGCGCGCCTCACCCGCTGTACGGCCCCGGGCTCCAGGTCACGTGGCGCGGTGTGCAGGGAGGTGAACGGTGGGGCGACCTGCTCGTCGCGCTCGGGGTGCGCGGCCACCCGGGCGACGCGTTCCCGAACGAGCTGCTGACCCGCGCCGAGCGGCGACGATACCGCGGCGGAGCCGCCGCCGGGCTCACGCCCTTCACCATCGCCGACGAACTGGAGCTCCGTCTGCACCACGGTCAGAACCGGCCGTGGCTGCTCAGCCGGTTCGAACGCGCGCTGAACACCGACTCGCCATTCGGAGCGTTCCTCCGCTCCGGCCGCGGCTTCGAGGAGTCCACGCCGTATCTCGACCAGCTCGACAACGCGGAGCTGCTCCACGATCACCGTCGGAAGATCACGCTGTTCAACGGCGCGCGTCACGACGAACTACCCCCGTGGTTGCACTGGCGCGGCCCGCTGCCCGCCTCGGTCGCCGGTCGGCCCGAGGCGATCGCGCGCTTCGTCGATCAGTCCCGCCTCCGGCTGGATCTGCGCGAGCCGCCGTCCGGGGACGTGCCGCCGCGTCCGGGCGAGCGGAGTCTCCGCGAGCGGCTGCCGTCGACGATGCTCCTCGCGCTCGCCGACGGTGACGAGAACGGCGGCCGCGGCTACTTCGGTCCGTACGATCGCGCCGGTGGCGGCGCCGATCGGATCCGCCGCCTCGCGGCGTCGTTCGCCGCCAACCTCTGCGCCGACCGCGATCAGGACACGCACGCGCCGGTGAACGAGGCCGTCGCGTTGCCGGCGTGGGGCGACGAGCCCCGCGATGACTCGACGCGTTTCCTCGGCATCGAGCGGCAGCCCTTCTTCGTGGAGGCGTTCATAGGGCACGTGTACGAGACGCTCGAGATCCCCGGCGATCCGGAGGCCGGCGTTCCGGGCTGGACGAACTCCGGTCGGCGCGTGCTCGTCGCCGACGATTCCGAAGGTCGCTCGCTCCAGTCGACGATCGTCGCCGTGCAGATCGCCAACCCCTTCGACGAGCCGATCGATCTCGGCGACGATCGCTTCACCTACGAGATCGAGCTGTTCGGACAGCCCCCGGTTCCGCTCGGGCGGATCGCCACCGACGCGGGCGTGACCTCGCTGCCGCCGGCCCGGGGCGACCGCCCGTCGACCATGGTGCTCTACGCGATCGACGAGGCGCTCGGCGACGCGACGGACTTCGGCGCGCGGTGGCGCGACTTCCTCGACCTCGACGGGGAGGATCATCCCGCGGCCGCGATCCTCGCCGACGTGACCCCGTGGTGGTCGACGCGGCGCGAGGTGTACGACGACTCCGTCTCGCCCGCCGTCCGGCTCGTGCGAGTCGAGGACCGCGGGCCCGGCGTCGAACCGGTGCGCGTGATCGTGGATCGCATCGACGACGCCGAAGCGCCGCTCCCGGCGACGATGCGGGCGGCGGTGCGCCGTCTCGCCGACGATCGGCCGCCGGCATGGGACGAGCTGATCGCCGAAGGCGTGCCGGCTCCGAGCCTCGCGCCTCTCGCGCCGCACCCCGACGGCGGATGGGCACCGCCGGCTCAGGATCGGACCCACTGGGTCCAGTGGGTCCGCGTCAGCCGCGCCTGGGCCTTCGACGTGGATGGCGATGGCCTCACCGGGCCGCGCGAGCGCAACCCCCGGTTCGTCTTTGCGACGGGAACGCTGGACACCGCCCGCGTCTCGGCTCTCGATCCGCGTCCGGACTACGCCGAGCGTGTCTTCAGCGCAGCGGGCGGCGCGCCCGGCACGTCGTTCACGCTCGCCAACGACCCGGACTCCGACGATCTCGATCTCGGGCAGCCGTGGATCACCCACGAGCACGTCGGCGCCGATGGCATGACGCGCACCGCGTGCAAGCCCACCTTCTTCGAACGTGTCGACAAAGGCGTGTACCACAGCCCGTACGCGATGCAGATGCTCCAGAAGGACGCGGACTTCCAGCAGGTCGGCGAGGTCCTCAACATCTGGCTCTGGGGCCACGAACTCGACTTCGAAACCGGCGGTCGGTACCGCGCGACCGCGCGTACGTTCTCCGAGCGTCTCGCCGAGCACCAGCGCGAGCGCGACGACGATGAGTTCGCCAACCGGCTCCCGCCGGCGCCCGCGCCGGATCGCAACGCGACGATCGGGATCGCCGAGGCGGGCGCACTCTCCGATCCGCGGCATGCGGTGCCGAACCTCCCCGCGGCGGTCCGCGTGCTCGATGCGTTCGTCTGTGACGGCCCAGGCTCGAGCGGGGAGCGTTTCGACAACGCGCGGGGCTTCACCGGTCGCGCGACGCCCGGGCTCGTGAACCTGAACACCGCGCCGGTCGAGGTGCTGCGCGCGTTGCCGCACTGGTATCGGATCGTCCACGCGGATCCCGACGCCGTCGATCCCGTGTGCTTCCCGCGGACCGCGCTGGCCGAGGCCGTCGTGAGCTATCGCGATCGGCTGGACGATGCGTCGGGCGGCTTCGCCAACGGCCCCGACTACACCCGGCGGGACGCGCCCGGTCGCGGCGATCGCGGGCTCGCGTCGACGGGCGAGATCCTGCTGCTGCGGCGGCCCGGGAGCGACGTCACACGCGACGCCGGCCTCGGGGACGTCGTGCCCGGCGCGTGGACGGCAGCGTTCGCTGCCCGGGACCCGTTCGACACCGTCGCCTCGGGGCCCGCGGCGGCGGACCTGGGAACGGACGTCGTCGGTCGGCGCGTGGACGCGACTCTCGGCGACGGCGTCTCCGGCGACTCGGAGGAGGCCGGCCTGCTGTTCGCCGGGGCGAGCAACCTCGTGACCACGCGAAGCGACCTGTTCACCGTTCACTTCCGGATCCGCAGCTTCCGGCGCAACGAGGTGACCGGCGTCTGGGACGCCACGGACCCGGAACGCATCGTCGATGACACGCGGTACGTCATGCTGGTGGATCGCAGTCGCATCGAGCGACCTTCGGACGCGCCGGCGATCAGATTCCTGGAGAAACTCGCGTATTGATATATGGGGGCGCCTCGCGCGCGACCGTCATCACGAATCAACTCAGGCCGCGTCCCGTCACGCTCATCCGCAGGGACGCGGCCGCTTTTTTGGCTCGAGATCCGGTCCGTCACAAGGTCATGGCCGCCAACGGCTTGCGGTGTCCAGCCCGGTGTCCGCCGCCCGCGGTGGGGGGGGTTTTTCCTTGACACCCCGCCGGGGGCGCGGCATGAAGCACCCACGGGAAATGACAACGCCGGCCTCGGCCGGCCCTACGCGGGGTGCCAGGAGATCATCGAACGGACAGAGGACCTTCACTGCGCGAGGCGCAGCGACAGCCATGGCGAGGGCGCCGGCCGGAGGCCGGGGTTCGTCGCTGCGTGCTGCGCGGGTCCGATCCGTTCCGATCACCGCCCTTCCACCAACGACGGAGCAGGATCGTCATGGACAGCACGAACACTCTGACTCGAAACGTGCGAAGCGGCCTCGTCGCTCTCGCGCTGGCGGGCCTCGTCGGCATTCCGGCGGCGGCCAACGGACCGATCGCGCCCGGTGACGACGTCTGGGGAACGCCGTGCGGCGGGGGGGCGTACTCCGACTTCGGGGCGAACCCGCTCCCCGCCGACTTCTTCGATCCGGGATCGGACCCGTTCATCGGAAACATCCAACTCGGCGGCGATACCAACGGCATTGGAATCATCCCGCCGGTGTTCTCCGGCATCGACACCATCGTGCGCCGGGGCGGGACGAGCCCGACGTTCACGTGCGGTAGCTCCGAGGACGTCCCGGTCCAGATCATCGCCCTCAGCCTGGTGAGCTGTCAGCCGGTCACCGTCACCTACAACGGCGGCCAGAGCCCCGAGCAGTGGGACGTGCAGGTCTGTCTCGACGGCGCACCGCAGCCCGTCGGCACGATGACGATCAACCACGAGTGCCTGAACGGCGGCACGTACAGCTCCAACCTCCCCGTGAACGCGCAGCTCGTGTTCATCCGCCAGGGCGACGGCGAGCTGAGGACGCTGAACCAGTCGGTGAACATGACGTCCGCCGCCTGGTGGTCGCATGCCGATCCCACGTTCGGATTGCTCGAGCACCTGAACCCCGGCACGCAGATCGTCGACCTCTGCACGGGGAACCAGTTCTTCACGGTGAACCAGCTGAACCCGGACTTCTTCCCCGGACTCTGGTCGCCCGATTGCATCGACTGTGCCGGGCCTCCCGGCACCTTCGAGAAGCTCCCGCTCACGCCCGAGCAGGCGATGCTCGCGGCGCACGGCGTGTTCCCCGCAAACCAGAAGCGGCTGCCGGGGCCGCAGGGGCCGCCCGTCATCACCGAGGCGTGCTGCCTGCCCGACGGTACGTGCATCGACGTCCCCAACTTCCAGTGCGTGGATGTTCACGGGGGAGTCCCGCAGGGGCCGGGGACCAACTGCGCGAACGTGATCTGCCTCATCGGGCCGAACCTCCAGGCGTGCTGCTACGCGGACGGAAGCTGCATCGACCTGCCGGACGCCGACTGCTTGGCGTCCGGCGGTCATCCGCAGGGACCGGGCACGAACTGCTTCTTCATCACGTGCCCGCTCGGCGAGGCGTGCTGTTTCCCGGACGGGACATGCTTCAACCTGCCGCCGGGCGGCTGCCAGGAAATGGGCGGCGATCCGCAGGGAGCGGGGACCGACTGCTCGATCGTCCAGTGCTGTCCCGACCCCGGCCCGTGCCCGTGGGACCTGAGCAATAACGGCAACGTCGATTTCGCGGACATCCTCCAGGTCATCGCGAACTGGGGTCCGTGCCCGCCGTGTTGCCCGTGGGACCTCAACGGCAACGGCGCCGTCGACTTCGCCGACATCCTCCAGATCGTCGCGAACTGGGGCCCGTGCCCGTGCCCGCCGGATGACTTCTTCCACACGAACCCCGAGGAGGACACCGTCGTCGAGTTCGGCACGCCCGACCTGCCGACGCTGCCGCCGGACTTCTTCGAGCCCGGCTCGGATCCGTTCATCGGCCCGATCAAGCTCGCCGGCTTCGGCGATCCCGGCACCGAGGGTCTCCGAGGGCTCGTCGACACGGTCGTGCGACGCAGCGCGGCGATCGACCTCGGCGCCGACCCGATCGGCACGCAGGTCACCGTCGGCATCGAGCTCGTCGAGCTGAGCCTCGTCGGCGTCGAGCCGGTCGTCGTGAACACCGGCGGCAGCCAGGAGAACTGGATGATGGCGATGGGCCTGTCCGCCAACCAGCAGCAGGGCCAGCTCGACGTCACCAAGACGCACCCGACCGGCGGCACCGCGACGTCGATCATCCCGATCAAGCCGCGTCTCGCGTTCGCCAACGAGAACGACCTGAACCTGCTCGACCAGGGCGTCATTCCGCCCGACCAGGTGCGCATTCGGATCCTCGACTTCGACGAGGACGGGCTCGCTCCGATCGACCTGAGCTGGCAGGGCGGCCCGATGCCGTGGTCCACGCTGCCGCCGGCCGACGGGAGCTTCTTCTGCCCGAGCGAGACGTTCTTCATCGCCCGCGACACGGGTCCGGACGACACGCAGGGTCTTCCGCCGCACGTGCCGGCGAACTCGCCGGGAGCGGCGCACTTCACGTGCCCGCCACCACCGCCGCCGCCGGGCCTGTGCACCTACACGTTCATCGGGGCGACGCCGTGCTTCTCACCGGCCGGCATCATCTGCCCGGGCCCGTGCCTCGCGCCGCCGGGCGGCAAGGTCTTCCTGCTCTGCCCGGTGATCGGACCGTGCCCGACGCCCCCGTGCCCGACGTTCATCTGTGTCATCCGGCCGTGCGCCCAGCCCGGGTGCTTCTGCATCGCGTTCTACCGGTGCGTCGGATGCAACCCATGCTGACGACTGCGCCGAATCGATGATCGACACGCAGGCCGGAGTTCACGCTCCGGCCTGCTTTCATCAGAGCGGCCGGCGCCAGTCCGCCGGCGCGTCGCTTCGATATCCGTCGAGCAGCTTCCCGCCGTCGGGGGCGAGGATGCCGTCGGCGAGGTCGGTGACCGGACCGGTCTCGCCGCGTTCGAAGAGACGCGCGAACGCGTCGGCGAAGCTCGCGGCCAGGTCCGGCGCGATCGCGCGCAGACGCCGTGGAATCTCCTTGCCCGTCGCGGCCCAGCGTCCCCGGGCGCGGAAGGCGTGACGCGCCAGGGCCGCGTACAGCGAGGTCGCCGTGGCCAGCCCCTCATCGTGCGACCGCGGTGCCGCGAGATCCTCGAGGAAACGCGAGATCATGTACCGCGATGCGTCCAGTTCCTCGTTGCTCCAGGCCGTTGGGCCGATCGCGAGCACGCGCCGCGCCATCGCCTGGAGCTCCTCGGACAGGTGCGACGTTTCCGGAATGGGGATGCCCTCGTCCACCATCAACGCGAGGCCCGCGACCCCGTCGCGCCGGTCCGCCACCTCGAGGAAGTACCTCAGCGTTGCGATGTCGTGGACGTACGCCTCCACCGGAACGTCGGTGTAGCGGAACGTCTCTCGATACGCGCGCTCGACCGAATCGAACACGACGACGAGATCGAGGTCCGAGGAAGGCGTCGCGGCCCCGCGCACCATCGATCCGGTGACGAAGACGACCGACGCCTCGGGGTAACGCTCGCGCTTCACGACCTCGGCGATCTCGACCGCGGTCGGCATGTTGGGGGGGTGTTCCATCATCGGTGCCGATCATAGGCCGATCCTCGCTCCGCCCTCAAGCCCAGCCCGGGGGACGCCGATAACCCGGTCGTGAAGTCTCCGCGCAACAAGCTCCTGGCCCCTCCGCGCGTACGGCCGCAAAGCACGCTGGTGAGGACGACGCTCATCCTCGTCGGAATCCTCGCCGCCGGCACGATCGGCTACATGTACGTGGAGGGCTGGGGCTTCGCACAGGCGCTGTTCTTCACGATCATCACGCTGACCACCATCGGCTACGGGGACTACGGACTCTCCGAGACCGGCGAGATGTTCACGATCGGACTCGTGGTCGTGGGGCTCGGCGTCGTGACCTACTGGGCGGGACAGGTGCTCCCGCTGCTGTTCAACCATCAGCTCGTCTGGGAGCGGAAGATGAACAACCGCATCCTCAATCTCGAAGACCACTTCATCGTGTGCGGTCTCGGTCGCATCGGGCGCGCCGTCTGCCAGTACCTCGCCCGGGAAGGCGTCCCCTTCATCGCCATCGACCCGGATGTCGACAACGTCTCCGAGATCGTGGACGCGGGGCACCTGGCCCTCGTCGGCGACGCGGCCGACGACGACGTGCTCGAAGAGGCGGGCATCCAGCGCGCTCGCGGCATCGCCTGCGTCACGGGCTCGGATACCACGAACATCGTGATCACGCTCACCGCCCGCGAGCAGGCCCCCGAACTCGTCATCGTGAGCCGGGCCGAGCACGAGGACGCGATCCGGAAGATCCAGCGTGCGGGCGCGACGCGCGTGATCTCCCCGGTCCGTTCCGGCGGCTTCAGCATCGTCAACGCGATCCTCAAGCCGAACCTCGCGGACTTCCTCGACCGAACGAACGACCGCACCGAGGACTTCGAGCTTGCCGAGATCAGCGTCGAGCCGGGCTCCCAGCTCGACGGCTCCACGATCCGGGACAAGGCGGCGAGCCACGACGGCGTGGCGCTGATCGCGCTGAAGCGCCCCGATGCGTGCACCCGGATGCGCCCCCGCGCCGACGAGCCGCTTCACGAAGGCGACGTGCTGATCGTGGCCGGCGAGGCCCTGTCGATCGACGCCCTCCAGCGCGACGCCGCGGCTCCCGCCCGCGCGGCGTAGGGTCATCTCAGTTCACTCGGCGCGCCCCGAAGCGATCCCTCGGCCCGCCCCGCGGCCGCGCGGCGGCCACACCGCGAGCAGCGCGGGGAGCAGGATCAGCGTTGCTCCGAGGCACGCGAGCGTGCTGAGCGCGAGCAGCCCGCCGAGACGCGCGTTCGCGGGCACCTGCGAGAGCAGCAGCACCATGAAGCCCAGCGCCACGGCGAGTCCGTCGACGACGACGGCCGGTCCCGTGGCGGCGACGGCGTCGGCGATGGCATCGCGGTCCCCGGCCCCGCGTTCGCGGGCCAGCCGGAAACGCTCCATCAGGTGTACCGCGAAGTCGACGCCGATGCCGAGCGTCATGCCCGCGAACATGGACGTGGCGACCGCGAGCGGTACGCCCACGACGCCCATCGCCGCGAAGTTGACGAGCACGGCGATCGCACACGGGAGCGTGCAGAACACGCCCCAGCGGAGCGATCGCCCGAGCAGCGATGTCACGAGGAAGATCCCGACGATCGACAGCAGGACCGACCGCACCTGCGTCGACACGATCGCGCCGATGAGCGTCTGGCTCACCGCGACGTCCCCGGCGAAGTCCAGCGAGATGCCGCGCGGCGCGAGATGCTCGCGCTCGTAGCGGCGGATCTCGTCCATGAGCCGCGCCGTGTCCCGGAAGTTGGCGTGACCGAGGAACACGGTGACCACGGCCCGCTGCGCGTCGGCGCTGAGCAGGTTGCGCAGACGCGGTGCTCCGCGGACGCGCTCGAACTCGTCCCAGACCCGGGTGAGACGCGAGGCGGTCTCCGGGACCCGCGCGTACTGCTCCTGGCGGCCGCTGAGCAGGAAGTTCGAGGTCGTCGCGTACCGGCAGGGGCCGAGCACACCGCCCACGGCATCCTCGCGCCGGTCGGCGATGAACGACTCGAGGTCGCCGGCGGCACGGATGAGATCCGGATCAGACCGCAGGTCGGACGCGGCGGCGCCCGCGTCGAACGTGACGAGAAGCACGTGCGCTCCCAGGAACCGCTCGTTGAAGTCGAGCATCGCCCGGCGAAAGACGCTGTCGGGCGAGAAGCCGTCGATCCAACTGTCCTGCACGATGACCCGCGCCGCCCCGAACGGAGCGGCCACGATGACCACGCCGAAGATCGCGAGCGCGGCGGCGGGGCGGCGGGCGATGGCGCCGCCGAGCCATCGCATCGGCGAGCGGCGCGTGGCGCCGGGCTGCCGCGGCGCCGTCACCAGCCGCGCCGGGCCGAGCCACCGCAGCGAGGCTGGGATGACCGTCAGCGACCAGAGCATGCAGAACGCCACGCCGATCGCGGTGAACACTCCGAACGCCTGCACGGCGCCGATCGGCGACAACGCGAACGAGAGGAATCCGATCGCGGTCGTGACCGAGGTCTTGACCACCGGCCGCGTCATCTCTCGCATCGTGTCGGCGACGATCTCACGGCCCTTCGCCCGGGCGACATCGGGCGGGTGGGCGCGGGCGTGCTCGCGGAATCGGTGGAATACGTGGATCTCATCGGCCACGCCGACCGCGGTCAGGATGACCGGCATCACCGCGATCGTCAGGTACACGGGCACGCCCAGCCAGCCCATCAGACCGAACGTGAACAGCAGGCACGCGCCGACCTCCACCAGCGGCAGGAGCGCGGCCGCGAGCCGCCGGAAGAACACGTAGAACACGAGGGCCATCACGCCGATCGCCACGGGCATGAGGCCGACGGTGCGCGCCACGAGCAGGCGCAACCGGTACGCCGCGCCAGCCTCCGGGTCGTCGCGTTTCGGTGCGTCGCGGGCGACACGCGTGCCCGTGATCCGGTCGGGGATGCCCAGGTCGTCGAGCAGGTGGGTTCCGAGAAGCGTCTCCGCGACCGGGCCGCCGACGAGATCGAAACGCTCGGTTCGGTCGTGGTACTCGGCCAGCAGCGTGAGCACCTGCCGGTGCAGGTGCGTGCGATCGACGCCCGCGGGCACGCCGATGAAGATCCCGGCGGAGCGCTCGTCACGCGACACGATGGTGCCGGAGTACAGGTCGATGACGCGAAGGTCCGAGCGGACACGCCGCACCTCAACGTCGGTGCGGGGGACCGGGTCGAGGAACGGGCGGAAGTCGAGCGTCCCCGGCCAGACGCGATCGCCGCGTTCCGTGGCGAGGCTCATCACGTCCGCGGGGTCGACCCCGGGCAACGCCTGGAGCCGCTCGGTCACCTCGCGCACCAGGGCGAGCGTGGACGCCGTGAAGATGCCATCGTCGGCGTCGCTCGTGATTACCACGACGAACTGGTCGCGCACGCCGAACTCGTCACGCACGGACCGGTCGTACGCGACCTCAGGGGCGCTCCCGGGCACGAGGCTGCGCCCGTCGGTGCGGATCGCCAGACGCGGCAGCCCCGCGGCGGCGAGCGCGACCGCGATCACGCCGATCACGATCGTCATCCTCGGGAAGGCGAGCGCGAGACGCGGGAGGAGTGCAAGGGGACGACGGGTCACGGGGGCGATCGTACTGCGAGGACGGGCACGAAAAAGCCCCGGCCGAAAGATCGGCCGGGGCTCAGGTTTTCGTCAGGTCATCCTGCGGTCACGTGGTCGCTAGCACGGTCCCCAGTTCGCGATGATCTGGAGGATGTCCGCGAAGTCCACGGCGCAGTTGCCGCTGAGATCGCCGAAGCACGACGGCGGGCACGGCAGCGGGCACGGTCCCCAGTTGGCGATCACCTGGAGGATGTCCGCGAAGTCCACGCTGCCGTTGCCGCTGAGGTCCCACGGGCACGGATCGTCCACGCAATCGCAGCAGATCGTGATCGTGCCGTCGGCGTTGACGACGCGGGTCTCGACACAGATCTGACCCGGCGGGCACGTGCCCTGGCAGACGCCGCCGGCCGGGAGGCCGGTCGCCATCCGCACGGTCGCCGTGGTCGTGCCGGCTAATCCCTCGAGCACGCTTCCGATCTCGCCCACGAAGTCGATCTGGTAGGTGACGTCGAAGAAGCTGTCGACGTTGAAGTTGCCGCTCGGCAACTGCGTCAGCGTCGTCTGGCCCGGGCTCGGCAGCCCGTTGCCGTTGCCGGCGATGATGGTGAGCTGGGCGAAGTCCGGATCGCCGAAGATCGCTCCCTGGAGGAAGTGCATCTGCGTCGGGAACTCCTGGACCGGATCACCCGCGGCGCGCGGCCCGGTGTGGACCTGGCACAGCGCCTGGACGTTGAGCGTCCGGTTGAAGCCGGCGAGATCGCCGGTGCCGGTGAGCTGGAAGTTCAGGTTCGACTGGAAGCAGTCGAGCTGACCACCCAACTCGCCACCGGGCTCCTCGCAGGTTCCAGGCGGCGGGCAATCGGGGAACCCGGCGCCGGGCTGCGTCTTGCAGATGAAGTCGATGTGGATCGGCGCCAGCTCGATCGTCGTGTCGGGCGGCAGCCCGTCGATGATCATGTGCACCTCGTCCGCCGTCAGGTACGCGCATCCGGCCGGCGGCAGCGTGACCGTTCCGGGCGGGCCCGGCGGCACCGTGCACGCGTTGCCGCTGGCGCCATCACCCGACGGCGGCAGGAGCACATCCGGGTCGATCGAGCACGCGCCGTGCTCCCGGCACTCGCACGCGATCACGATGGCCGCGCCGGTGAGCGGGTCGTACTCGATGCACACCGGCACGCACTCGTCGTTCGCGCCGCCGTCGCACGGAGCGGCCTGGCAGCCCGAACCGTCGGGCAGGGGCTCGCAGTCCGGCGGAACGTCCGGCACGCAGTCGCAGCAGATGTCGATCGTGCCGTCGGGCAGCACGATGACGGTGCGGTCGCAGATCGTGCCCGGCGGGCAGGCGCCGGCGCACTCCGGCAGGCCGCCGG
This sequence comes from Planctomycetota bacterium, assembly GCA_024226535.1. Classification (GTDB taxonomy): domain Bacteria; phylum Planctomycetota; class Phycisphaerae; order Phycisphaerales; family SM1A02; genus JAAELP01. The sequence continues at coordinate 3,469 of JAAELP010000348.1, read as the reverse complement.
TCTGCATCCGGATCGTCGCGGTCGTCGTGCCGCCGAAGCCCTCGAGAATGCTGCCCGGGGCGCCCTGGAAGTCGATCTGGTAGGTGATGTCGAAGAAGCTGTCCACGACGAAGTTCCCGCTGGGAAGCTGCGTCAGGGTCGTGTGTCCCGGGCTCGGCAGGCCGTTGTTGGTGCCGCCGGTGACGCTGAGCTGGTCGAAGTCCGGGTCGCCGCCGGAGATCGCGCCCTGGAGCTCGAACATGTCGGTCGGGAACGACTGCACCGCGTCACCGGGGTTCCGCGGGCCGGTGTGAACCTGGCAGGCGACCGGGATGGTGATCTGCCGGTTGAAGCCGGCGAGATCGCCGGTGCCCGTCAGGTTCAGCTCCAGCTCCGATGAGAAGCAGTCCACGTTGCCGCCGAGGTTGCCACCCGGCTCTTCGCAGACTCCCGGCGGGGGACAGCCGGGGAAGCCGACCGGGCCCTGCTTGCAGATGAAGTTCTTGTGGATCGGCTCCAGCTCGATGGTCGTGCCCGGGGGCAGACCGTCGATGATCAAGTGCACCTCGTCGGGCGACAGGTACTCGCACCCGGCCGGCGGCAGGGTGACGGTTCCCGGAGGGCCTTCGGGCACGGTGCAGGGGCCACCCGGACCGTCGCCGGCACCCGAGGGCATCACGAGCTGGCAGTCCTGCGGACCGCGGCAGTCGCATTCGGTGAGGATCAGGGCGCCGGTCGCCGGGTCGAAGTTCGCGCACGTCGGCACGCACTCGTTCGGTGCCGGGCAGGACGAGGAGGGAGCGCAGCCGCCGGCGGCGGGATCGGGCACGCAGCCACCGACGGGACCGCCCGCCTGCATGTGGACGGTGCCCTGGGTGTTGCCACCCAAGCCTTCGAGGATGCTTCCGGGGCAGCCCTGGAAGTCGATCCGGTAGGCGATGTCGAAGAAGCTATCGACGTTGAAGTTGCTTCCGGGCGGGCCCAGACGCGTGAGCGTCGTGTGACCCGGGCTCGGGAGACCGTGGTTGTCACCCGCGACGATCTGGAGCTGGCAGAAGTCCGGGTCGCCGAAGAGCTGACCCTGGAGGTTCTTCATCAGGTTGTCGAAGTCCTGCACCGGGTCGCCCGCGGTGCGCGGCCCGGTGTGCACCTCGCAGCTCACCTGCATCCCGATGTTGCGGTTGAACCCCGCGAGGGCTCCGGTGCCCTGCATGTTCATGAACAGGAGCGACTCGAAGGTCTCGATCTCACCACCGAGGTCGCCGCCGGGGGCCCGCGTGGTGTTGAAGAACTTCGCGTGCTCGGTGTCGACGATGATCGTCGTCCCCGCCGGAAGCCCATCGATGATGATGTGGACGTCCTGCGGGCTGAGGTAGCCGCAGCCGTCCGGCGGGAGGAAGATCGTCCCTCCGCCGTTGTCCGGCACCTCGCACGGCTGCGCCCACGCGCCGCCGGTGATCGCCAGTGTCATACCCAGAGCGACCCCGACTCTCTTGCACCCACGTAAGCAAGTCATCTTCGTGTCCTTTTAGCAGTGACTGCGCACGAACAGGTGGACGCGGTGCGCATGGCACCACATCCGACCTGCAACCCCGCTGCTGGATGATGCGTCATCCCAGACCCCATCAGGCCCCCCCGGTCCTGATCCTGCTCGCCGACGACCCGGACGACCCGCATGCCGCCGGCCTGGCTTCATCGACGGATCCTACTTGGGGGGTGTTCGAACACAACCCAAAATGATGTAAAAAACAGGTACTTGGCCCCGGCAACCCCCTTGGTGGTGCCTCGCTGGCTCCGATGCCACCCGGCGGCGGCGGAATCGGAGCCACGACTGGCCGCCCCCTGTTGGTGCTATAAGGGCCCGTCCGTGAGCCTTCTGTACCGAGCCGGCGTGCGACATCCCGTGGCGACCATCCTAGTCGCGTTGCTGGTGACCGCCGCCCTGGCCCCGGGGATCGGGCGGCTCCGACTGCGGACCGACGGGCACGCACTCGTGCCGGCCGACGCCCCCGAGGTCCGGACCGACGCGGAGATCCGCGAGGTCTTCGGCGTCGAGGATCTCGTCATCGTCCTCGTCCGGACCGAGCACCCCGACGGCGTCTACAACGTCGACACCCTGCGTCTCGTGGCGAGCCTCACCGACGCCTTCGCCGTTCTGGAGGGAGTCGATCGCTCACGGATCACGAGCCTCGCCACCGAGAAGGGCGACCGCAATCACCCCGGCACGCTCGACTTCTACACGCTGCTTCAACCGCCTCCCGACACGCCCGAGCAAGTCGAGCGTGTGCGCGACGAGGTCGAAGCGCTCGGGATCCACATCGGCACGCTCGTCTCCGACGACGCGAGCGGAACCGCGATCCACGTCGGCGTCCCGGCGTCGGAGGCGCGCGACACGCTCTACCGTGACATCCGCGCGATCGTCGACGACGCCGCGGGGGGGCGTGAGACGATCGACGTGATCGGGGCGCCGGTCGCCGAGGCGCTGCTCGGGGCGCACATCCTCCAGGATCTCGGGGTGCCGGAGTTCCTGCTCGGCGAGACGCCGCCGGCGGACCAGCCGATCACCTCCGCCGACCGCTCCCTCGGCGGTCTGCCGCGCCGACTCGGCCGCGTCTTCGGCCTGGTCCCGGTGGCGATCGCGGTGATGGCGCTCGTCCTGCTCGCGGCCTTCCGGCGTCTCGCGGCGGTGCCGATCCCGCTCCTGGAGGTCGGCGTCTGCCTGACGGTGGTCTTCGCGGTAATGGGCTGGTGCGGTGTGCCGGTCTACCTGACGATCGCCGTCCTGCCGGTGATCCTCACCTCGATCGGCGTCGCCGACGAAGTGCACATCATGACCCGCTACCAGCAGCGTCTCGCCGGCGGCCCGCCGCAGCCGGACAGTGGCGATCGCGCCGCATGTGTGCTGGCCACGATGGACGACGTCGCGCCGGCGATCGTGCGCACCTCGGTGACGACCGCGGCGGCGTTCGCGGCGTTCGCGCTGTCGCCGATCGCGCCGGTACGGGCCTTCGGTCTGCTCGCCGCGCTCGGCATCGTCGTCTGCCTGCTCTGGTCGCTGACGGTCACCCCGGCCCTGCTGGTGCTCGTCGCCCCGGCTCGCCTGGCCCCACGGGGCGCGGCGCCGCTGGCGGCGTGGTCAACGTGGATCGCCGGCTTCGCCGCCCGCAACGCGCGGTGGGTCATCGCGGGGATGGTCGTGGTGCTGATCCTCGCCGGGTTCGGTCTCCAGCGGCTCCGGGTCCAGGACAGTTGGATCGACGGATTCGCTCCCGACAGCCGGTTCGCCCGCGCGACGCGCTGGTTCGACGATCACTTCTTCGGCGCCCACATGCTGCTCGTCTGCGTGGAAACCGGCGCCGAGACGATCGAGTTCGTCGTGGACGAGACCGACGTCGACCACCGGTCGGTCGTCCTTCCCGTCGATGTCGCCGTGGACCCGGCTCGTCTCGTGCACGCGCACATCAACGTCGTCGATGCCACGGCCGAGCGG